>NZ_JCAFUB010000005.1:0-396055 GCF_059370875.1 Stenotrophomonas sp. YJH_SMC_81 | reverse complement strand
GCCTTCACAAGATACCTGCGCATACTTTCAAAGATCCGGGGAAGTGGCCTCAGCGCCGTTCCCGTATGCCGCGAAGTTTCCTTCGTAGCGAGCCGCCCATTATAGCCGGCTTTTCCGCTTCGTCAACACCTTTTTTCAAGGCCGTCTCACCGGAGTGGACGTTGTTGCCGATGCTGCTTCGTCGTTGGGCCCGAGGGCCTTTCGTCGTTGCGAGCCGCCTATTATGCCGGACTTTTCGAGTCCGTCAACACCTTCGTTCGATCAACGCGTTCGTCGGTGGTGGCGTCGCTGTTCGCGTGTCGTTTCCGGGGAAGCGATGCGCTGCAGCAAGGGGGCGAATTCTAGAGATCCTGCAGATTTCGTCAAGGCTTTTTTTGCACGGTGATGACAGAAGCATCGCGACATCACGCATGACGTACGCTCGAAGATCGCGGCGGCGTTGCCCGCGCGTTGCGCGGTCAACGCCGCAACCCCTATCAATGCAAGGATGCACAGTGGAGACAGAGCAATGAGCATGCAGGTGCGGCGCGCGTGGTGGCGCGATCTTTCGATGCCGGCCATCGTCGCTGGCTTCATTACGGTGCTGGTCGGCTTCGCCAGCTCAGCCGTGATCGTGTTCCAGGCCGCCCAGGCTGTCGGCGCCGACCAGGCACAGATCGCCTCCTGGATGTGGGCACTGGGACTGGGCATGGGTGTCACCTGCATCGGGCTGTCGCTGCGCTATCGCGTGCCGGTGGTGACCGCATGGTCGACACCGGGCGCGGCGATGCTGGTGGTCGGTGCAGGTGGCGCCTCGCTCGCCGAGGCCACCGGTGCATTCCTGCTCGCCGCAGTGCTTGGCATGCTGGCAGGCTTCTCCGGAGTGTTCGCACGATTGATGCAGCGGGTGCCGATGGCGCTGGCCGCCGGCATGCTGGCCGGCGTGCTGCTGCGCTTCGGTCTGGACGTGTTCGTGGCCATGAATTCCCAGCTGGTACTGGCACTGGCAATGTTCGCCACCTGGCTGGCGGGACGCCGCCTGTTCCCGCGCTATGCGGTGATCGCCACACTGCTGGTCGGCATCGCGGTCGCAGCCAGCCGTGGCCTGCTGCACGCACAGCAGGTGCAGCTGCAACTGGCGATACCGCAATGGGTGACCCCATCCCTGTCCTGGACTGCGGTAGCCGGCATCGCCCTGCCCCTGTTCGTGGTCACCATGGCCTCGCAGAACATTCCCGGTGTGGCAGTGATGCGTGCCTCCGGCTATGACGCGCCGGTGTCGCCGCTGATCGGCTGGATCGGCGTGGTCAATACCTTGCTGGCGCCGTTCGGTGCCTACGCGCTGAACCTGGCGGCAATCACCGCCGCGATCTGCATGGGCCGTGATGCACATGAGGACCCGGCACGACGCTATACCGCCGCCATGGCGGCAGGTGCCTTCTACATCATCATCGGACTGTTCGGCGCCACCGTGGCCGCACTGTTCGCGGCCTTCCCCAGCGAGCTGGTGGCGTGCGTGGCCGGTATCGCGCTGTTCGGCACCATCGCCAACAGCCTGGCCAGTGCGCTGGCGGTAGAGCGGGACCGCGAGGCGGCACTGGTCACCTTCCTGGTCACCGCCTCGGGGGTCTCCCTGGCCGGGATCGGTTCGGCGTTCTGGGGCTTGGTGGCCGGTGCGCTGTCCCTGCTGGTGCTGCGGCCCCGTCAGGGCCGCTGACCTGCCCTACCCTGCCAGTGCGGCGCCGATGGTGCTCAACACCACCGAGATGACGATGGCGGCCAGTGTAGCGACCACGCTGGTGCCGCCGCGTGCGGTCAGCTCGCTGTGCAGCCGTGCGTCATCGCCGCCGCTGACGGCACGGGCCTGGGCGATCAGGCGCTGGCAGTGTGCCAGGTACCAGGTGTTGCCAAAGGTGCCGGTGGTGACGCTGAGCGCGATGGTGATGACCAGCGACACGCCTTCGGGCACATCCAGCATGGTCTCCACCACGCTGATCAGCAGCAGCAGGCCGACCCACATTGCCGCCAGGCGGTACATTTTGCGGTACATCATCCAGATCGGGCCGAGCAGGAAGGCCGGCCAGTGCCAGGTGCCACTGCCCGTGGCAATGCCCTGATCCAGCCGCCAGCGCTGGCGATAGATCGGGAAGTTGCCGCCGACCACGCTGGCGTACAAGGCCCTCTCGCCCTCCAGCCCCGCAGCCGCAGCCCTGTCCGGTACAGCGACCGGCGCACGATAGGGATCGGACGGATCGCCGACATTCGGCGCAATGCCCTCAACTGCAGGGGCTGCGTCGATATCCGGGGCCGGACCCACCTCGATGGGGGTGGAAGCCTGCTCCAGTTCGGCCAACGGCCGCCATGAGGGCATGCCTTCGCACCAGAGCAGGGTGCGCGCCGTAACCGTCCCTTCCCGCTGCAGCTGGCGAAGACCGGCCAGATCGACCGGCCCACTGCTCTGCCTGCCATTGGCGTACCACCATTGTGCTTCCTGCATGTTTTCCGTCCCTGCTACCTGCCTCGACAAACTGGAACCGCTGCCAGCGCCTACAGCGCGGTACTGCCCAGGGTCTGCACCAGTTGATGGCGCGCACCCGCCGCAAGCGTAATCTGCTCTGGCCCGGCGTTGGCCACTTCCAGGCACACGTAATCGTGCCAACCGTCGCCGACATCGGCCATCTTCGCCGCTGCCTCCATGCCGGGGTTCCAGGCCACCAGGGTCTGGCTGCCTTCGCTGCGGATCTCGATCCGCCGCTGCAGGACGGGATCGCGAAGCACGTAGTGGCCGCCGGCACCGGTATAGATGCGGTCGCTGCGCCCCGGATCGCGCGGGTCACGCAGTGACCAGGGCCCCTGCTGCTGGCGCAGCTGCGCGCCGTCCTCGTACTTGTCCAGGTACTGCAGGCCGTCGAGGCCATCGACCTCGACACGAGTGGCATCGCCGACCCGGAAGTAGCTGTGCAGGGCCTGGGTGAAGGTCACCGGCGAGGTTCCGGTGTTTTCGGTGACGAGCTGCTGGCGCAGCTGGCGGCCGACGCGCAGCTGCATCTGCAGGCGCAGGCCGGGATCGGCGCAGGGCGCAGGTGCCAACTGCAGCTCTACCTCGCCGTCATCGCTCTGGGTGGCCTGAAGAAGCTCCCAGCGCGCGGTACGTACCAGGCCATGCGCCGGTGCATCGGCGCTCTTGCCCTGGCGACCGAACCACGGCCAGCACACCGGGACGCCACCGCGGATGGGCGTGGGCAGCTCGGCGCGCGTGGGCGAAAGCCAGAACAGATCGGGCTGCCCATCGGGAATGAACGACAGCAGCTGGCCACCAAACACACTCACGACCGCTGTGGCATTGGCGGTTCGCACCTGCCAGGCCTCCAGGCCGTGATACAGGCCGGTGCTGATGTCCGGATTCGACTGCATGCGATGACGCTCCTTGAAGACCGCGGCGATGATGTCGCGGTCAACGTGCCGCCAGCAAGGCATTCTGCGCAGCGGGTGCGATGGCGGCCGCCTCTTCCTGCAGCGTGCGCAGGATGCGCTGGCCTGCGCGGCCGTCCACCTCGCTCCAGCCCAGGCGCTGCTGCTCGGCCTGGATCGCGCGACGCGTGGCGGTACCGATCATGCCGTCGGCGGCACCGATGTCGTGGCCGCGGGCCAGCAGCAGGGTCTGCAGCTGGCGACGCTCATCGCGGCCCAGGCCTGGATCGTCGGTCGGCCAGGCGGTAGCCAGCCCGTTGCCGCCGCGCAGCTGGTCGGCAAGCGTCGCGATCGCCAGCGCATAGCTTTCGGCAGCGTTGTAGCTGTAGATCGCGTCGTAGTTGCGGAACACCAGCAACGCAGGGCCCTTGTTGCCGGCCGGCAGCAGCAGGGCGGCGCGCGCATCCGCCGGCAGGTTGGCCGGAGCCAACGCGCTGCCATCCAGCGCGGTCACGCCCTGCGCGCGCCAATCGGCCAGGGCACGACGCTGGGTGCGGCCGGCCTGGCTGGCGTTGAAGCCGGCGGGCACATGCACCTCCATGCCCCATGGTTCGCCACTGCGCCAACCGGCACGCTTGAGGTAGTTGGCGGTGGAGGCCAGTGCATCGGGAATGCTGCCGACCAGATCGCGGCGGCCATCGCCATCACCGTCCACGGCGATGCGTGCATAGGTGCTGGGCATGAACTGGGTGTGCCCGAAGGCACCGGCCCAGGAGCCGGTGAGCCCCTGTGCCTGCAGGTCGCCGCGGTCGATCAGCTTGAGCAGCGCCAGCAGCTCACCGCGGAAGAAAGGTTGGCGGCGGCCGGCGCACGACAGCGTGGCCAATGACTGCAGCAGCGGGCGCTTGCCGAACACGCGGCCGTAGTCGCTCTCCACGCCCCAGACCGCGACGATGGTGGCCGGATCGACGCCATACTGGGCCGACACGCGATCGAGCAGGTCGCGGTGCTGCTGCAGCAGGGCGCGACCATCAGCGACGCGCTGGCGATCGACCAGCGCGGCCAGGTAGTCCCAGATCGGCGTGGTGAATTCGGGCTGTGCATCGAGCAGGCCGAGCACGCTGGGGTCCGGGGTGAGCCCGGCGGTGATCTCGTTGAAGCGGTCAGCGCCGATGCCCTGGGTCGCGGCGGTGGCCTGCAGGCCCGCCAAGCAGCGGCTGAACGCCGGATCGGTGCTGGCGGCGGAAGCCGCAGGCAGCGCCGGGGTCGACACAAGGGCGGCCGCCAGGCCGAGCGTGGTCAGAACAGGCATGGCGTCCTCCGTGTTGCCGTTGCACGGCCATCTTAGGGGCAGCGGTGCTGCCGAACCTGAAGGGGCACCGGCTGGCCACCACCTCAGGCGCGGCGCAGCAGGCGCAGGCCATAGGCGGGGCTTTCGGCATCCCATCGCTGCGCCACCTGCAGGCCCGCCTGCCGCAACAGCGCGTCGAAGCTGTCCTCGGTGTACTTGTGGCTGTACTCGACGCGAATGGGTTCACCGGCGGCGAAGTGGAAAATGCGGCCATCCAGGTGGACGTCCTGTGCCCGCTGGCTGACCAGATCGGTCTCGATGCGCAACCGCGCGGTGCTGTAGCGTGCACGATGACGGAAGCCATCGAGATCGAAGTCGCTGCCGATCTCGCGGTTCAGGCGGGCCAGCAGGTTGAGGGTGAATGCGGCGGTGACGCCCTGCGCATCGTTGTAGGCCGCCTCGATCAACGCCGGGTCCTTGTGCAGGTCGATGCCGACCAGGGCCAGGCCATCATGCCCCATGGTCTGGCGCATCGCGCGCAGCAGCGCGACCGCGTCCTCGCCTTCAAAGTTGCCCAGCGTGGAACCCGGGAAGAACAGCAGCCGTCGCGCGGGTTCGCGTTCGGGCATGGGTACGGCGACGGGACGGGTAAAGTCGGCACAGACCGGCAGCATCTCCACCTCGGGCAGCGCCGGGGCCAGATGGTCGATGCTGGACAGCAGCGCGGCACGTGAGATTTCAATCGGCGTGTAGGCCACCGGGTCGTGCAGGGCGGCCAGCAGCAACGCGGTCTTGCGGCCACTGCCGCTGCCCAGTTCCACAACGTGCAGGTGCGGCCCGACGCTTCGGGCGATGTCCGGCAGTACCCGTGAAAGCAGGGCCAGCTCGGTGCGCGTGGGGTAGTACTCTGGCGTATGCGTGATCTGCTCGAACAGGCGCGAGCCGCGTGCATCGTAGAAGTACTTGGACGGCAGCTGGCGGGGCGTGCGCAACAGCCCGGCCACCACGTCGGCAAGGATCTGCTGGCGGCCGGGAGTGAGATCGGTCAGCGCCTGCAGCGCGTCCTGCACCGTACTCATGCGAGATCCCTGGCCAGGCGCAGCCCGGAGAACTGCCAACGTGCCGGGGGCATGAAGAAGTTACGGTAGCTGGCACGCACGTGGCCACGCGGCGTGGCGCAGCTGCCACCGCGCAGCACCCATTGCCCGCACATGAACTTGCCGTTGTACTCACCGAGGTTGCCGGCGAAAGGGCGAAAGCCCGGATAGGCGCCATACGCGCTGTGGGTCCATTCCCATACGTCGCCGAACAGCTGCCGCAGCCCACTGCCCTGCCCCGCCCGAGGGTGCAGCTGATCGTCGTCGGCAAAATGGCCACGCAGGGGCTGCGTCGCAGCGGCGGCTTCCCACTCGAACTCGCTGGGCAGGCGCGCACCCGCCCAGCGCGCGCAGGCATCAGCCTCGTAATAGCTGAGGTGGCAGACCGGCGCATGCGGGTCAAGTTCTCGCCAACCGCCGAGGGTGTACTCGCGCTGCAGGGCATCGTCCCAGTACAGCGGGTGCTGCCAGCCCTCGGCTTCGCGCAACGCCCAGCCTTCGCTGAGCCACCAGCGCGGCTCGCGGTAGCCGCCAGCCTCGATGAAGGCGAGGTACTCGCCATTGCTGACGGGACGCTCTGCCAGTGCGTGTGCGGGGAGCAGCACGCGATGCGCCGGCGATTCGTTGTCGTAGGCGAAGGCGGCGTGCTGCGGCCAGGCTGCGGCGCCAATGGTGACGATGCGTTCGGGTGATTCGGTCCAGCCCTGCGCACTGGCAGCGCTGGTGGCAGGCTGCAGGTCCTCGCGGTAGGCCGGCTGCAACGGATTGCACCAGAACGCATGCTTGATGTCGGTCAACAGCAGTTCCTGGTGCTGCTGTTCGTGCTGCAGCCCCAACTGCAGGTGGTGCAGCGCCTGCGCGTCGAGGTCACCCGCCGCCAGCCGTGACTGCACCTGCATGTCGACCTGCTGGCGGTAGTCGCGCACCTGCTGCAGCGAGGGCCGCGACAACAGGCCGCGTTGCGGCCGCGCGTGCGCTGGACCGATGCTTTTGTAGTAGCTGTTGAAAAGATAGTCCCAGGCTGGATCACGCGCAGGCGCACTGGCGAATCCCGCCAGCACGAAGCGTTCGAAGAACCAGGTGGTATGGGCCAGGTGCCACTTGCTGGGACTGGCGTCGGCCATGCTCTGCAGCATGGCGTCCTCTGCACTGAGCGGTGCGGCCAACTGCAGGCTGCGGGCACGCACATGTGCGAAGTGGTGGGCGAGGTCGTGCTGCGGGGCAGCGACGGCGGTGGGTACGCTGTCCATGCCTACAGCATCGGCGCAGTGCGGTGAGTGCGACGTCATGGCGGCACACTGCCCCATTCACATGGTTGCGGGCATACCTTTTCAGAATGCGCGTGTTCAAGAAGCGGGTGAGGACGCCGCTAACGGCAGTGTTGCGGCCGCATCGTCACCGCACTGGACTTCCTGCGTGCCCCTGCATCCACTCCGCCAGCCTGCGCATTACCTGTTCGTGCTGCCCGCCGTGCTGGTCGTGCTGGTGCTGTGGATGGCACTGGGCACCGAGGATGTGGCCAGCCCGGCCCAACGCATCCTGCCCTGGCTGCTGGCCTGCCTCGGCGCGGGCCTGGCCCTGCTCTACCACCAGATACGCACGTTGTGCCTGCTGCTGGTGGTGGCGGTGGTGTTCGCCCTGCTGCACCGGGACGTCGGCGGCTACCTGCGCAGCGGCCATGTCGACGCCTTGACTCCGTTGCGCTTCCACGCAATCTCGGCCTGGGTGCCGCTGCTGTTTGCCGGGCTGGCACTGTGGCCGGAACGCGGACGCCGACGCCAGGACCTGCTGCTGCGCAGCGTGGTCTGCGGCGCGGCCCTGGTGATCTTCCTGCTGCTTGCGGCACAACAGCCGCAGGGCATGCACGATCTGCTGTCGAGCCGTCACTGGGCCTGGATTCCCGCCGACTGGAATGCGCTGGCGCAGCTGCCGGCGTTGCTGTTCCTGCTGGCGACCGCAGCGCTGGGCTGGCGGGCGTGGCGGCATCCGCGGCCACTGCACACGGCGATGCTGCTGGCCCTGCTGTGCCTGTGGTGGATGCTGCCGCGGATCTTCCTGCAGCCGGTACTGCTGCCGGCGCTGAGCAGCGCCGCCCTGCTGTTGATGCTGGGCGCGATGCTTCAGGAATCCTTCCACATGGCCTTCTGCGATGAGCTGACCGGCCTGCCCGGGCGACGGGCGTTCAACGAGACCCTGCAGCGAGCGCGCGGCACCTACAGCATCGCGATGGTGGACGTGGACCACTTCAAGTCGTTCAACGACACCCACGGCCACGATACCGGCGATGACGTGCTGCGCCTGGTGGGGTCGCGGCTGGCGCGTGTCGGCGACGGTGGCCGAGCGTTCCGCTATGGCGGCGAGGAATTCGCGGTGGTGTTCCTGGACCGCCCGGCGACGGCCTGCATTGAGGCCGTCGAAGCACTGCGGCAGAGCATCGAGGACACCCGCATGCAGCTGCGCGACCGCAGTACCCGCAGCCGTGACGACGAAGCCGGCCGTCAGCAGCGCGGACGCGGCGGCACCGGCCAGGTGGTGCAGGTGACGGTCAGCATCGGGCTGGCCGACAGCCGCGTGGATCCGCGACCGACGGCAGTGCTCAAGGCCGCCGACCAGGCGCTGTACATGGCCAAGGACGGAGGTCGCAACCAGGTCCGCGCGCACGGCGGCCAGCGCCTGCTGGCTGCATCCAGTGCGTAGGGCTCAGACCGCGTCGAGGTAATACCAGCGGCCGTCGATGCACCGGAATCGGCTGTGCTCGGTCATTCTCACCGCGCTGCCGCCGCCGAAGCGGTAGCGCGCGGTGAAGCGCACTTCAGCACTGTCTGCGCCGGTGACCGTGTGGTCGTGCACGGTCAGGCCCAGCCAATGGGTGCGCTGGCCTGGTGCGTCGTCCAGCGACAGCTCGGCCGGACGCGTGTCCGGGTGCCAGGTGTGGCGCAGGTAGCCGGCCAGGCCCCTCACATAGGCGCTGTAACGCGAACGCATCAGGCGCTCGGCATCGGGCGCGGCCTCGCCGGCATGGAAACGGCCACAGCAGACCGGATAATCGGCGGGAAGGCCACAGGGGCAGGGATCGGCGGATTTTCGGCTCATGCCGGCATTGTCGCCGGGTTGCAGTAATTGATCCACGCGCGGCGGCAGTCGCCCGGATCAGGACAGGCGTATGCTGTCGCGCCCCCACATTGATTGATCGCCGTGCTGGAACTGGTTCCCCCTGAGTTGTGGTGGCTGGTGGTGATCGCCTTCATCGCCGGTCTTGTGGATGCTGCCGTGGGCGGCGGCGGCCTGGTACAGCTGCCCGGCCTGTTCACGGTGCTGCCACAGCAGACGCCGGCGATGCTGTTTGGTACCAACAAGTTCAGTTCGATGTTCGGTACCGGTGCGGCTGCCTGGCGCTATGCGCGCAATGTGCGCTTCCCGTGGAAGCCGGTGCTGTTCGCGGCCGGCACCGCTTTCATCTTTTCCTTTGCCGGGGCCACGGCCGTCAGCCTGTTGCCGAAGGATGCTGTACGGCCGCTGGTGCTGGTGCTGCTGGTCGCGATGCTGGCCTACACGCTGTGGAAGAAGGACTTCGGCGCGTTGCACCGGCCGCAGGAGATCGGCCGCCGCGAACTGGTGATCGCGCTGGCGATCGGTGCGGCGATCGGCTTCTACGACGGCTTCTTCGGGCCAGGCACCGGCAGTTTCCTGATCTTCCTGTTCGTGCGCTTCTTCGGGCTGGATTTCCTGCGCGCGTCAGCGGCGTCGAAGGTCGTGAACCTGGCGACCAACGTGGCAGCGATCTCGTTCTTCGTGCCGACCGGCAACATCCTGTGGCTGTTCGCGCTGCCAATGGCCGCAGCCAACATCATCGGTTCGGTGGTGGGCACGCGCCTGGCACTGAAGGGCGGCACGCCGTTCATCCGCAAGCTGTTCGTGGGGCTGGTGGTGGTGCTGATCGCGCGGATGGCGTGGGATACGTTCCGCGCTGCGTGAATGCGCGTCATGACCCGGTAGGTGCCAACCTTGGTTGGCACGCCGTTTCCGGTCGCGAAGAGCAGCCGAGCATGGCTCGGCTCTACAGGTGGATTGCCCGAGGCGCTCAGGCCTCGGCTTCTTCCGGTTCGTTGGCCTGCTGGCGGCTGCGCTCCGGCAGCTTCAGGCGCTTGCCCTCTTCGTCGTACTCGATCAGCAGTACGCCGGAGTCGTGGCGGCCGCTGATTTCGACGAAGCAGGCGCCACCGATGAACGGCTCCAGCGTCATCACCGACTTCAGCGGGGTGGCGACCACCATCTGGAAGCCGAAGTTGTCGAAGATGTTCATCGCCAGCGCGGTGAACTCGTTGTCGGCCTTGTCGAAGGCCTCGTCGAGCACGACCGCCGCGTAACTGGGCAGCTGGCTGTCAGCGCCGCCGAGCTGGTAGCGCAGCGCTGCTGCCAGGCAGGTGGTGGCCAGCTTCTGGCGCTGGCCACCGGACTTGCCGGCGCCGCTGCGGTAGATCTCGACCTGCTGGCGCGTTTCCGCATCCAGCTCGACGCCGATGAACTCCACGTGCATGCGCACGTCCAGCACCAGCTCGCGCCAGCGCTTGTCCTCGCCTTCCTGCGAGCCGAGGCGGTTGACCAGCTGGCGCAGCACGGTGAACTGCGATTCGGCCAGCTCGCGCTGCTCGGTCTGCTGCTGCGACAGCACCTCGCGCAGCTGCAGGTGGAACTCAGCGACCTCCGGCAGGCGGCGGTCGCTCAGTTCGATGGTCAGCAGCGTGCCACGGTTGAACGGCACCTGCTCCAGGCTGGCGTTCACCTCGTCCAGGCGCTGGCCGATCGACTTGCGGGCCTCTGCGCTGTGGCGCTGCAGGGCCAGCAGGTTGTTCTTGCTCTGGTTCTGCAGCAGGTCGAAGAAGCGCTCTTCGTGCTGTGGCAGGCCGTCGCGTTCCAGCCGTTCGAGGCGTGCGAGGAAGTCCTCGGCCGAGGCCACCGACACGGTGAAGTCGCCTGACTCCTCCGGCCACTGCTGGATGAAGCGACGGAAGCAGCCGATCAGCTGGTTCTCGATGCGGTTGAGGTCCTGCTGCGAGGACGACAACTGCTCGTTCAGCGCGTTGCTGACCTGGCGCATGTGCGCTTCGAGCGTTTCCAGGCTGAGCGGACCCTGTTCCTGCAGGCGCTCGGCGAGGCCGGCTTCCTGCTCCTGGGCCAGGCTCGGCAGCACCAGTGCACGGCTCTGCTGGCGTGCGCGGTCCAGGCGATCACGTTCCTTGACCAGCTGGCCGCGCTCGACGCGGACGTCTTCATAGGTGCGGCGGGACTGCTCGATGTCGGCGCGCACGGCGTCGATCTGCTTGGCCAGCTTGGCGAGATCGGCGTTGCCTTCGCGCAGGTCGCGCAGGGTGGCTTCGATATCGCTCAGGCGCTGCTGCGGAGCGGCGATGTCGATCTCGTTCCAGCTGATGCTGACCAGCTCGTGGCAGGCCAGGCGGCGTTCGTTGTCGCGGTCACGCTGCCCGCGCAGGCGCGCGATGTCGGTCTCGCAGCTGGCGATGCGCTTGGCCAGCTCCTGTGCTTCGCGCTCGAAGGCGCCCAACTTGTCGTGGTTGTTGAAGCCGAGGATCCAGCGACGGCGGTCGCCCACCGCACTGCGGTCGTCCTTCTCGAAACGGTCGCCGGGATGCTTGACCTGGCCTTCGCGGGTGATGCCGCGGTCGACGTTGCGCAGCTGCTTGGCATCCACGCATTCGTAGTCGAAGCGCTTGCCCAGCTCGCGGCGCAGCCAGCTTTCGAACACATGCTCGCGCAGTTCAAGCTTGTGCAGCAGCGACTTCGCCGACGGCTCACGGGCGAATGCATCATCGTTGCGGCGCACGCGGTAGTAGGTGAAGCGCATGCCAAGGTGGGTACGGTTCACCCATTCGGCGACGTCGTTGTAGTGCTTGTCGTCGACCAGCAGCGACAGCGCGAAGCCACCCAGCACGCGCTCGATGGCACCCTGCCAGCCCTGCTCTTCCGAGCGGACCTGGATCAGTTCGCCGACGAAGGGCAGTGCCGCCTCGGCGATGCCGGTTTCCTCGGCCAGGCGCGCGCGCAGCTTCTGCATCGGCGCCGGGATGTTGGAGGGCGTGCGCTGCATCGCTTCGAGTTCGGCACGGACCTCGCCGAAGCGGCGCTCGTCATCGCGCTTGCCGCCCAGGCGGTCACTGATCGCGTCGTCCAGTGCCGAGGAGGCACGCTGGCGGTCCTGCAGCTCGTTCTGTGCGCGCTCGACCAGTTCGGCGAAGCCATGGGCGTCGTCCGGCAGTTCGGCCCCCAGCTGCTGCGCCGCCTGGCGTGCCTGCTCGCGCTTGGCCTGACGGCGATCGCGCTCAGCTTCGGCACGACCCTGCTCGCGTTCCAGTTCCTCGATGCGCTCACCGCCCTGCTGGCGGCGCTGCAGCTCCAGTTCGGCCAGGCGCTCGGTGTGGTTGTCGAGCGCGGCACGGCGCTGGGCTTCTTCGCCAAGCAGGCCGCGGTCACGCACGTCCATCTCGCGCAGGCGCGCTTCGATCAGCGCCTGGCGCCGGCTTTCGCGGAAGCTGTCGACACCCAGCTTCAGCGCTTCGTCGTCGCCACGACGGCGGTGCATTTCCTTCAGGTCGTTGTAGTAGGCGCGGGCCGGCAACAGGGTTTCCACCTGGCGGCGGGCGGTGACCACCGCCTGGTGCGCGCCATCAAGCTCGGCGAAGTCGCTGACCAGGCGCTCGGCGGCGTCGAAGGTCTTCGGCGTGTCGAGCATGAAGTCGCGCAGGAAGACGTTGAGGTCGCCCAGGTTCTTCGCCGACTGCGTCTTGTGCAGCAGGCGCAGCGCCATCTCGTTGTCGATGCCGAGCAGGTCGCGGAAGCGCTCGGCGTAGCCGGAGAAGGTGTCGAAGTGGTGCAGGTCGGGCAGCTTCTGCTTCAGCTTGCGCAGGTCCAGGTCGAAACCGCCGAGGTCCTTGGCGATGTCGAACGGGCGCTCGGCGATCATGTAGTGCTTGCGCACATCGCCGGCCGAGGTGCCATTGCCGGAGATCCACAGCAGGCGCACCAGGCTGACCACGCGGCCATCGCCGGCGCGGTATTCCAGCACCAGTGCGGTCCAGGTCGCGCCCTTGCGCAGGTACTGGGTGGCGATTTCGCCGGTGCCGCTGTCCTGCTGGTCGGCCCACGCGCCGCGCACGTAGGACACCAGGTTGCGGTCGCGGCCACTGCGCTCGGCTTCACGTGCAGCGGCGTTGAAGTCGACGATGGCCGGTGGCGTCAGCAGCGCGGACATGGCATCGAGCAGGGTCGACTTGCCCGAGCCGGAGCGGCCGACGAACAGGAAGCCGCGTTCGGCGATCGGTACTTCGGTCAGGCCGTTGAAGGTGCCCCAGTTGTGCACCTGCAGGCGGCGCATGCGGAACTGCTGCAGGCGCGGGTCCGGCAGGCCTTCGTTGAACAGGGCGGGAGTGTGCTTGGAGATAGCCATGCGATGGTCGGGTCTCTCAGGCCTCGGCGGCCGGGGTTTCACGCAGCTGGCGGTAGACCGCCGAAAGCTGGGACACGTCTTCGGCGGAGAACAGCAGCTTCAGCGCCGGCGAGACTTCGTGGCGGTCTTCCTGGCCGCTGAGGCGGGTCAGGATGTGGTTGTCCTTCATCTTCTGCACCGCCGATGCGACGCGACGGTTGAAGCCGGCGCGGTCGGTGGACAGGTTCTTTTCGTAGATGGCCAGCGCTTCGGCCATCTCGGCGTCGGCGACCACCGCGCGGTTGCCGCGCGCATCGGCCTCGGCCAGCTGCTGGCGCAGGTACAGCAGCAGCACCGAGTCGATGAAGGTCAGCGGGGAGGTGCGCAGCAGCACCGGCGCATCGACGTCTTCGGTATCGGCCTGGCGGGTGAACGCCACGCCACTGTCGCGGTCGAGCACCAGTTCCAGGAACAGGTCGGCCAGCGATGAGCGGATGGCCGCCTCGCTGCGGATCAGCGCCGGCCACAGCTTGGCGTGGCGCAGCTGGTCGATGCTGGGGCCGATCAGCAGCTGGCACAGCGCACGGCGCGCATCCAGCGGCAGGCGCCCGGTATCGCCGAGGTAGTACACGTCGTTGCCACGGCGGGGCTGCGCCACGGCCGCCACCGGCTCGGCCTCGTAGGCGTCTTCCGCCACGTCGGCCTGCGGTGCGTCGATGGGATCTTCATGCCAGCTCATGGCGTCTCTCCTGGGTGAACCAAACCAGCGGGATGCGGGCGCGACGGATCTGGCCGTCGCCACCACGCCATTGCGCAAGCTCCTGCTCGCCGGCGACCACGTTGCCGAAGCGCGTGCCCAGCGACAGGTAGCCGATGACGCTGCCAAGACCCTGCGGCGCTTCGCGCTGCGACAGGGCCTGGGCGATGCTGAGACGCGGCTGTGCATCGAGCAGGTCGTGCAGGTCGCGGCGCAGGGTGCGGAAATCGATTTCGGACGAGGCGACCAGATCGCCGACGCTTTCCAGGCTGATCGCGGCTGCGTCGTTGTATTCGACGTTGCCATCGACCTGGGCGCTGCGCGGATCGTGCAGTTTCCATTGCGACCACGAGCGCAGGCGGCTGGTGGTCAGCTGCAGGTCGCGGCCGATGCCGCGTTGTGCGGGGAACTCGTCGCGCAGAGCGAGCGCTTCGGACTGCGCCTGCTTGAGCAGCTGGTTGAGGCGACGCTGTTCCAGGTAGCCACGACTCTGCACGAAGCCGCGCAGGCTGCGCGCGAAGTTCTGCAGCACATCGTGCACCTGGCCACCGCGCTCGAGCATGGTGCTGGTGAAACCGCGCAGGAAGTTGCGTTCGTTGCGGTCCAGGCGGCGGGCGAAGCCGCGCGCCAGCACCGCTTCCAGTGCGGCATCGAGCTGGGCGCTCTGCTCGGCGTCGTTGAGCAGGCGCCAGAAGGCCTGGAAGCTGCGCCCGGCGTCACTTTCGCCGATCACGTCCACGCCTTCGAACAGCTGCGACAGCACATCGCCGCGCTCGCCCTCGTCGTCGATGATGCGTTCGCGGAACTCGCGGTTGAGCTGCTCGAAGTCGTCGCGCACGCGGCGGAAGTCCTCGGTCAGCTCGTCGGCCAGGCCGATGATCTGGCGCGCACGTTCCAGCGCGCGCTTGCCGTCCAGCGCGATCACACGGCCGGCGCCGACACGGGCAATCTCGGCGTCGATCCGGTCGCGCTCGTCGCGCAGCGCCGACAGGCGGGCGTCCGGATCGGATTCGGTCTGCGCGGCCAGCTGCGAGAGCTGCTCGATGACCAGCGCCAGGCGGCTTTCGGTGGCGGCCACACGGGCCTGCTCGAGGCCGTCGGCGAATCGGATCGCCTGCAGTGCCGCGGTCGACAGCTCGTACTGCTCCTGGTCGGCACCGTCGGGCAGGCGGCGTTCCAGCCAGCCCTGGGCCAGCCAGTGTGCGATATAGGCCTGCGCGGTACGCGGCAGCTCGCGCGACAGTTCGTCGCCGTTGAGCTGATCCAGCGCACGCTGCAGGCGCTCGTTGAGCACCGACGACGGCAGCGTGCGCTCGCCGTCCATCAGCAGCCCCTGCAGCAGGCCGATGATTTCCGGGGCGTGGTCGGCGGCAAGCAGCTTCCACTGGGGCTGTTCGCGCAGATGGCGGTAACGGGAGATGCGTTCGCGGTGCTTCATGCAGCGAAAGGAGTCATGAGGGCTGGCGGGGACGAGCAGCCGCCCGCGGCGGCCGCGCGGGCAGCCGTGGGCATGCCGGCCCGCAGAGGCCGGCGGAGTGCGGTCAAGCGGCTCAGCGCTTGCCGCCCACTTCGATGAAGCGCAGGAACTCGGCGCGGGTACGCGCGTCGTCGCGGAAGCTGCCCAGCATCTTGGAGGTGACCATGCTGACGCCGCGCTTGTGGATGCCGCGGGTGGTCATGCATTCGTGGGCGCCCTCGACGACCACGCCGACGCCGATCGGCTGCAGCACATCCTGGATGCACTGGGCGATCTGCGCGGTCATCTTCTCCTGCACCTGGAAACGGCGGGCGTAGGCTTCGACGACGCGGGCCAGCTTGCTGATGCCCACCACCTTGCCGGCCGGCAGGTAGCCGACATGCACGCGGCCGATGATCGGCGCCATGTGGTGTTCGCAGTGGCTTTCGTACTCGATGTCGCGCAGGACGATGAGTTCGTCATAGCCGGCCACTTCCTCGAAGGTGCGCTCCATGTAGGCGCGCGGGTCATCGCGGTAACCGCTGAACCAGTCGCCATAGGCTTCGGCGACACGGCGGGGGGTATCCAGCAGGCCTTCGCGGGACGGGTCCTCACCGGCCCAGCGCAGCAGGGTGCGCACGGCATCCTCGGCCTGGTCCTGGGTCACGTCGCCCTGCGGGGCGGCCTTTTCGTTGTTCTTGCTCATTGCGTACAGCGTCCCGAACGGGGGGCGAGCATCGTACCCGACCGGGGGGTGGGTCGTCCTGTTGGTCGGGTTCATCGGGGGTCGCTTGCGGCGCCTCATGGTTGCTGAGCGAGAGGGGGAGGGGCAGGCCAGGCAGGACACGCCGCAAGTACGTCCCTGTAGGCTCGGCCACGGCATCCATGCCGTGGACGGTCCTGCCCGGCCTGCCCCTCCACCTCTCCGACAATTTCCTGCTGGCGCGGCCGGACCGCCCGAAAGCGGGGTCAAAAGCTTGGGTTCATGGCTTCGGAAGAGCCGCGCGACTTCGCGACTGCTGTGGTGGGTGCGGACCGTTGGTCCGCACAGCTTTGGCTGCTGCTCCTGCCTTCAAAGAGCCAACCCACCGCGCCCGCGGGGTGATGGGGGGGAAGCGGGGGCCGGGCGGGGCAGGACCGTCCGCGGCATGGATGCCGCGGCCGAGCCCCCAAGGGTGAGGGCGCTTTGCTTGCGAGGCATGCCTCGCAAGCGCCCGAACGCACAGCCGCCAGCGGCTGGGCCGGACCCCGGAGGGGGGTTTACGGCGTGTCCTGCCCCGTCCGGCCCCCGCTGCCCCACCCGACACCAGGCAGGCGCAACGCTTTCCTCAACACATCCACCCATTCAGAAAAACCCATTGATAGGAATGAAATTAGTAGTATCCTATCTATCTCTTATGGACCGACCCCTCGACGAGCGCACCGTGCTGCAGATGCAGCTCAGCTCCGGCCTGCTTTATGCAGGGCGGCAGTGGCAGCGCCTGGCCGACAGCCGGCTCGGCAGCTATGGCATCTCCACCGCCTGCACCATGCCGTTGCTGATGATCGGCCGCTCCGGCGGCGGCATCCGCCAGGTGGCGCTGGCCCAGCAGCTGGGCATGGAGGGTCCTTCCCTGGTACGCCTGCTGGACAAGCTGTGTGCCAGTGGCCTGGTCCGCCGCGAGAGCGACGCCAGCGACCGCCGCGCCAACCTGTTGTGGCTGACCGACGAGGGCCATGCGCTGGTCAGCGAGCTGGAAGATCAGTTGATCGGCCTGCGCCAGGACGTGTTCGGCGAGCTTTCCATGGATGAACTGCACGCCGTGCTGAAGGCATGGCGCCTGCTGGCCGAGGCCGCCGACCGCATCACGTAAGAGCGCTGCCCCCGAACACCGCCGCTGCCGTGCACACGCCAGCGGCTTTTGCCCGTTGCTGTTGTTTCGTTGTCCCTCCCTCCCCCACCTCGTCCCCGCCCCTACCGATGCCCGGTGAATTCAGTCTCCACGGAGTGTTCGTCCCGACCCTGCTTGGGTTGATGGTGTTGGCCTATCTGGTCAACAGCGGCCTGCACGTGCTGCTGCAGCGTGCCGGCGCCTACCGCCATGTATGGCACCCGGCGCTGTTCAACCTGGCGCTGTACGGGATCGTGCTTGGCCTGCTGTTCCACCTCCTGCGTTGGATGCAATCGTGAACAAGATCGTGAAGAAGACCCTGCCGGTGCTGCTCACCAGCGCAGCCGTGATCGTCGCCCTGCTGGTGCTGCGCCAGCTGTGGGTCTACTACATGGATGAACCCTGGACCCGCGACGCCCACGTCGGCGCCGACGTGGTGCAGGTGGCGCCGGACGTGTCCGGGCTGGTGGAAACGGTGAACGTGGCCGACAACCAGGCGGTGAAGAAGGGCGACCTGCTGTTCGTCGTCGATCGCGCCCGCTACCGCATCGCGCTGGAGCAGGCCAAGGCCAGCCTGGCCGAGCGCCAGGCCTCGGTGGCACAGCTGCGCCGCGAGATCGGCCGCGACCGCAGCCTGCAGGACCTGGTCGCCGCCGAGGATGCCGAAGTGCGCCGCGCCAAGCTGCAGGCCGCACAGGCGGCGCTGGCCACCGCACAGGCGGCGGTCGACCTGGCCGAGCTCAACCTGGGCCGCACCGAGGTGCGCGCGCCGGCCGATGGCCGCGTCAACGACCGCACGATGCGCGTGGGCGACTACGTGGTGGCCGGCAAGCCAGTGCTGGCGCTGCTGGATACCGGCTCGTTCCGCATTGATGGCTATTTCGAGGAAACCCGACTGCGCGGCGTGGCGCCGGGGCAGCGCGTGGACATCCGCCTGATGGGCGAATCGGCACCGCTGCACGGCCATGTCGAGAGCATTGCCGCCGGTATCGAGGACCGCTACCGCAGCAACGGCAGCACCCTGCTGCCGAACGTGACCCCGGCCTTCGACTGGGTGCGGCTGGCGCAGCGCATCCCGGTGCGCATCGCCATCGACGAAGTGCCCAAGGGCGTTGAGTTGATTGCCGGCCGTACCGCCACGGTGACCGTGGACACCGGCCGCCATCCGCACAACGACAAGGCCGGCACTTCGCCGACACAGGCGGGCCTGTGAACGCCGCCCTGCCCCGTCTCGGCCTGATCGTCGCACTGGCCAGCCTGGCCGCGTGCAGAACCGTCGGCCCGGACTATGCACTGCCGGAAGGCTCGGCGTTCAAGCGCCCGGAGGCCAATGCGGCCTTCATCGATACGCAGAACCCGCAGGTGGCTGCCAACCAGGCGCTGCCCGACCGCTGGTGGTCGCTGTACAACGACCCGGTGCTGGACGGGCTGATCACCCAGGCACTGCGTGACAACGTGGAACTGAAGGCCGCCGATGCGCACCTGCGCCGCGCCGCCGCCGTGTACGAACAGGCGCTGGACGCGGGCGGATTCGAGTACGAGGCCGAGGCCGGCGTCAGCCGCGCGCAGCTGTCGGCCGAATCGTTCCTGCAGGAGCACGAGCTGCCGGTGATCAACCTGGCCGATGGCAAGTTCGCGGTCAGCTACCAGTTCGACCTGTTCGGCAAGCTCAAGCGCGGCGCCGAGGCAGCGCGTGCCGACGAGCAGTCCGTCGCTGCGGCGCGCGACCTGGCCCAGGTCAGCGTGGTCGCACAGGTGGCCGACAGCTACCTGGAAATCTGCCACGCCAACCACGAGCTGCACGTGGCCGAGCATTCGCTGCAGCTGCAGCAGCGCAGCCGCAGCGTCATCGAGCGCCTGATCGCGGCCGGCCGCGGCACGCCGCCGGAACTGGCCCGCGCCAATGCGCAGGTGGCACTGCTGGAGGCGGCACTGCCGCCGCTGCGCGCGCAGCGTTCGGCCGCGGCCTATTCGCTGGCCGCACTGCTGGGCCAGACCCCAGGCCAGTTGCCGGCCGGCGTGATCGACTGCGCGCACGCGCCCAGCCTGGCGCAGCCGCTGCCGGTCGGTGATGGCCGTGCGCTGCTGCAGCGCCGCCCGGACGTGCGCCAGGCCGAACGCAAGCTGGCCTCGGCCACCGCGCGGATTGGCGTGGCCACCGCCGAGCTGTATCCGGACATCCGTCTGGGTGCCTCGGTGGGTGCCGCCGGCCTGCTGGAAGACTTCGGCACGCCGATGACCCAGCAGTGGTCGATCGGCCCGCTGATCTCGTGGACACTGCCCTCCTCGGGCACGCATGCCCGCATCCACGCCGCCGAAGCCGGTGCCGACGCGGCCCTGGCCGAGTTCGACCACACCGTGCTGCAGGCACTGCGCGAGACCCAGACTGCGCTGGACCGCTATGCGCAGGACCTGCGCCGACTGCAGTCGCTGCGCGTGGCGCAGGAGCAGGCCGCGCTGGCCGCCGAGCAGAACCGCCGGCTGTACCAGGGCGGCCGCACACCCTACCTGTCCAGCCTGGATGCCGACCGCAGCCTGGCCACCAGCGACGCCACCCTGGCCGCCGCCGAAGCACAGGTCTCGCGCGACCAGATCCACCTGTTCCTGGTGCTGGGTGGCGGCTGGCAGGCATCGGTTGCCCCGGCTGTGCCGTCCACCGCACAGGCCTCGGCGAAGTAAGCCATGAACGCGCTGACCGATCGCCAGGCCTGGCTGTTCTCGATCAAGACCTACCTGGCCGCGGTGGCCGCGCTGTACATCGCCATGGCCGGCAACCTGTCGCGCCCGTACTGGGCGATGGGCACGGTGTACATCGTCAGCCAGCCGCTGCTGGGCCCGACCCGCGCCAAGGGCGTGTACCGGATCGTCGGCACACTGGTGGCCGGGCTGGCCACGCTGCTGGCACTGCCGGCGCTGGTGGAAACCCCGCTGGTGCTGAGTGCGGCAATGTCGATCTGGCTGGCCGGTTGCCTGTTCATGGCCCTGCTCAACCGCGGCCCTCGCGGCTACGCGTTCCTGTTGGCCGGCTACACCACCGCCTTCATCGGCTTCCCGGCAGTCACCTCGCCGGAGACCATCTTCGACACCGTGGTGGCGCGCAGCGAGGAGATCATCCTCGGCACGGTGGTGGCCGTGCTGTTTGCCTCGCTGCTGTTCCCGGCGTCGGTACGCCCGATGCTGCGCGCCCGCATCGGCAACTGGATGGAGGACGCCGCGCAGTGGTGCCGGCAGATCCTTGAGCGTGGCCGCGCACACGCGCCGCGCAACCGGTTGGCCGCCGATCTGGTGCAGTTCGAGGCGCTGATCGAATTCCTGCGCCGCGATGATCCACGCCATGCAGGGTCGGCGGTGTCGATGGAGCGCCTGCGCGAGCGCATGCTGCTGCTGTTGCCGGTGTTGTCGTCAATCGCCGATCGCCTGAGTGCGCTGCGCAGCGATGGCCAGGCCCTGCCGGATGGGCTGCCGGCGCTGGTCGACGACATCCGCGATTGGCTGGATCGCCCGACCAACGCCAGCGAGTACGCCCGCCTGCGCGCGCGCATCAGTGCGCTGAAGCCGCAGGTGGACCGCGACCTGAAGCACCTGCAGCTGGCCAGCCTGCTGCTGCGCCTGGAGGAACTGGTGGACCTGTGGCAGGACTGCCGCACCCTGCAGCACGCGATCGACCACGGCACCGCGCCGTTGGATCGCGCGCACTACCGCATCCGCACCGAACGGGTGGCCGCCGACAAGCATGTCGACTACGGCATGGCGCTGTTCTCCGCGCTCAGTGCCGGCGTGGCGCTGATGAGTTACTGCGTGCTGTGGATCGCGCTGGGTTGGGAAGGCGGCGGCAACGGCGCGATGATGGCGGCGGTGACGGCCGCATTTTTTGCCGCACAGGACGATCCGGCTCCCAGCATGGTGCAGTTCCTGGTGTGGGCGATGGTCGCCTCGGTAGTGGCGGGCGTGTACCTGTTCGGCGTGTTCCCAGCCGTGCACGACTTCGGCCTGCTGGCACTGGTGCTGGCGGTGGCCTTCCTGCCACTGGGACTGCTGCTGCATCATCCGAAGAGTGCGCTGTTCGCGCTGCCGCTGACAGTCAATCTGGCCGCGCTGCTGAGCCTGCAGAACACCTACAGCGCCAACATCCAGACCTTCCTCAACTCGTCGATCGCGATGTTCATCGGCATTAGCTTTGCAGTGGTGATGACCCGCCTGTTCCGTTCGGTAGGTGCCGAGTGGACCGCGCGCCGGCTGGTGCGGCAGGGCTGGACCACGCTGGCCGAAGCCGCCGAAGGACGTGGCCAGCAGGATCGGCAGCGCTTCGCCGCACGCATGCTCGACCTGCTGGGCCTGCTCGCACCGCGCCTGGCAGCGACGCCGGAGGGCAGCGACATCGCCTCGGTGGACATGCTCAACGAGGCGCGCATCGGCCTGAACATCTTGCAGCTGCGTCGTGCACGGCTGGAACTGCCCGAGCGCAGCCGCGAAGCCGTCGAGCACATCCTGGAAGAGATCGCTGGGCACTACCGGCGGCAGATCGCGGCGCGCAAGCCGATTGCTGCAGACCAGGCGCTGCGCGAGCGGCTGGATACGTCGCTGGGCCGGGTCGGCAGCGTGGCCGCCTGCAAGGCCCGCGACGAAGCGCTGATGGGCCTGATCGGCCTGCGCTTCGCGCTGTTCCCAGAGGCCAAGGCGCTGGCGCCGGGCTTGGCGATGAGTGCAGCCGAACAGCTCTAGCGGGATACCCTGTGCGTCCACAGACCCCGTTGCCGGGGTCGGATCCTTCGCCGCGGGCGAAGGCGCTGACCCCTGCTCTGCACAGGAAGATCCAATGAGTTACGACATGATGGTGTTCGAGGCCAGCACCGCGCCACGCGAGGCGGCGGCTTTCATCGCCTGGTTCGAAAAGCAGACGCAGTGGAACGAGCGCCACGAGTATGACGACCCGGCCGTCAGCAGCCCGGCGCTGCAAGCGTGGTTTGCGGAGATGGCGCAGGAATTCCCGCCGTTGAACGGACCACTGAGCAACGACGATGACGACCGCGCCGAGGTGACCGAGTACAGCATCGGCCGGCAGGTGATCTACGGCGCGTTCGCCTACTCGGTGGCCGAGCGCGCGCACGGGCGGGTGCAGGATCTGGCCGAGAAGCACGGCGTGGGCTTCTTCGACGTGAGTGCGGATGAAGCGGCGATCGTGTTTCCGGATGGGTTGGTGCTGATCGCGTAGATCCACGCCATGCGTGGATGACCACCAGAACGATCGAAGCGCGCTTTTGTAGAGTCGAGCCACGCTCGGCTTCGTGGTCCATCAGCCGAGCATGGCCCGGCTCTACAGGCAGCGCATCACGCCCGCGTCAGAACAACGTGCCCTGCACCGTGGGCTGTTCGATGCGCGCTGGTTGTTCGGCCACATCTTCGGCACCCAACCGCCAGGCCAGGCCGCCCAAGCGGCTGGCGTGCCGCTTCAGTGCGGCCTGCAGCACGTCGGCGCTGCCGGCCACATGCAGTACCTGGCGGGCGCGGGTCAGGCCGGTGTAGACCAGTTCGCGTGACAGCACGCGGCTGTCCTGGCGTGGCAGCTGCAACCACACTTCATCGAACTCCGAGCCCTGTGCCTTGTGCACGGTCATCGCAAAGGCGCTTTCGTGCGCGGGCAGTGCTGCGGGGTGGAAGGCGCGTGGTTGGTCGACGCTGTCGCCGGGGAACCAGGCCACCATCGCGCCGCTGCCATCGCGCAGGCAGATGCCGATATCACCATTGAACAGGCGGTGCCGGTAGCTGTTCTCGGTGACCAGCAGCAAGCGGCCCTGGAAGTAGCCCGGGGTGTTGCCGGCCAGCAGCTGTTCGATGCGGCTGTTGAGCCCACGCGCACCTTGCGGGCCTTCGCGCAGCGCGGTCAGCACGCGCAGGCGACCGGCCTGCTGCAGGGCACGTACCGGATCCGCGGCCTCGGCCAGTGCACGCCAGTGGCCCAGCAGGTGCTCGCGCTGACCGCGCAATGGATCGGCTTCGCCTTCGTGGAAGTGCACGCCGGCCAGTTCACCACTGCGCAGCAGCTGCAGCGCGGTGCCGCTGTCGCCTTCACGCACGGCATGCGCCAGCGGTGCCAGGTCCAGCGCATCACTCTGCCGGTAGCCGCGTTGCAGCTGTACGCGACGGCCGGCGAAGGCGCGTGGTGCGGCCTGCGGCTGCAAGGTGGCCGGTGCCAGCAGGCCATGCAGCGCCAGCGCATCGTCGGCGCGGGTGCCGATGCCATCGCCGCTGGCGCGCAGGATCGCGCTGAGCACATCACCGGCTTCGACCGACGGCAACTGATCGGGATCGCCGAGCAGGATCAGGCGGGTGCCGCTGGCAATTGCATCGACCAGCTTGGCCATCATCGGCAGATCGATCATCGACGCTTCGTCGACCACCACCACGTCCACCGCCAGCGGATTGTCGGCGTGGTGGCGGAAGCGTGGTGAGTCGGGAATCACGCCGAGCAGTCGATGCAGGGTGGTGCCGCTGCTGGGCAGTGCCGCGCACAGTGTCGGATCCAGTCCCTGTTCCTGCAAGCGTTGCACGGCCATGCGCAGGCTCTCGGCCATCCGCTCGGCGGCGCGACCGGTGGGCGCGGCCAGCGCCACCTCGGGCAGCGGCTGGCCGGCGTGCCGGGCCTGCGCGGCCAGCAGCAGCAACAGGCGTGCGATGGTGGTGGTCTTGCCTGTGCCGGGGCCGCCGGTGACCAGCGCCAGCGGATGGCGCAGCGTCACGCCGGCTGCGCGTGCCTGGTGATCTTCGCCGCACGATGCGTGCGGGAACAGCTGCGCGAACAACGGCGCCAACGCTGCCATGTCCGGCGCCGGCAGCGGATGCCGGCCGATGCGCTGCAGACCGGTGGCCAACTGGCGCTCGTACTCGCGGTAGCGGCGCAGGTACAGCAGCCCGTTCTCCAGCACCAAGGGGGCATCCCCGGCGATGGCGTCAGCCTGCTCCGGTGTGGCCACCCAGGGCGATGCGCGCAGCTGCGCCAGCCAGGCCTGCGCGGCGGGCCACTCGGGCACGCCTTCCAGCAACCGCTGCGGTTGTGCCGGATCGAACGCGGCGTGGCCCTGCGACACCGCCAGCGAAGCCAGCGCCGCCGCCAGTGCCACATTGTCGGGCGTGTCGTCGCGCAACCGCTGCAGGCTGGTCGCCAATGCGTGGTCGAGGGTGCGCAGCAGGCCCTTCTGGTGCAGTTCCTTCAGCAGGCTCATGCGCTGGCTCCTCGGGCACGCGCGGCGAGCTGGGCCTGGGCCTGCTCGCCGCCGGCGAACAGCGCGTCGAGTGCATCCACCAGCGCGAACGGGAAACGATCCACGTGCACGCCATTGCCCTTGCCATCCAGGCCGCGGCAGAACAGGTAACGGATGCCGCCCATGTCGCGCTCGTAGTCGTAGGCGGCGCCCAGGCGGAAGCGCAGCCAGCGATGCAGGGCCACGGTGTAGATCAGCGCCTGCAGATCGTATTCGCTGTGGCGCATGGCAATGGCCAGCAGGTCCGGGCTGTAGCCGGGCAGGCGGTTGGACTTGTAGTCGAGCACGTACCACCGGCCATCACGCACGTAGGTCAGGTCGATCATGCCGGTCATCAGCCCCTCCAGGCGGCGGCGCTGGCCGAAACCGCGGCGGCCACTGGAAACACCGTGCGCATGCAGCACCTGCAGCAGCGCCGGCACCGTGGTCGCCTCGATGGCGAAATGGAAGTCGATTTCGGCGCGGCGCTCGCCTTCACCGAGGCTGTACAGCGCACCGCCTTCGGGCAGCGGTACGGTCAGCGTGTGGCCCACCAGCGGCACCAGCACCGCTACGCCATCGTCCAGATCGACGTCGGCATAGCCCTCATCGTGCAGCGCCTTGCGCAGCACCTCGACCTGGCCCTCGGGAGCTTCCCGGCCTGGTTGCCAGTCAGCCCATGCGGCGAAGTCGACGTTTTCCATTGCCTCGTGCAGCACGTTGCCGAAGCGGCTGCCCATGAAACGCGGGTCGAGCGGCGCGCTGTCCTCGGCCTCCGCGGCGGCTTCCGGCAGTGCCGGTTCCAGCGGCAGCTCCGGGCCGGTGGGTTCGTCGGCTGCCGGCGCCGGCAGCGCGGTGGCAGCGGCTTCGATGTCACTGCCCGCGCCGGCATCGGCGTGGGCCAGCTGGGTGAAGCTGTACACCCACCAGTCGTGCGGAACGCGCCGGGTCAGTGCACGCACCGCCGGAAGATCCCCTTCCACTTCGGCCGCCAGCTGCGGCAGCGCAGCCGGTACCTCACTGTCATCGATGCGCACATCGGCATGCGCGCGCAGCGCCTGCAGGTCACCCAGCAGCGGTGCCAGCCGCGTCCTGCCGAGCCCGGCCAGATCACCCACGGCGATCCACAGCGCGTGCTCGGCGCGGGTCAGGCCGACATACAGCAGGCGCGCATCCTCGGCACGCTGCTCGCGCTCGCGCTGCGCAGTGGCCGCTTCCCAGGCCTCGTCCTTGCCCAGCTTCCAGTGCAGCTGGCGCTGGCCGCCCACATGCACCGTGCAGTGCGAGGCGGTGTTGGGCGCACCGCCGTCGATGCCCACGAAGGGCAGGAACACCAGCGGGTACTCCAGGCCCTTGCTCTTGTGCAGGGTGATGATCTGCACGCGGCGCGCATCCGATTCCAGGCGCAGCAGCTGCTGCTCGTCATCCTGGTCGGCGCTGGCCATCTGGCCCTGCAGCCAGTCCAGCAGGCCGTGCATGCCCAGCGCCTGCGCCGAGGCTTCCTGCAGCAGTTCGCCCAGCTGCAGGTAGTTGGTCAGGCGGCGCTCGCCATCGATCAGCGCCAGCAGGCGTTCGCCCTGCGCGGCGCAGACGTCGGCGATCACCGCGAACGGGCCGCCGCGCTGCCAGCGCTCGCGCCAATGCAGAAGCTGCGCCTGGAACCCGCGTTGCAGGTCGCCCTCGTGCTCCATCGCCGCGATCGCACTGGCGCGCTGGCCGAGCAGCACCGTCGCCAGCGCCGCGCGCAGGCGGCCCTCGTCAGCCGGCTGCAGCAGCGCCAGCAGCAGTGCACGCAGATCACGCGCTTCGCTGGTGGCGAACAGGCTCTGCTTGCCCGCTGCCACGGCAGGAATGCCGACCACGGCCAGCGCGCGCTGCACCAGTGTGGCCTCGCGATGCGAACGCACCAGCACCGCGATGTCGCCCGGCTGTACCGGGCGCCCACGCAGCACCGCATTGCCGACGCGCGCCGCGACCAGGATCTGGTGGATCGCCGCCACACAGGCCTGGGCGGCTGCTTCGCGCGAGGCATCGGCACTCATCGCCTTGTCACCGCCACTGCGCAGCACGCGCAGAGTGAGTGCCGGGGCGGCATGGCCGTCGCGCTGGTAGTCCGCATCGCTGCGCACGCCACCGGGCCGCACCGGCTCGAACTGGATGCCACGCTCGAGGAAGGCGTCTTCGCCACCGTTGTCGTACAGCGCCTGCAGCGCGCGCAGCACGGCCGGTCGCGAGCGGAAGTTCTGGTCAAGCACCGGCGCCTGTTGCGCCGCCCGCTTGGCCTTCAGGTAAGTGTGGATATCACCGCCGCGGAAACCGTAGATCGCCTGCTTGGGATCGCCGATCAGGAACAGCGCCGGTGCCAGGCCGAGCTCGCGCACTTCCGGTGAATCGCCGAACACGGTGTGGAAAATGCCCCACTGACGGTCGTCGGTATCCTGGAACTCATCGACCAACGCGATGCGGTACTGCGCGCGCAGCTGCTTGACCAATGCCAGCCGCTGCGGGCCTTCCAGGGCCAGTGCCACGCCATCGATCAGATCGTCGTAGGTCTGCACCCGGCGGGTGCGCTTCAGCGCCTGCAGGCGCTGTCTGGCTTCAGCGCGAAGCACGTGCAGGAAGTTCAACGCGGTGGCACGGAGCCAGGCATCGCGTTCGGCCAGAAGCGCGACATAGCGGGCCAACGGCGCCTGCAATGGCGACGATGGCGTGCGCTCGGCGAATTTCTTGTTGGTCTTGGCTGCCAGCGCCTCCGGCAGCAGTGCCGGCAGGCGCTCGCTGGTCAGCAGCTCGCGCGGGTCGGCGCGTTCGGCCCAGCCCAGCAGTTGCCGGCCCAGCGGGTGCAGCCAGCCCAGCTTGTACGACACGCCGTTGATCCATTTGTTGTCGACCGCATCGCAGAGGTCGATGAAGAACTGCTCGCCATGCTCGCGCACGCTTGCGGACAGCTCTTCGGCAACACTCTGCAGGGCGGCCTGCGGATCGGGCAGCGCCACCGCCTGTGGCAACGGGTGCAGCGGCGGCGCGGCCAGCAACGCGCGCAGATCGGCGACCAGTGCGTCCGGGGTGGACCACAGCCAGGTCAGCGGTTCCAGCGTGGCCGGGTCATTGGCATATACCCGCCACAGGTCTGCCGCGAGCGCTTCCAGCAACTCACGGTCGCTGGCCAGCAGCTCCGGCGGATCAAAGGTGTGGCCGCTCTCCAGCGCATGCTCGCGCAGCACGCGGGTGCAGAAGCCATGGATGGTGAAGACGGACGCAAGGTCGATCTCATCGGCGGCGACCTGCAGGCGGCGCTTCAGTGCAGCGGCGCGCTCGGTACCTCCCTGCAGATGGCGCTGCAGCACCTCGCGGGTCAGCCGCACGTCCGGTGCTTCGCCTTCGACCGGTTCCAGATCGACCAGTCGCGCCGCCAGCGCCAGGCGCTCGCGGATGCGCTTGCGCAGTTCCTGGGTAGCCGCATCGGTGAAGGTCACCGCCAGGATCTGGCCGATGCGCAGGCCCTGCTCTACCACCAGGCGGGTAAACAGCGTGGCCAGGGTGAAGGTCTTGCCGGTACCGGCGCTGGCTTCGATCAGGCGGATGCCATCCAGCGGCAGGGCCAGATAGGGATCGACCGCCATGCACTGGGCTCGCTCATCGATGAAGGCGGGGCTCATGCGCTGCCCTCCTGGCGCGTTTCGGCGCCGAGGGTGCGGCCTTCGCGCACCGCGCTGAAGACCACCTGGCTGTTGCGCAGCAGGTCGGCATAACTGGCATCGGAGGCGAACGGGTCGGCACCCCGCAGCAGCAGCTGCCAGGCGTCGCTGCTGGATTCACCCCAGCTGCGGTCGCTGCCGTGCCACTGCTTCCAACCCTCGCTGCGCTGTTTTTCTGCCGGCGCGTTGTACAGCACCCAGCCGGTATACGGGGCAAAGCGCAGCGGCTCACGCAGGCCGCGCTGGCGCAACTGCAGCAGCGCGCGCAGCGCCGCGCGTGCAGCAGGCGCGCTCAGTGCCGGCAGTACATGCGGGCCGGGACCGGCGTCGCCGCCATCGTGGAACTGCACAAGGGGCAGTGCGTCGCCGGCGGCGTTGGCCAGCAGCCAGTCCAGGCCCTGGCGGATCACTGCATTGCCATTGAGCGTGCCGGCGCGCAGCCGCACCAGGCCTTCGGGATGCCGATCGGCCACGCGGCCGTGCAGGCGCACGCCATCGATGTCCACTTCGTAGCGACGGCTTTCCAGCGGCTCGCCCTGCATCCAGCCCAGCAACGCACTGGCATACGGGCGGGTCTTCAACTGCTCCACCTCGAACTGGCGCTGGCCCAATGGACCGGACGGCAGCAGGCCACGCGCGCGCAGCCGCGGGTACAACGGTTCGGTATCGCCACTGAGCGTGGCGCGCACCACCGCCGCCTGCACGCTGCGCTTTTCCGGGCCGCGCGATGACAGCACCAGCGGTTCCAGGTCATCAACTTCCCCGGCATCGTCGGCCAGGCGCAGGCCCATCGACTGTGCGAGGAACTGCCCGGCCGGGTCGCACAGGAAGCGGCGCAGGGTGTCGAGCGCGAGCTCGTCTTCCACCGCATCGTCGAACGGCGGCGGCAGCGGGGCATCGAACCACGGCTGCAGGCCCCCACGCTGGCCGGTGAGGCGGCCGGCAGCGGGATGCCATTGCCGCCGATAGCTGAAGCGGCGTGGATCGCCATCTCCGAACGCCGCCGGTGAGAACGGCTGCAGTGCATGGCGCACGGTAAAGTCGCGGACCGCCGCAGGCGGATCGAGGTGATACGCGGCGGCGGCATCGATCAGTTCACTGACCAGCACCGACGGCTCACGCACGCTGCCATCGCGTGGATCGGCGCCGAGGTAGCTGAGGTAGAACACCTCCTGCGCGGCGGCGAACAGCTGCAGGAACAGGAAGCGGTCGTCTTCGCGGGTGGAGCGATCGCCCGGGCGGCGGCGTGGCGTGTCCAGCTCGGCGGTGAGCTGGTTGAGGCCCGCGGCCGGGTCACGACGCGGGAAATCGCCATCATTGAGACCGAGCACGCAGATCACCCGGAACGGCAGCAGGCGCATCGGCACCATGCGGCCGAAACTGATGCCACCGGTCAGCAGCGGCGCGCGCGTATCGGCCTCACCCAGTACACCGGCGAAGTGCGAACGCACCACCTCAGGCGGCACGCCGTCTTCGAACCCGGCCTTGGCGGCATCGTCGGCGAACTGATTCAGCAGCTTGCGCAGGCGCTCGAGGGCACGCTGGCTGTTGGGCGAGCTGGGCGCGGTCGGCAGCAGCGCGTCCAGCAGCGACAGCAGCCGTTGCCGCCACTGCGCCGGGGTCAGCAGCTCGCCGAGGCGACGCTGGTAGACCGCCAGCACGCGCAGCAGCCGCAGCAGCCGGTCCAGTGCTTCCAGCGCGCCGCCTTCCAGCTCGATCCACGGCGCCACGCCGGCCAGGTCCGCCTCGCTGCCGGTGGCGTGACCGAGCACCAGGCGGTCCAGTGCGAACTGCCAGGTGTAGGCGTCGTCGGCCGGCGCCTGGTGCTGGTTGCGGTGCTTCGCATCCAGGCCCCAGCGTGCGCCGGCCTGCTGCAGCCAGCCATGCAGGCGATCGAAGTCCACCGCCTCCAGCCCGGCCGCTTCGGCCAGCGGCGCGCTGGCGAGCAGGTCCAGCACCTCGTTCAGGCCGAAACGCGAGACCGGCAGGCCCAGCAGGTGCACGAACACATCGGCCAGCGGCTCTCCTGCCAGTGGGCTGCTGTCGGCCAGCGCGTAGGGAATATGCTCGTCCTCCCCCCCGCGGCCGCCGAACACCGCCTCCAGGTACGGCACATAGGGATCGATGTCCGGCGCCAGCACCGCAATCTCGCGCGCCTGCAGCGGTGGGTCGAAGCGCGGGTCCTGCAGCAGGCTTCTCAGCTGGTCGTGCAGCACCTGCAGCTCGCGCAGCCGGGTGTGGCAGGCATGCACCTGCAGGCTGGGGTCGTCGCTGCGCAGCCCATCGCGCAGCTCGCCCGAGGGCAGTGCGCGGCGGTGGAACAGATCGCGCTGCAGGCGATGCAGCAGGCTGTCGGACAGGCCGCCTTCGTCCAGGGTCGGCCGGGTGTCTTCCTCCGGATCCGAATACGCGGCAATCTCGCCGGCCGGGTGCACCACCTCGTAGCTGCCCAGCACCGCCATGAAGTCGCGGCCGGCCGCACCCCAGGCTTCCAGCAGGCGGTTCTCACCAGCCGCTTCACCGAAGGGATCGGGTGCGCCGCTGCGCAGGCGCTCGGCCAGCGTCTGCAGGTCACCCCAGTACGACTGCACCGGAGTGGGCATATAGAAGTGCAGCTCGCCCACCCGCGCCTGGGTGGCCATCACCCGCAGCACGTCGGGCGAGATGTTGAGCGTCGCGAACGCGGACATGCGCGGCGGCAGGCCTTGCGGCAGCGGCTGGCCGGCGCCCTCGAAGCGATCCAGGTACGCTTGGATGCGGCGCGCGCGGTAGTCGCGGCCATGGGCGATGGTGCGCCAGAGGATCGCCTGCGGGTCGGCCTGGTCGGCGCCGGCCTCCCAGCGCAGCAACCAGTCGCGGCGCCAGGCCTGGTACTTCTCGAACACCGACGCCAGTTCACCGGCCAGTGCCCACGGCTTCAGGGCGTCGCCGCCGGCAAGATAGGACTGCAGCGCGCGCATCGGTGGCTGCGCCAGCAGCGCCGGGTCGCGCAGTGCCTGGTACAGCTTCCAGTGCAGGCCCGCCGCGTCCAGGTCGTCGCGTTCGCCCGGCACATTGGCATTGAGTGCACGGGCAACGAACTCGCCCGGGGTCAGGAACTCGAGGTTGGCGGCCACGCCATACTCGGCAGCGAGTGTCGCTTGCAGCCAACGCCGCATCGCCACCTGCGGGATCAGCACCACCTCCGGCGCGAGCAACGGCTGGCCCGGAACCGGCTCACGCACGTTGCGCGCCAGCAGCGCAGCCAGCACGTCCAGGGAGTTGGAATGGTAGAGGCGGAAATCGCTGCCCGGGTCACTCATCATGTCATGCACAGTGTGCAGCACGGCAGGCAGTATTCAATGGCCCGCCCATCGCCGGTACGGATTGTTCCGCGCTGCCGGCCGATTGTCCCGGCCTGGCAAGGGTCATGCCGTGCCACAATACTGGACCGTCCAGTCTGCTTATGTTCAGCCGATGGGCCCGATCCTTCGATGTCTAAAAAACGTTAATGGTGCCCATGTCGGCTTCCACCTCCAGTCTGGTGCAGTTATCCAACGTCCGCATCGACCGGAGCGGGCGCACGATCCTGCGCGACGTGTCGCTGCAGGTGCCCAAGGGCAGCATCACGGCCGTGCTGGGCCCGTCCGGCAGTGGCAAGTCGACCCTGCTGGCGGCACTGACCGGCGAACTGCGTCCGGTCGCCGGCGAGGTCACCCTGTTCGGCAAGCCGATCCCGCATGACAGCGGCGCGCTGCTGGAAATGCGCAAGAGCGTGGGTGTTCTGCTGCAGGGCAACGGGCTGCTGACCGATCTGACCGTCGCCGAAAACGTCGCGCTGCCGCTGCGCACGCATACCCGCCTGCCGTCCGCCGTGCTGCGCCGGCTTGTGCAAATGAAGCTGCATGCCGTGGGCCTGCTGGCCGCTGCCGATGCCTGGCCGCGCGAACTGTCCGGCGGCATGGCGCGCCGCGTCGCGCTGGCCCGCGCGCTGGCACTGGATCCGCCACTGATGATCTACGACGAGCCGCTGACCGGGCTGGACCCGATCGCCTCCGGCGTGATCATGAGCCTGATCCAGCGCCTCAACCACAGCCTGGGCCTGACCAGCATCATTGTCAGCCACCACGTGCACGAGACCCTGCCGATCTGCGACCAGGTGATCGCCATCGCCAATGGCGGCATCGTGTTCCAGGGCACGCCCGAGGCGCTGCAGTCCAGCCAGGACCCGTTGCTGCGGCAGTTCCTGCACGGCCAGCCCGATGGCCCCATTCCGTTCGATGCCGCGCCGCGCGCGAGGGTCGCCTGATGCCGTTCGTCCAAGCCACCCGCTCGCTGGGTCGCGCCGGCCTGTTCTCGCTGACCGTGCTGCGTGGTTCGCTGCCGACCCGTGATTTCCTGGCCGAGCTGACCCGCGAGATCTACAAGATCGGCGCGCGCTCGCTGCCGATCATCGCCGTCGGTGGTGCCTTCGTCGGCCTGGTACTGACCCTGCAGGGCTACCGCACGCTGACCACCTTCGGAGCGGCCGACGCGCTGTCGACCCTGCTCGGCCTGTCGCTGTACCGGGAACTGGCGCCGGTGCTGACCGCGCTGCTGTTCATCGGCCGCGCCGGCAGCTCGATCGCCGCCGAACTGGGCCTGATGCGCGCCACCGACCAGATCAAGGCACTGGAGCTGATGGCGATCGACCCGGTGGCCAAAGCCGTCGCGCCGCGCTTCTGGGCGGCGGTGCTGACCGTGCCACTGCTGACCGGCATCTTCTGCTCGCTGGCGATCAGCGCCAGCTACTTCGAAGCGGTGCATGTGCTGGGCCTGGACAATGGCGTGTTCTGGTCGGCACTGCGCAACAGCGTCGATTTCTGGGATGACTTCGGCGTGGCGATGCTGAAGTCGGCGATCTTCGGCGGCACCGCAGCGCTGGTCGCCGCCTATGTTGGTTTCCACGCCGAGCCGACCATCGAGGGCACCTCGGTGGCGACCACCCGTGCGGTGGTCAATGCCTCGCTGCTGGTGCTGATGTTCAACTTCGTGCTGTCGGCAATGTTGTTCACCTAACCCCTCCACCGGCGGTGCGCAGGCGCGCGCGGCCACCACGACTCGATCAGGTAATCCACATGGCCATCCGCGGTCCCAGACTCGAATTCTCCGTCGGCGCATTCCTGCTGCTGGCCCTGGCCTCGCTGATGGTGCTGGCCGTGGCCTCGACCAACCAGCGCTGGAGCTGGGGCAGCCAGGGCTACGAGCTGAAGGCGCGCTTCTCCCAGGTCGGCCAGCTGCGCAAGCAGGCGCCGGTGAAGATCAGCGGCGTCACCGTCGGCCAGGTCGCCTCGATCGACCTGGATCCGGTGAAGTTCGAATCCATCGTGACCCTGCGCATGGACAGCAAGGTCAAGGACCTGCCGGCGGACACCTCGGCGGGCATCTTCACCAGTGGTTTGCTCGGCGAGAGCTATATCGGTCTGCAGCCGGGCGGCGACCCGGACGTGCTGAAGGCCGGTGACGAGATCGTCTTCACCCAGCCGGCGGTGGACCTGATCCAGCTGGTCGGCAAGTACATGTTCAGTGGCGGCGCCGGTGGCGGCGCTGCCCAGAAGCCCAACGATGGCGCGCAGGCGCCTGCAACGGAACCGCAACCATGAAAATGAAACTGATCCCCGCCCTGCTCGCCTCGGCGCTGCTGATGGCCACCCCGTTCCTTGCCCAGGCCCAGGCGGTCGCCCCCGCCGCTGCCGCAGCGCAGGGCCAGGCCGGCAAGGTGGTGATCGATGCCAGCACGCGCATCCTCACCACCCTGCAGCAGCGCCGGAGCGAGTTCAGCAGCAATCCGGCCAGCCTGCGCAGCTACATCGACAGCGAACTGAACCGCACCTTCGACCGCGACTATGCGGCACGCCTGGTGCTGGGCACGCACGCCCGCGGCGCCTCGGATGCCGACATCAAGCTGTTCGCCGATGCCATGGCCGACAGCCTGATGCAGCGCTACGGTTCGACCCTGCTCAACATCCAGGGCAAGCCGAGCTTCCGTCTGAAGGGTGAGAGCCCGCTGCCGGGCAACCGCGGCGTGCGAGTGACCACCGAACTGGTGCGCGCCGGCAGCGAACCGACCCCGGTCGAGTACTGGATGCGCAACGTGAACGGCCAGTGGAAGATCTTCGACGTCAACATCGAAGGCATCTCCTACGTGCAGACCTTCCGCAACCAGTTCGATACTCCGCTGCGCCAGAAGGGCATCAAGCAGGTGGCCAGCGAGCTGCACAGCGGCAGCATGCAGGCCGGGCCGGCGGGCAATGGCAAGTAACGCACTGGCGCTGCTGGAAGGCGACACCCTGCGCCTGCGCGGGGTGCTCGACCGTGCCGCGGTGATCGCGCTGTGGCCGCAGCTGCAGGCCCTGCCGGCCAAGCTGGCACGGCTGGAGCTGGGCGAGGTCGAGCGCGTGGACAGCGCCGGCCTGGCCCTGCTGGCCGAACTGGCCTCCCGGGCACGCAAGGCGGGCCATGCGCTGGCCATTTCCGGCGCGCCGGCCGGCTTCAACGAGCTGAGCGCGGCCTACCGGCTGTCGCCCGACCTGGACTTCAACGCTACTTCTGCTGCGAGCTGACATGAACGTCGTACGCACTTTCCCCCTGATCCTCCTGGCCACCGCCCTGACCGCCTGTGCCGGCAAGCCCGCGCGCAGCGATGCACCGGTCGCCAGCACCGTGGTCGCGCCCGGCCCTGCTGCCGAAGCGCCGGCCGCAACGGCCGATACCGGCGTGGTCGGTACTGCTCCGGTCGCTGCCGTGGCCAACCCGGCGACGCCTGCCGCTGCGGCGCCGACAGCTGCGCCGCAGGGCGCAGAGGCCAGCCCACCGACGACCGCAGCATCCTCCGCCGCCAGCGACGATGATTTCGACGCCCTGTACGGTGGTACCGGCGACACCGGCAGTGCGGCCGCCTATGACCCGTGGGAACCGTTCAACCGCAAGGTGCACAAGTTCAACAACGCGGTCGACCGTGGCATCGCCCGCCCGCTGGCCACGGCCTACACCCACGTGGTGCCACGCTTCGCGCGTACCGGCGTCAGCAACTTCTTCAGCAATCTGCGCGCACCGGTGACCATCACCAACCAGCTGCTGCAGGGCCGCGGTGCCGATGCGTGGGACAGCCTCGGCCGCTTCCTGATGAACAGCACGCTGGGCATCGGTGGCCTGTTCGATCCGGCCAGCAAGGCGATGGTGCCGCGTCGCAATGAAGATTTCGGCCAGACCCTGGGTGCCTGGGGCTGGCGTCGTTCGCGCTACGTGGAACTGCCGTTCTTCGGCCCGCGTACCGTGCGCGATGTGTTCGGCCTGGCCGGTGACATCCCGTTGTCGCCGATCCGCCGCATCGAGGAAGACAAGGTCCGCATCGGCCTGCAGGGCCTGCAGCTGGTCGACACCCGCGCACAGCTGCTGGCGATCGATGATCTGCGCGACACCGCCGTGGACGAGTACTCGCTGGTGCGCGATGCGTGGATGCAGCGCCGCAACTACCAGATCGAGAACGACCTGCGCAGCAAGCGCGACCGCGGCCATGACGATGCCAATTCGCCGATCCCCGTGGATGCGATGCCGATGCCGAACTGGAGCAACTGATCGCTGCAACCCGTGCATGAAAAAACCCCGCCTCGGCGGGGTTTTCTTTTCCGGCAGGTGCCAACCCGGATTGGCACGCTTTGCTCAGGCCACCAGCGCGGCCTCGATGGCGTCGCGCAGGCGCACGTCATCGGCCGCCACGTCCGGGGCAAAGCGTGCAATCACCTTGCCATCACGGCCGACCAGGAACTTCTCGAAGTTCCACAGCACCGCCGGTGCCGGATGGATCGGGATCTCCTTGCTGGCCAGGCGCTCGCGCAGCGGGCCTTCGCCGATCGACTGCGGCTGGGCGGCGGTCAGCTGCTGGTACAGCGGGTGGGTGTCATCACCGGCGACACTGATCTTGGAGAACATCGGGAAACTGACGTCGTAGGTGAGCTGGCAGAACTGCTGGATCTCCGCCTCGCTGCCCGGCTCCTGGCCAAGGAAGTTGTTGGCGGGGAAGCCCAGCACTTCCAGGCCCTGCGCATGCTTTTCCGCATACAGCGCCTGCAGGCCTTCGTACTGCGGGGTCAGGCCGCACTTGGAGGCGACGTTGACCAGCAGCAGCACCTTGCCCTGGTAGTCGGCAAGCGAGGACGGCTGGCCGTCGATGGTGGTGAGGGGAATGTCCTGGATCGGGGTGCTCACGCGGGGCTCCGGCTACGGCGGGAATGGCCCACCAGCATAGCGCCGCGCGCGCTGTTGTAGAGCCGAACCCATGCTCGGCTGATGCCATGGCAGCCGAGCATGGGCTCGGCTCTACAGGACATCCTCAATCCACGCAGATCGTACCCTGCGCCTTGCCGTCATCGATACGCTGGCGGCAACCGAAGTTCTGGCTGGCATCACGCTGGCAGGTACCGGACGCCACATCACCGGCCAGTGCCTCGCCTGCGGCCAGGCACTGGCCCGTGCAGTCGCTTTTGCGGCTGCAGGCCTTGCCGGCGTCGGCATAGGGAATCACGCATTGCTCGCGCTGCAGCCGGCCGAGCCGCTGCAGGGTGCCACCGGCGGCCTGGCAGTCGACGTCGCGTGCTTCGCGGTAGGCCTCGACCGCTTCGGGGGTGCTGGAGGCGGCCTGCGTGGTCGTGCCCACGGTCGTTGGCGCGCTGCCGCAGGCGGCGAGCAGCGCGGTCAGGACAAGGCTGGTGAAGCGGGGCAGGCGCATGGCGGTACCTGGTCGAAGCGGACAGGCCGCCAGCATACCCATCGGCGATGCAGGCGGCGTGTCAGCGTGGCTCAGGCCTCGTCGCCCTCGCCGTCACTGCCTTCCTCCTCGGCCACCGCATCACCCTCGGCCAGGTCGCCGAGCAGCGACTGCGCCTGTTCGGACGCCAGCGACTCCACGCCACGCAGGCGGCGTTCGATGGTGCGGGTCTTGCGGCTGGCCTCGCCGATGCTGCGGCCAACGGTAGTGATCTGCTTCTCGGCCTTTTCCAGGATGCCGGCGAACTTCCCGAACTCGCTCTTGACCGCACCCAGCAGGCTCCACACTTCGCTGGATCGCTTTTCAATGGCCAGCGTGCGAAAGCCCATCTGCAGGCTGTTGAGCAACGCAGTGACCGTGGTCGGTCCGGCCACCACCACACGGTGCTCGCGCTGCAGCAGGTCAACCAGGCCCGGGCGCCGGATCACCTCGGCATACAGGCCTTCGGTGGGCAGGAACATCACCGCGAAGTCCGTGGTGTGCGGTGGCACGATGTACTTGTCGCAGATCGACTTGGCCTGCACGCGCACCGCGCGCTCCAGCTGGATGCCCTGCAGGCGCACGCCTTCGGCATCGCCCTGTTCCTGTGCGTCCAGCAGGCGCTCGTAGTCCTCGCGCGGGAACTTGGAGTCGATCGGCAGCCACACCGGCGTGTCGTCGCTACTGCGGCCCGGCAGGCGCACGGCGATATCGACCATCTCGCCACTATCCGGGCGCACCTTCACCGCACGCGCGTACTGCTCCTGGGTGAGCGTCTGCTCGAGGATGTTCTCCAGCTGTACTTCACCCCAGCTGCCACGGTTCTTGACGTTGGTCAGCACGCGCTTGAGGTCGCCCACGCCGGTGGCCAGCTGCTGCATCTCGCCGAGGCCACGCTGCACCTGTTCCAGGCGCTCGGAGACGAGCTTGAAGGAATTGCCCAATCGCGTTTCCAGCGTCGACTGCAGCTTCTCGTCCACGGTGTGGCGCATCTGCTCCAGCTTCTGCGCGTTGTCGTTCTGCAGCGCGCGCAGCTGTTCCTCCAGCGTGGCACGCATCTCGGCGATGCGCTGCTCGTTGCGCTGTGTCAGTTCCTGCAGGCGCAGGCCCAGACTGTCGGTCAGGCGCTGCTGCGACAGCGCGCCCTCCTCGCGGCCCTTGCGTGCATCGTCCACCAGGGTCTGGCGCAGCGCCCCGAGCTGGGTATCGGTGCGCGCAGTGAGCTCCTGCAGCTGCTGGCCAAACGCATGGATGCGTGCCTCCTGCTGCTGGCCGAAGGTCTCCAGTTGGCCGCGCAGTTCCTGCAGCCGCTGCCCCATCAATGCTGCGCCGCGCTGCTGGCTATCGGCCACTTCAGCGCGCGCTTTGCGGGCATCTTCGCCCAGCGCTTCGCGCAGCAGGTCCAGGCGCTGATCGGTGCGGGTGGACAGATCGGTCAACGCGCGGGCGAAGCCATCGAGCTGTTCGCGCAGTTCGCTGCGCCCGGCGCGCGCTTCCTCGCGCACGGCCTGTTCCAGGCGGTCATGCGGCGGGCGGCGCAGCAGGGCGACCAGCTGCAGGATGAGCACGGCCAATAGAAGGCCGGCAATGAGCAGGTATTCGGTTTGCATGGGGCAAGTGTAGGCTGGCCGAGTCTCAGCTGCTGCGTCAGGACCATGCTCGCTCTGTACGGAAAGCCGACCTCCATCAACGTGCGCAAGGTGCTGTGGCTGTGCGCCGGCCTCGACCTGCCACTCCAACACGAGCCAGAACCACCGGCGGACCTGCTGGCCACGTTGAATCCGAACCGGCAGGTGCCGGTCCTGCGCGATGGCGGCTTCGTGCTGTGGGAATCGAACAGCATCTGCCGCTACCTGGCCGTACGTGCTGGCCGTGATGACCTGCTGCCCGGCACGGCGCAGGGCCGCGCCCGGGTCGAGCAGTGGATGGACTGGCAGGCCAGCGACCTCAACAGCGCCTGGCGGCACGTGTTCATGGCGCGCGTGCGGCGGCACCCGGACTACCCGGACGATGCCCGCGCCGAGGCCAGCCTGGCGCAGTGGAACCACTTGATGGGCGTACTCGACACACAATTGGCCGGTGGCCACTGCCACGTGACGGGCAACGCCTTCACCCTGGCCGACATCGTGCTCGGGCTATCGGCCCAGCGCTGGCGCAGCACGCCCGGCAACAAGCCCGTGCTGCCACACCTCTCGGCGTGGTTCGAACGGCTGCGCGAGCAGCCCGGTTTCGCCACCCACGTCGACAACGGCGTGGCCTGAGGGGAGGTGCCGGCCGCTGTTAGCAGGTGTCGACCTGGGTCGACACGGTGGATCCATGCCATTCGTGGATGAATCTCTGTAGAGCCGAGCCCATGCTCGGCTGAGCGGCGTGCGCTGACGGCAGCCGAGCGTGGGCTCGGTTCTACAGGAAAAACCGGGCCTTACCAGCCTTCCAGCACGATCTTGCCCTTGGCGCGCTGGCTTTCCAGCAGCGCGTGGGCGCGCCGCAGGTTGGCCGCGTCGATGCGCCCGAAGTGCTCGCCCAGGGTGGTCTGCAGCACGCCCGTATCGATCAGCTCGGCCACACGGTTCAACAGGTCGTGCTGGCGCTGCATGTCGGCGGTGCGGTACAGCGGCCGGGTGAACATCGACTCCCAGTGCAGTGACAGTGCCTTGCGCTTGAGCGCCATCACGTCCACCTGGCCCGGGTCATCGATCAGCCCCAGTTGGCCCTGCGGTGCCAGCAGTTCCACGATCTGCGCGTAGTACTGGTCGGAGTGGGTCAGGCTGGCGACATGCTGCACCTCGCTGATGCCGAGCCGCGCCAGTCCCTCGGCCAGCGGCAGGCTGTGGTCGATCACGTGGTGTGCCCCCATTGCGTACGTCCAGTCCTGGGTATCCGGGCGCGAGGCGGTGCCGATCACGGTCAGCCTGGTCAGCTTCCGTGCCAGCTGCACCAGGATCGAACCGACACCACCGGCAGCACCGATCACCAGCAGGGTCTGGCCTTCGCCACCACCCTCCGGGATGCGCAGGCGGTCGAACAGCAGCTCCCAGGCGGTGATTGCAGTCAGTGGCAACGCTGCGGCGGCGGCATCGTCGAGACTGGCCGGCTTGCGCCCGACGCTGCGCTCATCCACCAGCTGGTACTGCGCATTGCTGCCCGGGCGGTCGATGACGCCGGCGTAGTAGACCGCGTCGCCGGGCTGGAACAGGGTCACCTCGCTGCCCACCGCATCAACAATGCCGACCGCATCCCAGCCCAGCACGCGCGGGCCATCGGTGGCCACGCCGCGGCGGACCTTGGTGTCGACCGGGTTCACCGCCACCGCGCGTACCGCCACCCGCAGGTCACGCGGGCCGGGCTGCGGCAGTTCCAGTTCAATATCGATCAGGGCCTGGGCATCATCGATCGGCAGGCCGGCTTGGGTGTAGGCAATGGCGCGCATGGCAGCGGTCCAGTGGGGAAGGAGGCGACAGGTTGCGCCGCACGCGGTCCCTCGGAAAGGCGCAGAATCGGGCAGCACTTTCACTCTGGCGATGAAGATGATCCGCTTCGACGATCTGCAGCTGTTCGTCCGTACTGCCGCACTGGGCAGCTTCTCGCAGGCGGCCCGCGAAGCCGACCTGCTGCCGGGGCAGGTTGCTGCGGCGGTGGCGCGGCTGGAGCGCGAGCTGGACCTGCGCCTGTTCGTGCGCACCACGCGCAGCCTGCGCCTGACCGGCGAGGGGGCGCTGTACCTGCCGTATGCGCAGGAGGTGCTGGCCACCCTGCGCGAGGGCCAGGCGCGCGTGCAGGGCGAAGACGCCGAACTGCACGGCACCCTGCAGCTGTCGGCGCCGTCGGACTTCGGTCGAAATCTGCTGCTGCCCTGGCTGAGCGCCTTTCGCGCCGCGCACCCCCGGCTGCGCCTGCACCTGCGCCTGTCCGACGAAGTGGCCGACGTGTTCCGCGACCCGGTCGACGTGGCCATCCGCATCGGCCACTTCGACGACGCCAACTACGTGGCCCTGCCCCTGCTGGAAGGCAATCGGCGCGTACTCGCGGCGTCGCCCGACTATCTGCAGCGGCGCGGCATGCCCACGCGCCTGGACGATCTGCGCGAGCATGATTGCCTGGTCTACCAGCTCAGTGGCCGCGCCTATGATCGCTGGTCGTTCGAGGTCGACGGGTGCCGCAGCGTGGTTCCGGTGCGCGGCCCGCTGGTCTGCGATGACGCCGATGTGGTGCGGCGCTGGGCGGTGGCCGGCGAAGGCATCACCTACAAATCCTGGCTGGACCTGCGCGAGGATGTGCTCGCAGGGCGCCTGCAGCTGCTGCTCGACGGCATCGGCAGCCACATACCGTTGCAGCTGGTCTGCCCGCACCGCAAACAGTTCTCGCCGGCGGTGCGGCAGCTGCACGCGCAGCTGCGCCAGCACCTGCAACCTCTGCTGTCTGGCATGCCCGAGGGTCCTGCCGGCCCCCTGTCGCCAGTCCCGGCGCTGGCCGACAATGGCGGCCCCCCGTAAGAGAGAACGCCGCCATGCCGTGGATGGGCATCCAGGACCTGTGGACGTTTCTGGTCGCCGTGCTGGTGTTTCTCGCCCTGCCCGGCCCCGGTACCTTCACCCTGCTGACCGCCACCGGCCGTGGTGGCGTGCGCGGCGGTTACACCGCACTGGCCGGCCTGCTGGTCGGCGACCAGATCCTGATGTGGCTCGCGCTGGCCGGCGTGGCCGCGCTGCTCAAGGCCAACCCGCTGGTGTTCCACGCCGTGCAGTACCTCGGTGCGGCCTACCTGGTGTGGGTCGGCATCGGCCTGCTGCGCACGCCGAAGCACGAAGGCGGTGATGCCGGCCCGATCCGCATGCAGCCGGGCCGCTACTTCCAGCAGGCGATCCTGGTCAGCCTGCTCAACCCGAAGGCGATCCTGTTCTACATGGCCTTCCTGCCGTTGTTCATCGATCCCAAGGCACACCAGGGCATCGCCACCTTCGCGGCACTGGCCGGGATCATCCTGGTGGTCAGCATCGCCTACTGCTCGATGCTGATCGGTGTGGGCAACCTGGCCCGTCGCCGGTTGATCCAGCACCCGCGGATCAGCGACGCGCTGCGCCGCGTGGCCGGCCTGTTCCTGGTGGGGTTTGGCATCCGGTTGGGGCTGAACGGATGAACGGGCGGCTGCCGCTGCTCGGCCTGGCCCTGCTGTTCGCCGGCACCGCCTCTGGCGCCACCGTACAGGACCATCGTTGCCTGACCGGCGGTCGCAACGGCAGCATCCACCTGGAATGGCGCTGGCTGGAGGACGGACAGTCCGACGTGCGCTACGCCGGCCAGCGCAAGCGCCTGCCCCTGCGCCGGATCTCGATGCAAACCACGGTGCTGGCCGAAGATCGCCCGTACCAGTTTGACAGCGTCTGGGAAGAGCGCATCGATGGCCGCCTCAACGGCCGCTACCTGTTGAGCACCCAGGGCGCGCTGGTGCTGGATCTGCGATACGAACGCGCCCGCGACGGCCACAGCACGACCTTCCACGACGACCCCGAAGCTTGGCAGGAGGATGGCTGCCATTGGCCGCGATCACCCTGACCCTCGGTTTGCCCTGCCAGCTGGACGATCGTAGGACGAGTTCGATTTGTTGCTCAGATTGTGCTGATTTCGTCATCATTGACGGCGTTCAGCCTCCATCAGCGACGCATCCAACCCGGGTATGACCCCCGTCAGTGGTAATGCTGCGCTGCGTTCGGTCACACTCGGGAACTTGTCGTTTCCAGTCACCCCTTCCGAGGCCTGCATGTCCCTGTTCCGGCGCAAGTCCCTAGATTCCGTCACCGTCCACGAAGCCGGCAGGCGCCTGATCCCGACGCTCAGCTGGCCGCACCTGATCGCGCTGGGCATCGGCGCCATCGTCGGTACCGGCATCTATACGCTGATCGGCGTGGGTGCCAACCTGGCCGGCCCGGCCGTGCTGATCTCCTTCGCCATCGCCGGTGCGGTCTGCGCCTGCGCGGCGCTGTCCTACGCCGAGCTGTCGACGATGATGCCGGCCGCCGGCAGTGCCTACACCTACAGCTACAGCGCACTGGGCGAGGTGTTTGCCTGGGTGGTGGGCTGGAGCCTGATTCTGGAGTACTCGCTGGTGGTGAGTACGGTGGCGGTGGGCTGGTCCGGCTACTTCGTCGGCTTCCTCGAATGGGTCCACACCCAGTTCGGCTGGAACGTACACCTGCCGGCCTGGCTGGCAGCCGGCCCGCATGTGGAAGGCGGAATGATCAACCTGCCGGCGATCATCATCACCTGGCTGGTGGCCGGCATGCTGATGGCCGGCACCAAGGAGAGCGCCACCCTCAATGCCATCCTGGTGGTGTTCAAGCTGATCGCGCTGGCCATCTTCGTGGCCGTGGCCCTGCCCGCCTTCGACAGCGCCAACCTGCAGCCGTTCATGCCGTACGGCTTTGCCAAGTCGATGGGCCCCGATGGCGTCGAGCACGGCGTGATGGCGGCGGCAGCGATCATCTTCTTCGCCTTCTACGGCTTCGATGCAATCTCCACCGCCGCCGAGGAGACCAAGAACCCGGGCCGCGACCTGTCGATCGGCATCATCGGTTCGATGATCGGCTGCACCATCGTCTACGTGCTGGTGGCGCTGGCGGCAGTTGGTGCGATGAGCTACGCGGTGTTCGGCCACAGCGCCGAGCCGCTGGCGCTGATCATGCGCCAGCTGGGCCATCCGACCGCGGCAATGGTGATCGGCGTGATCGCGATCATCGCCCTGCCGACCGTGCTGCTGGCCTTCCTGTACGGCCAGAGCCGCATCTTCTTCGTGATGAGCCGCGATGGCCTGCTGCCGCGTGGCCTGTCCAAGGTCAACGCACGTACCGGCACGCCGGTGGCGACCACGTTGTTCACTGCGGTCGTGGTGTCGGCGCTGGCCGGCGTGGCGCGCCTGGACGAGATCGCCGCACTGGCCAACGCCGGTACCCTTGCCGCGTTCACTGCGGTGGGTGTCTGCCTGGTGGTGCTGCGCCTGCGCGAGCCGAACCGCGAGCGCACCTTCCGCACGCCGCTGGCTTTCGTGGTCGGCCCGCTGGCTGCACTGGGCTGCATCTACCTGTTCATCAGCCTGCCGCACACCACTCAGCTGTACTTCCTGCTGTGGAACGTGGCCGGCCTGGTGTTGTACTTCCTGTACAGCCGCCGCCACGCACTGATCGCGAAGTAACCGGCTCGCCGGTAGTGCCGGCCGCTGGCCGGCACCTCGCATCCTGTCGATACGAGCAATGCCGGCCAGCGGCCGGCACTACCGCAGGGCGCTTCAACCGCCCTGCTTTGCGGCGTAATCCTGCGCCTGGCGCATCACCCGCAGCAGGTTGCCGCCCCAGATGCCGGCAATCTGCTTCTCGGTATAGCCCTTGCGCAGCAGCCACGCGGTGATCTTCGGCAGCTGGCTGACATCGGGCAGGTCACTCAGTCCGCCACCCCCATCCCAGTCCAGGCCGATGCCCACGTGCTCGGGGCCGACCACCGTGAGGATGTGCTCGAAGTGGGCGAAGAAGTCGTCCAGGCTGGCGTGGCGCACCGGGTGCTCGTGGTCCAGCGCCTGCTCGGCCTTCAGTAGCGCAACACCCTGCTCGATGCCCATGCCTTCCCAGCCGCCCAGCTGCTTGCTCAGCGCTTCCTCGGCCTGCTTGCGCTCGGGCGTCTTTGCGGTGTCGATCAGGTAGCCGCCATAGGCGTTCACCTGGATCACGCCGCCGGCCTTGGCCAGCCTGCGCAGCCGCGCGTCGTCAAGATTGCGCGGATGGTCGTAGACCGCCTTGGCCGAGCTGTGCGACAGCACGAACGGCACCGGCATCATCGCCAGCAGATCGTCGAACACCGCATCCGAGGCATGTGACTGGTCGATCACGATGCCCAGCTTGACCGCCTGCCGCACCAGCTCCTTGCCGGCCGGGCTAAGTCCTTTCCATTCCGCGCCCTTGGGATCGGTGGCCGAATCGGCGAACTCGTTGTTGGCGAAGTGCACGGTGCTGAGCAGGCGCAGGCCGGCGCGGTGATAGAACGACAGCAGGCTGGGGTCGGCCGCCAGCGGGCTGGCGTTTTCCATGCTGATGTAGACCACGCGCTTGCCGGCAGCCTTGATCCGCGCTGCGTCATCGGCGGTCAGTGCCAGCGCGAAGCGCTCGGGATTGGCCGCCAGCATCTCGCGGATCTGCATCAATCGCTGCAGCCCATGGTCACGCTCGGCCAGATGCGCGGCGGCGCTGCGGTCGCCCTGATCGGTGTAGATCGCCCAGAAGCCGCCGTCCAGCGCGCCTTCGACCATGCGCGGGTAGTCGACCTGCGAAAGGGCGTTGCGGTCGTGGCGTTGCTCGATGTCGAAACCGCTGCGACCAAAGTTGGCCGGCGTATCCAGGTGGCTGTCGAGGGTGACCAGGCGCTGCTGCAGCGCCTTGGCGCGGGCCAGCTCCTGCGCGCTGAACTCGATGGCGTGGACGGACAGCGGCGCGCACAGCGCCAGGGCGAGCACGACGGACAGGTGGCGCAACGAAGGCATGGGCTCTCACCGGCATGGGGAAGAGCCCGACCATAGCGCCGTGGCCGCGCATTGGGTAGCGCCGGGCCACGCCCCCTGAACAGCGGGGCGCCGTTTTCACGAACGCATCGCAATGCGCGGAAAGCTGACCGCCGGGCAGTGGACATGATTCATGCCCGGCGAACGCAGAAGCCGACCGTCAATCCACCACGCGGCAGAACACGGCCTTGAGGTAACGCGATTCCTGCACGTGGGCCATGAACGGATGGTCCGGACCAGCGCCGGCCACCTTCAGGATCTGGATCGTGCGGCCGGAGAAATAGGCCGCACGGCGCAGCATGTCGAGGAACTGGTCCTCGGCCACCAGGCCGGTGCAGGAGAAGGTGGCGAACAGGCCGCCCGGCTTGACCACGCCCAGCGCCAGCTTGTTCATGTCCAGGTACTTCTTCAGCGCGGTGATGACCTGGTCGCGGTCGCGGGTCATCTTCGCCGGGTCCAGGATCACCACGTCGTACTGCTCACCGCGGTTGGCGGCGTCGCGCAGCCACGGGAAGATGTCGGACTGGATGAACTTCGGACGCACGTTGTTCAGGCGCGAATTGCCCTTGGCGATCTGGATCACGTCCTCGTCGATGTCGATGCCGATCACTTCCGAAGCACCACGCGCCGCCGCGTACACGGCAAAACCGCCGGTGTTGCAGCACAGGTCGAGCACGCTCTTGCCTTCCACCTGCTGGCTCAGCCACTCGCGGTTCTCGCGCTGGTCGGCGAAGAAACCGGTCTTGTGCGCACCGGCCGGGTCGGCGCGGAACTTGATGCCGTACTCGGTGATCACCGACGCTTCGGTGGTGGTGTTGCCGTGGAAGTCGAAGCTTTCCTGCTTCTGCACGTGCTCGTCGGCGAAGCTGTGGAAGCGGCAGCCGGGGAACTGCTCGCGCAGCGCATCGTAGATCCATTCGCGGTGGCGGAACATGCCGGCGGCGAAGAACTCGACCACCACGAGGTCGCCGTAGCGGTCCACCACCAGGCCGGACAGGCCGTCGCCTTCACTGTGCACGACGCGCCAGGCATCGGACACCGTATCGAGCTTCAGCACCTCACGGCGCAGCGACACTGCCTGGGCGATCTTGCGCGAGAACCAGCCGGCGTCCACCGGTACGTTCTGGTCGGTTTCAAGGATGCGCACGGCAATGCGCGAGTGCCCGTTGTAGAACCCGCGGCCAATGAACTCGCCATCGATGCCGACCACGTCGACGATGGAACCGGGCTTGGGCCGGACGGTCGGCTTCTCGACCAGTTTCTGGAAGATCCACGGGTGGCTGGAGCGCCACGCATTCTTAAGGCGGACAATCGGAAGGGGGGTATTCATCCACTCATTGTAAACCGGGCGCCGGGGTCGGATCCCCGCAGGGGCTCTGACCCCGGCAAACCGGCATTTGACGGCGGCGGGGCCAGACGGCAGAATCGGCGCCAGAAGGGGAGTAGCTCCCAGACGTTGTCGCCGTCATTTCGAGCCCGCAGGCTCCGGTGCAACGGCAGTTCCAGCCGACTGGAACTGCGAGCGAGACCTTCGCCGTACTGGCGAAGCTCTGTCCCTGGATCCCCTCCCGATCCTCCGTTGCAGATCCTCGCCGTCCGGCCTGGCATTCATCTTTCCAACGGACATTCCCAATGCAGACGATCGGTAACGTGTGGTTGTGGGGCGGCTTCGCAGCGGTGGTGGTCATCGCCCTGCTGGTCGACCTCGTGTTGATGCGCCATGGTGGACCGCACAAGGTCACCTTCAAGGAGGCCCTGTGGTGGTCCATCGGCTGGGTCGCGCTGGCCCTGCTGTTCAACGCCGGCCTCTGGTACTACCTGAATGAGACCGCCGGCCAGGTCGTGGCCAACAAGGTCGGCCTCGAGTTCCTGACCGGCTACCTGGTCGAGAAGGCGCTGGCGGTCGACAACATCTTTGTCTTCCTGATGATCATGAGCTACTTCGCGGTGCCGGAAGAGCAGCGCCAGAAGGTGCTGATCATCGGCATCCTGGGTGCGATCGTGCTGCGTACGATCATGATCTTCGCTGGTAGCGTGCTGATCAGCCAGTTCCATTGGCTGCTCTACGTGTTCGGTGCCTTCCTGCTGTTCACCGGCTGGAAGATGTGGTTCGCCGCCGGCCAGGAGCCGGACCTGGAGACCAATCCGGCCCTGCGCTGGATGCGCAAGCACCTGCGCCTGCTGCCGGACTACGCCGGCAACGCGCTGAGCGTGAAGCGTGATGGCGTGCGCTGGTTCACCCCGCTGTTCGCGGTGCTGATCCTGATTGCGGTCACCGACGTGATCTTCGCCGTGGACAGCATCCCGGCGATCTTCGCGATCACCACCGACCCGTTCATCGTGCTCACCTCCAACGTGTTCGCGGTGCTGGGCCTGCGCGCGATGTTCTTCCTGCTGGCCGGCATGGCCGACCGCTTCCACCTGCTGCCGTACGGCCTGGCACTGGTGTTGGGCTTCATCGGCATCAAGATGATGATCATCGACCTGTTCAAGATCCCGACCCCGGTGTCGCTGGGCGTGGTCGCGGTGATCATTGCCGCCACCGTGGTGCTGAGCCTGAAGTACCCGCCGAAGGAAGGCGAAGGCCAGGCCTGAGCCTGACCCGTTGAACGGTGCGGCCGGTGGGATTGTCCCGCCGGCCGCCTCCACTCTCCCGTTACGGTGGCCTTGGTTTCGCGCCAGTCACCGCCATTGCTGAGGTATGGACAACAACGCGCCCCTGCCCGCCGACGACGTGCCGGCCCCCCGCAATGATCGCTCGCGCATCCTGCGGGCGTTCAATGTCAGCCTGGCCGCCGTGCTGGTGCTGGTGGCCGTGTTCGCCCTGCAGGGCACGTTCGACTGGCGACCGTGGGCGGTCGCACCGCTGGAAGCCAAGGGCCTGCTCGGCCTGATCGGCGGCCCGATGCTGCATGCCTCGGTCGAGCACATCGCCGCCAACAGCATCGCGATCCTGATCCTCGGCACCCTCGCCGGCAGCGTGTATCCGAAGGCCACCGTACGCGCGCTGCCCCTGCTGTGGCTGGGTTCGGGCCTCGGCGCATGGATGCTGGGCAATCCGGGCAGCGTGCACCTGGGCGCCAGTGGCGTGACCCACGGCCTGATGTTCCTGCTGGCCAGCCTCGGCCTGCTGCGCCGCGACCGTGCGGCGATCGCCACCGGTCTGATCGGCATGCTGTTCTACGGCGGCATGCTGATGACCATCCTGCCGCACGCCGATGGTGTGTCCTGGCAGTCGCACATGGGCGGCGCCTTCGCCGGCATCATCGCCGCGCTGCTGTTCCGCAACGCCGACCCACTGCCGCCGCGCCAGCGCTACAGCTGGGAAGACGAAGAAGACGAGGCTGAGCCGCTGTCCGACGACGAACTGGAGCCGCCGTCACCGCAGCGCGTGCCGGTGCTGTGGCAGCCGCGCGAGGGCCAGGACTACGTGGTGATCCCGTTCCGCCGCCCGGACGAACCGCGCGGTTGAGGTGAGGGTGGTGCCGGCCGCTGGCCGGCAACCTCATGAACCTTCGTTGGCAGTCCTTGCGTTGCCGGCCAGCGGCCGGCACTACCAGGAGAATCAGTTCCCTGCCGCGCCCATCCCATCCACCGCCTGCCGGCCGAGCGCCGGGTCATCGGTGAAGAACGCATCGATGCCCGTCGCCAGGTAAGCCCGCATCTCGGCAATCGATCCCTCGGCATTGCGCGCGCTGTCGGCACCCTTGCGCAGGTTGCTGGGCTGGAAGTGGTTTTCCGGGCGGAAGGTGTACGGAATCACCATCAGGCCAGCGGCGTGCGCGTCACGTACCAGCGAGGTCGGCGTGCCCAGCGCCCCCTTGGCATCCAGTGGAATGATCGAACGCAGCTCGGGGCCGATACCATCGGCGTAGCCGGCAATGTCCTTCAGGCCGGCCGGGGTCATCATCTGCGCATAGGTCAGCGCGCCGCCGGCCTTGACGATGTCGGCCGGCTGGGTATCGCCCTTCCACAGCAGCTGCAGCAGCCGGATGTTGCTGCCCTGGCCGATCCTGCCGCGCAGGTAGCGCAGGTTGGCGGTCTCGAACGACTGGATGGTGACCGGCCCGACATTGGTGTACGCGTTGCCACGCAGTGCGGCCAGCAGCTTGTCTTCCATCGGCAGGCCGATGGACTGGAAGTAGGTCGGGTGCTTGATCTCCGGCACCAGGCCGATGCCGCGGTTGGCACGCCCGGCCTGCTGCACCAGGAAGGCCAGGATCTCGTCCAGGCTGGCGATGCGGAACTGCCCGTCGTAGGCGGTGCTGCGCAGTTCCGGCAGGCGCTCGCGCGCATAGAGGGTCTTCAGCTCGGCCAGGGTGAAGTCTTCGGTGAACCAGCCGTCGACCTTCTGACCATCGATCACCTTGCTGGTGCGGCGGCTGGCGAACTCTGGATGCGAAGCGACGTCGGTGGTGCCGCCGATCTCGTTCTCGTGGCGGGCCACCATCACCCCGTCCTTGGTCATCACCAGGTCCGGTTCGATGTAGTCGGCGCCATCGGCGATCGCCTGCGCGTACGACGCCAGGGTGTGCTCGGGCAGCAGTGCGCTTGCGCCGCGATGACCATAGACCGACACCTTGGGTGCGGCCGGGGTGGAGGATTCAGCACTCATGGCCACCGATGGTGCCACGGCCAGCGACAACAGCAACGCACAACCCCACGACTTCACTGCGACTTCCCCAAGCGGTATGTGATGGCTGTCAGTATGCGGCGGCAATGTGACAGGTGGGGGAAGGGGGGGGGAGCGGATGCCGGCAGGGGCTCCGATCTGACCGCCGCCACTCTTCAAACAATTCTGATTGAAGCGCTGTAAGGCCCGCGACTAGCCTCGAATGACCAAAAGCGGGTTGTCAGGGGCAGATCATGGAACAACCGATGTACATGCCGATCCTCAAATGGCGACAGGGTGAGTATCTCGCGGTGGGTCGTACCAACGAAGGAATCAAGGATGGGATCTATCCTCTGTTCGAGATCCCTATCGAGCAGTGGGACTTCGAGAACGATGCGCCGGCCAAGTCACTCGATGACCACCTGAAGAATGTGGGCAGACGTCTGAGCAGTAACTGGAAGTCGCGCCGCTGCCTGTTTGATTCGCCCTATCTTGCTGGGGACGACACCATGGCGGACGGCCAGCATCATCTGGAGCGGATCTTCGACCTCATTCGCACCGCGGGATGCCAGGCCATTCCCGTTACCGGCATTGACCGGCACGTCGATTACCAACAGGCGGTGGCACGCATTGTCGCACGCGATGATCGTGGCTGCGGATTGCGGCTCGTACCGGATGATCTTGAAGGAGGACGCCTTGCTCGGATCTCCGGGCTGCTGAGACTGTTGGGAGTGGTATCTGGTCAGGTGGATCTGGTCCTCGACAGCTCGGCCGACGTCGCCGACTCACCCACGCTGCAGGCATCGACTTGGCAGGCATGGATTGCGGCGGTTCCGGATCTGGCCGACTGGAGATCAATCACCATCGTAGGAGGCAGTTTTCCTGCCAGTCTGAGCCCCTCTTCGAGCTATCGCCCACATGGCGATGTGAATCGCCGGGAATGGCGCGCGTACACGCGGCTAGCCGGCATGCATTCTGGACGGATGCCGTGGTTTGGTGACTATGGCTGCGCTTCCCCGCAGACGGAACTGATGGATCCGCGCCTGTTCGACCCCAACGCCAAGATCAAGTACACGATCGATGATCAGTGGCGGATTGTTGTGGGTACCCAGATCAAGCGCAATGGCCGCGACCAGTACCGTGATCTGTGCAGGCACCTGGTCTCCGATCTGCCGGTGGTCTTCATGGGGCGCGGCTACAGCTGGGGCGATGCGTACATCGAAGACTGCGCAAACAGTGTCACCAGTACCGGGGGAAGCTCGACCTGGCCAACGGTGGCGACCAACCACCATATGACTAAGGTTGTTCGCGACCTCGCCAGTCTGACCGGCGCTTCAACTGTTCCCTGACCAGCGCACGGATTTCCGCAAGACTGTAGAGCTCCGACAGACGTTCACATAGCGCTGCGCGGTTGCCGCGCAGCGCTGATCTTTCCGGCGTCCGCCTGCCGATCAGAGCAGAAATTTCATCGCGCCAGAGCAGTGCTGCGACGGCCGTCGCGCTCACTGATGGATTGAGTTTTGCAGGCCGCACTAGTTCTAGCCTCACTGCGTTGCGCGCTCCACGTGATGCCAGCCTGATCCCCCACCAAGCAGGCAACGTCTCCAATGCATGGTCCAGGTGGCGCTGACCCACCACGATCGTCGCCTTGTCGAGGACATCGGAGTAGAACTGCTGCTGCAACGGGAGTCTCCGCAGCGTGTCGACATCACTCTTGATCTCGTAGCCGTGCAGGTGGCCATTGATGACACATACATCGACACGGCAGGCGCCGCGCGCAAGCCCCATTTCCTCCACCACAAGCGTGTTTGGATTTGCGACATGCTCAGCAATGACCTTGCCCAGCAGAGCTGATCGCACGTCACTGTCGGTAATCGGGTTCATGGCGGGATGATATCAAGGAGGTGTCGCGCACAGGTTTGAAACCCATTGCCGCCAGTCATGGGCAAGCTAGACGATCAGAGCGTCTTCGGGGATGTGACCCCGTGTTACTTGCCGATGCAGAAACTGGAGAAGATCCTTCCCAGCAGATCATCGGCACTCATCTGCCCGGTGATCTCGCCCAGTGCGTCATGGGCCAGCCGCAGTTCCTCGGCGGCCAGTTCCAGGTGCTCATTCGCCAGCTCGCCATCGGCGCGCTGCGCGTGTTCCTGCGCTCGCTCGATGGCATGCACATGGCGCGTGCGCGCGGAGAACTCGCCGTCCACCTGCTCCCCTGCCCCGCCCGAGGCAATCGAACGCAGGCGCGCATGCAGGTCGTCCAGCCCGGCGCCGGTGGCTGCCGAAACGAACACGCGGTCCGGGTCGTCCAGCGCCGGCAGCACACCGAGCAGGTCCGACTTGTTGTGGATGTAGATCTTGTGCGGCACCGCTGCCACGGCATCACCCAGCGCCGCCTGCCCGGCCGCCGGATCGCGCGCATCCAGCACGATCAGCGCCAGGTCGGTGCGCTCGATTTCCACGTGCGCGCGGCGCATGCCTTCGCGTTCGATGGCATCGCCGCCGTCGCGCAGGCCGGCGGTGTCGACCAGGGTCAGCTCCAGGCCATCCAGGCGGATGGTCTCGCGCAGCGTGTCGCGGGTGGTGCCGGCGATGTCGGTAACGATGGCGCGTTCGCTGCCGGCCAGGGCGTTCAGCAGTGAGCTCTTGCCGGCATTCGGCGGACCGATCAGCACGGCATGCAGGCCATCGCGCAGGCGGCGGCCACGTTCGGCGTCGCGGCGCAGCAGGGCGAGATCACTGCGCGCCTGTTCCAGGCCACGCCGCACCTGCGCGCCACCGAGGGTATCCAGCGGTTCGTCGGCGAAGTCGATGGCCGCTTCCACGTGGATGCGCAGCAGCACCAGTTGCTCGATCACGGCGTCGATGCGCCGCGAGAACACACCATCCAGCGAACGTCGCGCGGCGCGTGCGGCGCGGTTGTCGCCGGCCGCGATCAGGTCGGCGATGGCCTCGGCCTGGGCCAGGTCGAGCTTGCCGTTGAGGAACGCGCGTTCGCTGAACTCGCCCGGCCGCGCCTGGCGCGCACCGAGCGCGATGCAGCGCGCGACCAGTTGCTGCAGCAGGACCGGACTGCCGTGGCCCTGCAGTTCCACCACCTCTTCGCCGGTGAAGCTGTTCGGTGCCGGGAACCACAGCACGATGCCATCGTCGATGACCTCGCCATCGGCGTCGCGCAGGCGTGCGTAGTGCGCATGGCGCGGGCGCAGTTCAGGCGCACCCAACGCGTTGGCGATGGCCGCGGCGCGCGGACCGGACAGGCGCAGCAGGCCGACACCGCCAGCGCCCGGAGCGCTGGCAATGGCCACGATGGTGTCGGTGCGGATCGTGTCGTTCATGGTTCAGAGTTTCTCCAGCTGCGCGCGTGCCTGCGCGGCACCACTGCCCTGCGGCTGCAGCGCCAGGTAGGTCGTGTAGGCCCGCTTCGCCTTGGCCTTGTCGCCGGCGTTGAAGTAGGCATCGCCCAGGTTGAGATAGGCCACCGCACGCGACGGATCGATCTTCAGCGTGTTCTCCAGCCAGCGCGCCGCTTCGACGTAGCGCTGCTGGCGGTAGTAGACGAAGCCGAGGTTGTTGGCGGCCTGGGCGAAGTCCGGACGCAGCTTCAGTGCCTCGGTGAACTGGGCTACCGCTTCGTCGTACTGCTTCTCGCGGTACAGCTGCAGGCCGCGGTCGTTGGCCTGCTGCGCGCGCTGGCGGTCGGACGCCGGGCCGGCGGAGGGCACTACCAGCTTGGCCTTGCCGCCCTGCAGGTCAGCCACCGTCACCGGTGCCTGGCTGCCCTTGGCCTCGCTGGCGGCCTCCACCTTGTTGTTCAGCGCGATCGCATCGGCGGTCAGCTGGCGCGTATCGGCATTGAGGAATTCCTGGCTGTCCGGCACCTGGAACACGAACTCGCCGCCCTGCGAACCCGGCAGGCTGCCGAAGGCCGGGGTCTGGTGCGAAACGGCTGAGACGGCCGGCGCCACGTAGGCGGCCAGCTCGGTACCGGTGATCAGGCCATCGCCGTTGAGATCGCCCTTGCCAGCCAGCGCCTGCAGCAGCACCCAGGTGAATACCGAGTGGCCATTCGGGCCGGCATCGGCCACCTGCTGGTCGGCACCACCGGCGGTCAGCATCTGCCGCGCGCTGCGACGCGCGTTCTCGCGCAGGAACGACGACGACGACGGGCCGCCACGGGTCAGGCCCAGGCCGCTGTAGCAGGCATCCATCACGAACATCACATGCTTGGCCTGCATGCTTTCTGCAATGTTCTGGATGTCGGTCATCGCAATCGCGTCGGTGGCGAATTCCTTCGGATCCGAATCGACCGGGATGATGTAGCCGAGGTCGCGCCCGGAGGCGAGCTGGCGGGTCGCGCCATGGCCAGCGAAGAATACGAACACGCGGTCGTTCTTCCCGGTGCGGTCATCGGCCAGGCGGTCGTGGAACGCGGCCAGGATGTTGTTGCGCGTGGCCTGCTCGTTCTTCAGCACGATCACCTGCGAGGACGGGAAGCCGAACTGCCCGGTGAGGGTATCGGCCACCGCCTGCGCGTCATGGCTGGCGTATTCCAGCTTCGGCCATTTGGCGTAGTTGTCGATGCCGACCACGATCGCCCACGACTTCTCGTAGCCGGTGGTGACGGTCGCGGCACCGGTATCGCCCTTGCGCACACGGGCGACAGTGAAGTCGCGGCCGTTCCAGCCGGCGAACTGGTAGCCATCGGCGATCAGCCGGTCGAGGATCTGCGGCAGTGCCTTCACTGCACGATCGTGGATATCGTGGAACAGGATGATGCCGCGCTGTTCCTTGTTCACCTGGTCCAGCACGCGCTGCACGATCGACTCTGGCACCGGGTCGGCCCAGTCCATCGAGTCGATGTTCCACATGATCGACTTCAGCCCGGCCTCGTTGAGCAGCTGCAGGCCTTCGGCATTGCGCGCACCATACGGGAAGCGGAACAGCGGCGCGCGCTTGCTGTCGACATCCTTCAGCAGCGTGTCGGTGTCCAGCACCTGCTGGCGCAGGGCGTCGCCGGTGGTGCGCGACAGCTGGGCGTGGGTCAGGCTGTGGTTGCCCACCGCATAGCCTTCTTCCATCAGGTTGCGGCTGATCTTCGCCATCGGGCCGAGGCTGACCTTGCCATCGGCCTCGACCTTGCCGAGGTTGCGGCCCACCTCGAAGAACACGCCCGGCAGGTCGTAGCGCTTGAGGATGGCCACCACTTCATCGGTGTAGGCCTTGTGCGGGCCATCGTCGAAGGTCAGCACCACCGTCTTGGCCGGCAGGTCGCGGCCGAAGATCTCACGGTCGCTGTCCTTCATCGACATCGGATACGGCTCGATCACCCCGTAGTCGCGCAGGATCGCTTCACGGCTGTAGTCCTTGTGCAGGTGGGCGATGTAGTCGTCCCACTTCTCGCGCTTCAGTTCGATGGCGCGAGTGCGCTCGAAGCGGCTGAAGATGCGGGTCAGTTCCTGGTTGTAGTTGCGCTCGATCTCATCGAGCGCTTCCAGATCCTCACCGATGCGCTGGTGCAGCTTCACCGCCGGCAGCGAGGAATCGGTGCCGACCCGCTCATGCAGGTCACGCAGCACTTCACGGAAGGCCAGGCGATCGGCGTCGAACAGTTCGGGCGCAGACTCGATGTAGTCCAGCACCGTGCCGAGGGTGGCAAAGCGCTGCGGGCTGGAATCGCGCAGCAGGGTGTCGAACTGCGCGGCGATGGTCGTGCGCTGTTCCAGGCCATCATGGAACAGCTGCTGGCCCACACGCGTGGAGGTGCCGCGGTCGGCGGTCGACTGCTGCTCCTCGTCGGCCAGCAGCACGATGATCCGGCGGTAGCCATCGAGTTGCTTCTGCAGCGCGGCCAGCAACGGCGCGGCGGCCGGATCGGCAGCGGCGGCGGCCTGCGCGCTGGGCTGGGTGACCGTGCTCGCCGGCACCTTCGCGTCCTTGTCGCCACAGCCCGCTACGGCCAGGGTCAACAGCAGCGAGGGCAGGAACAGGCGGAACGACGACGCACGCATGGCGGACTCGAAGATGGGAGGAACGGTATGCAGGCGATTCTAACGCCGCATGCGAAAAGCCCGCCTTGCGGCGGGCTTCTGCTGGGGTCGGCCGGCCAGTGGCCGGCTCTGCCGATTACTTCTTCTTGACCGGGGCCGGAGCGGTGGTGGCCGGGACCGGCTCGCCGCCATGGCGCTTGGTCATCCACCACTGCTGCAGCAGGCCCAGGCCGCCGTTGACCACCCAGTACAGGACCAGGCCGGACGGCATGAAGGCCATCATGACGCCGAACACCAGCGGCATGAACTGCATCATCTTCTGCTGCATCGGGTCCATGCCCGGTGCCGGGGTCAGCTTCTGGGTGAACCACATCACCGCCACGTTGATCACCGGCAGGATGAAGTACGGGTCGCGTGCAGTGAGGTCCTGGATCCAGCCGAACCAGGGCGCCTGGCGCAGTTCGACCGATTCCACCAGCACCCAGTACAGAGCGAAGAAGATCGGCATCTGGATGAGGATCGGCAGGCAGCCGCCCATCGGATTGATCTTTTCCTTCTTGTACAGCTCCATCATCGCGGTCTGGAACTTCTGGCGGTCATCGCCATAGCGTTCCTTCAGCTGCGCGATGCGCGGCTGGAAGCGACGCATCTTGGCACCGCTCTTGTACTGGGTCGCCGACAGCGGGTACAGCACCAGCTTCAGCAGCACCACCAGGCCGACGATCGCCCAGCCCCAGTTGCCGACCAGCTTGTGCACCTGGTTCAGCACCCAGAACAGGCCCTGGCCGATCACCGCCATCATCGAGAAGCGGCTGTAGTCGACCACGCGGTCCAGGCCCGGCACGTCTTCCTTGGCAATCAGGTTGACCAGCTTCGGGCCGACCCACAGGCGGGCTTCGGTGCTGGTGGACTGGCCCGGGGCCACGGTGAAGGCCGGGCCACGCGCTTCGATCAGGTCACGACCGGCCACCTGCGACAGTACGTAGTGTGCGGTCTGGTCCTTCTGCGGGATCCAGGCGGTGAAGAAGTGGTGCTGCAGCATCGCCAGCCAGCCGCCGGTGATGTTCTGGTTGAGCGTGCCGTCTTCCAGGTAGTCCTTGAACGCACGACGCTGGTACTTCTTGTCGTTGTCGTACCAGGTGGCACCGTTGAAGCTGAAGGAGTCCGGGTTGGTCATGCTCCGCGACAGGATGGTCGGGGTGCGGTCCAGGGTGCGGTAGACGTAGCCGTTCCACGGCGCGGCGCCGGCATTGCTGACTTCGTCCTTGAAGCGCACGGCATACTCGTTGCGCGAGACGGTCAGGGTGCGCTTGATGGTCACGCCGTTGTCGGCGGTCCACACGAACGGGATCTGCAGCTCGTTCTGGCCCTTGGCCAGCACGAAGTCCTTGGTGTCACCGACCAGCTTGAAGCCGTCGGCGCCGGGAACCGGGGTGTTCTTGTCTTCGCTGGCCCAGCCACTGATCGCGCTGTACGGATGCGCGGGGTCTTCGGTCAGCAGGCGAACCGGCGGGCTGCCTTCGTCCTTGGTCTGCGGGAACTGCAGCAGCTCGGCGTCGAGCACGCGGCCACCATCAAGCACCAGGCGCAGCACGTCGGTGGTGACGGTCACGCGCTGGCTGGCCGGGGTGGCACTGGCCTGCGCCTGCACAGCGGCCTGGCCCGGGGCGCCCGGGACCTGTGCACTGGGAATGCTGCCCGAGGCAGCGCCCGGAACACTCTGTGCGGCAGCCGGGGCCGACGTGGTCGTCGGTGGCGGGGTCGGAGCAGCCTTTTCACGGCTCCACTCCATCCACAGCAGCACGGCCACCATCAGCCAGGCAAAAATGAGGAATACGCGGGTCTGGTTCATCAGCGGACAGGCTCGGCGGGGCCGGGACGCGATGCCGGCTCGGTCAAAGAAGGAGTTGCGATGCCATCAGGCGGCGGCATTGTGCCGTCCACGCCCGGCGCGGGCAATGCACGCAGGCGACGCAGCAGGCGCAGGAAGGCCTGGCGGATCTCGTCGTTGCTGGCGGAACGCGCAGCACTACGGGCCACGACGACGAAGTCGCCTGGCTGGATATCGGTACGTGTCTGACGCAGGATGTCGCGCAGGACGCGCTTGATCCGGTTACGCCCAACGGCGTTCGGATCGACCTTGCGGGAAACCGCCAGACCCAGCCTGGCCGGCCGGTCAGCCGGCAGCCAGTGCAGGGTCATCAGCGGATCGGACACACGGCGGGCGCCGTTGAAGACCGTTGAGTATTCGGCACGCGTGCGAACCCGCGCAGAGCGAGGGAATCGCTTGCGCGGGTCTGCAGTATTCACTGTCGAAGGGATTGCGTCTGCCGCAGGGTGCGGCATGGCAATCAGGCGCTCAGGACTTTGCGGCCCTTGGCGCGGCGACGCGACAGGATCTTGCGGCCGTCAGCGGTCTTCATACGGGCACGGAAGCCGTGGTCGCGCTTACGCTTGAGGTTGCTGGGCTGGTAGGTGCGCTTCGTGGCCATTGGGGGCCTCTCGTATGAATGGGACGGAAAGAACCGGAAATTCTAGAGAGGTCTCCCCCCTCACGTCAACCCCTGAGGACTACGCGAATTCACCGGGCTGTGCAATAGCTGTGGATGTTTTTGTGAATAAGTAGGGGACAAGCATTCCGAAGGCGGGCGCTCGGTGGTAGTCTGAGCCATCCATTTCCCCCCTTTCCGGCCTGTGTTTGGGCGCCTTGTCGCGTCCATGCCCCGGCCACCGGACGATTATTGCTGATGGATGCCTGGTCCCGTAGTCTCGAGCGCCTCGAAGCGGAGTTCCCGCCGGAAGACGTTCATACCTGGTTGAAGCCGCTGCAGGCCGATCTGCGCGTGGACAGCCTGGTGCTGTATGCACCGAATGCCTTCATCGTCGACCAGGTCCGCGAGCTGTACCTGGCCCGGATCCGCGAACTGCTGGCTCACTTCGCCGGTTTCAGCGACGTTTTTCTTGAAATCGGCTCGCGCCCGCGCCCCGTGGAGGCGCAGAACGCGCCGGTTTCCACGTCGTCGGCGCCTGTGTCCAGCGAACCGCAGGTGCCGTTTGCCGGCAATCTGGACAATCACTACACCTTCGCCAACTTCGTCGAAGGGCGCAGCAACCAGCTGGGCCTGGCCGCTGCCTTCCAGGCAGCGCAGAAGCCGGGCGACCGGGCCCACAACCCGCTGCTGCTGTATGGAGGCACCGGCCTGGGCAAGACCCACCTGATGTTCGCCGCCGGCAACGCGATGCGCCAGGCCAATCCAGGCGCGAAGGTGCTGTACCTGCGTTCGGAACAGTTCTTCAGCGCCATGATCCGGGCCCTGCAGGAAAAGACCATGGATCAGTTCAAGCGCCAGTTCCAGCAGGTGGACGCGCTGTTGATCGATGACATCCAGTTCTTCGCCGGCAAGGACCGCACGCAGGAAGAGTTCTTCCACACCTTCAACGCGTTGTTCGATGGCAAGCAGCAGATCATCCTGACCTGTGACCGCTATCCGCGCGAGGTCGAAGGCCTGGAAGCGCGCCTGAAGTCGCGGCTTGCCTGGGGCCTGTCGGTCGCGATCGAACCGCCGGACTTCGAGACCCGCGCCGCGATCGTGCTGGCCAAGGCGCGCGAACGCGGTGCCGAGATTCCCGATGATGTTGCGTTCCTGATCGCCAAGAAGATGCGCTCCAACGTGCGCGACCTCGAGGGCGCGCTCAATACCCTGACCGCCCGCGCCAACTTCACCGGCCGCGCGATCACCACCGAATTCGCCCAGGAAACCCTGCGCGACCTGCTGCGCGCCCAGCAACAGGCGATCAGCATTCCCAACATCCAGAAAACCGTTGCCGACTACTACGGCCTGCAGATCAAGGATCTGCTGTCGAAGCGTCGGACCCGCTCGCTCGCTCGCCCCCGTCAGGTCGCCATGGCCCTGACCAAGGAACTGACCGAGCACAGCCTGCCCGAGATCGGCGACGCCTTTGCCGGTCGCGATCACACCACGGTGCTGCATGCCTGCCGCCAGATCCGGACCCTGATGGAAACCGACGGCAAGCTCCGCGAAGACTGGGACAAGCTGATCCGGAAGCTGAGCGAATGATGCACGGATGCCGATGAGGCGTCATCGCACAAAACGGTGCAGAATCCGGTAGCAAGCGCGGGACACGTTGTGGATAAAAATGGCGTCTGAAATCCCGTCGAATTTATCCACAGCTTTCCCCACCCCTTGGGGGTCGGTAATACAGAGGGTTTCGATGTCTGAAACTCCTTAATTTACAAAGACTTAGCATTGTTTTCCAGCGATTCTGTCTCTACCAGCACCACCAAGCTTTTGATTTATTCCACATTTTTTAAAGCATAGGGGCACGGAACCACATGCGTTTCACACTGCAGCGCGAAGCCTTTCTCAAGCCGTTGGCACAGGTCGTCAACGTGGTCGAACGCCGCCAGACCCTTCCGGTTCTGGCCAATTTCCTGGTCCAGGTGCAGAACGGCCAGCTGTCGCTGACCGGTACCGACCTGGAAGTGGAGATGGTGTCGCGGATCGCGGTTGAAGATGCCCAGGACGGTGAAACCACCATTCCCGCCCGCAAGCTGTTCGAGATCATCCGCGCCCTGCCCGATGGCAGCCGGATCACCGTCTCGCAGACCGGAGACAAGATCACCGTGCAGGCCGGTCGTAGCCGCTTCACCTTGGCAACCCTGCCCTCCAATGACTTCCCGTCGGTTGACGAAGTGGAAGCCACTGAGCGAGTGGCCATCGGCGAAGCGACCCTGAAGGAGCTCATCGAGCGCACCGCGTTCGCGATGGCGCAGCAGGACGTGCGCTATTACCTCAATGGCCTGCTGTTCGATCTGCGCGGTGACGCCCTGCGTACCGTTGCCACCGACGGCCACCGCCTGGCGCTGTGTGAAACCGACCTGGCCAAGCCTAGCGGTTCCAAGCGCCAGATCATCGTGCCGCGCAAGGGCGTGACCGAGCTGCAGCGCCTGCTGGAAAGCGGTGATCGCGAGATCGAGCTGGAAGTCGGCCGCAGCCACGTCCGCGTCAAGCGCGACGATGTCACCTTCACCTCCAAGCTGATCGACGGCCGCTTCCCGGATTACGAAGCGGTGATTCCGATCGGTGCCGACCGTGAAGTGAAGGTTGATCGTGAAGCGCTGCGCGCCTCGCTGCAGCGCGCTGCGATCCTGTCCAACGAGAAGTACCGCGGCATCCGCGTGGAAGTGTCGCCGGGCAACCTGAAGATCAGCGCGCACAACCCGGAGCAGGAGGAAGCCCAGGAAGAGATCGAAGCCGATACCACGGTCAGCGATCTCGCCATCGGCTTCAACGTGAACTACCTGCTGGATGCCCTCTCCGCCCTGCGGGATGAGGAAGTCATCATCCAGCTGCGCGACTCCAACTCCTCGGCGCTGGTGCGTGAGTCCAGCAGCGAGAAGTCGCGCCACGTGGTCATGCCGTTGCGTCTCTGACATCAGCCCGGTTCCACGTGGAACATAACGACGCCCGGGAAGCTCCCGGGCGTTTTTTTTTGCACGTTCCACGTGGATCATCGGGCCGACCCTTTCCAGCGTGTATTTCGGACGGAACGCATCTTCCTTGATGGACCCGGTTGCGTGCGCTTTGCTTCCCAGGCCCAACTACCGACGGGACGTTGAGTCGATGCCAGGGACTGCTTCCGAATCAAGTTTGATCGGGGCCGGTACCTGGAGTCTCAACGCAGTTGCTATGGGCCTGGCCTGGTCGGATGCCGAAGCGCATCCACGCTGCGGCGACAGTGCTCGCTGTTTCTGAAATCCTCTCTGTCCACAGGACTCATTCGGGGCAGATCGAGCCAAGCCTAGCTTCTAAATCTGGGTATAAATCTAAAGCATGGTGGTGATGGTAGAGCCAGATTTCGTGGAGAAATGTGTTATCTACATGATTTGAAAGGAATTTATGCGGGTGAAACCCCCTGTATAGAGGCGCCTCAGGCTGGGGGGGAACCTGTGGATAGTTTCCAGACCCAAGCAAAAGGGCTTTTTTATCCACAGATTGCCCATACCTTGTGTATAAGTCATACCGACCCGCTGTGGACAGCGTGAAACGAATGGGCCGGATTCTTTGAAATCTGTGGAACCTCCCAGGGCATCGGATCTCAGATTTGGAGGAATCCGGGCCCCCGCCCGCTCACCCGGCCGTGCAAGCGCTCATCAAACACCTGCGGCAGTGGTCCTGAAATCGTTGAAATCTGGCGGGCCACGCCCCGCAACCCTGTGCAGAATTGAAGGAATTTCAGCTGCGTCCGGAGCTGGAAACGGGCATGCCGGTGAACCGGCGCCACGTGGAACCCGCGATCAGTTGGTGCGCGGGAGCTTCTGCTCCGCGTCGATGCGGGTGCAGCACGTCCGGCTTGACCGATGCAGTAAGCTGATGGATTCCCTGTCCCTCTACCGCCTCGAGCGGATGGTCGTTCGCGCCCCATGCTTATCCGCCGCCTCGCCTTGCACCAACTGCGTCGCTTCAGTGCGGTGGATCTCTTGCCCCAGCCGGGGCTGAACCTGCTCACTGGCGACAACGGTGCCGGCAAGACCAGCGTGCTGGAGGCCCTGCATCTGATGGCCTATGGCCGCAGCTTCCGCGGCCGGGTCCGCGATGGGCTGGTACGCCAGGGCCAGGAGGCGCTGGAGATCTTCGTGGAATGGGACGAGCAGCGTGCCGACCACGCGCCGCATCGCCGAAAGGCCGGCCTGCGCCACAGTGGCCAGGACTGGAAGGGACGATTGGACGGTGAAGACGTGGCTCAGCTCGGCAACCTCTGCGCAGCGCTGGCGGTGGTGACGTTCGAGCCCGGCAGCCATGCGCTGGTCAGCGGCGGTGGCGAGCCCCGCCGTCGCTTCCTGGATTGGGGCTTGTTCCACGTGGAACCTGATTTCCTGTCCTTGTGGCGCCGCTATTCAAGGGCGCTGAAGCAGCGCAACGCCCTGCTCAAGCAGGGCGGCCCGTCGCGGATGCTGGACACCTGGGATCACGAGTTGGCTGAGGCCGGAGAGCCCCTTACCAGCCGGCGTCAGCACTACCTTGAGCGGCTGCAGCAGCGTGCCGTGGCGCTCGCGGCCAGTTTGGCACCGCAACTCGGTATCCAGGCACTGCAACTCAGTCCGGGCTGGCGTCGGCATGAGCTTCCCCTGGCAGATGCTCTGCTTCTGGCCCGGGATCGTGACCGCCAGGCCGGCTACACCTCGGTTGGGCCGCACCGGGCGGACTGGAGCGTGGATTTCCACAGCATTCCTGGTCGCGATGCACTGTCACGCGGTCAGGCCAAGCTCACCGCATTGGCGTGCCTGATGGCGCAGGCTGAGGACTATGCAGAACAGCGCGGCGAATGGCCGGTGATCGCACTGGACGATCTGGCCTCCGAACTGGATCGTACCCACCAGGCGCGGGTATTGGAGCGTCTGCTCACCGGCCCGGCGCAGATCTTCGTCACCGCTACTGAACCTCCGGCGGCCCTGCAGGGCCTGACCCAGATCGCCCGGTTCCACGTGGAACATGCACAGATCGTGGCTGTGCCATAGTGGGCACATCAGGGCCACTCGACCCCGGCTGGTATAATTCGGGTTGGAATCCTTTCATTCTCGGCACATCGCCCCAAGCGGTGTCCGACCTGCGGAGCCTACGGCAAGCGCAATGAGCGACGAACAGAACACCCCGGCAAACAACGGCAATTACGACGCCAACAGCATTACCGCCCTGGAAGGCCTGGAGGCTGTCCGCAAGCGACCCGGCATGTACATCGGTGACGTGCATGACGGCACCGGTCTGCACCACATGGTGTTCGAGGTTGTCGACAACTCGATCGACGAAGCGCTGGCCGGCCACGCCGACCATGTCGCGGTGACGATCCACGCTGACGGCTCGGTCTCGGTGTCCGATAACGGTCGCGGCATCCCCACCGGCAAGCACGAGCAGATGAGCGCCAAGCTCGGTCGCGAGGTCTCCGCCGCCGAAGTGGTGATGACCGTCCTGCACGCAGGCGGCAAGTTCGACGACAACAGCTACAAGGTTTCCGGCGGCCTGCACGGCGTCGGCGTCAGCGTGGTCAACGCGCTGTCGCAGAAGCTGCTGGTGGACGTGTTCCAGAACGGCTCCCACTACCAGCAGGAATTCAGCAACGGCGCAGCCGTGACCCCGCTCGCCAAGCTGGAAGCCACCACCAAGCGCGGCACCACCGTGCGCTTCTGGCCGTCCACCGTCGCCTTCCACGACAACGTGGAATTCCACTACGACATCCTGGCCCGCCGTCTGCGCGAGTTGTCGTTCCTGAACTCCGGCGTCAAGATCGTCCTTGCCGACGAGCGCGGCGACGGCCGTCGCGATGACTTCCACTACGAAGGCGGCATCCGCAGCTTCGTGGAGCATCTGGCCCAGCTGAAGACCCCGCTGCACCCGAATGTCATCTCCGTCACCGGCGAGCACAACGGCATCGTCGTGGAGGTGGCGCTGCAGTGGACCGACTCCTACCAGGAGACGATGTACTGCTTCACCAACAACATCCCGCAGAAGGACGGCGGTACTCACCTCGCCGGTTTCCGCGGTGCGTTGACCCGCGTGCTCAACAACTACATCGAGCAGAACGGCATCGCCAAGCAGGCCAAGATCAACCTGACCGGCGACGACATGCGCGAAGGCATGATCGCGGTGCTGTCGGTGAAGGTGCCGGACCCGAGCTTCTCCAGCCAGACCAAGGAGAAGCTGGTCAGCTCCGACGTGCGTCCGGCGGTGGAAAACGCCTTCGGTGCGCGCCTGGAAGAGTTCCTGCAGGAAAACCCGAACGAAGCCAAGGCGATCGCCGGCAAGATCGTCGATGCCGCGCGTGCGCGTGAAGCTGCGCGCAAGGCCCGCGACCTGACCCGCCGCAAGGGCGCGCTGGACATCGCCGGCCTGCCGGGCAAGCTGGCCGACTGCCAGGAAAAGGACCCGGCGCTGTCCGAACTGTTCATCGTCGAGGGTGACTCGGCAGGTGGCTCGGCCAAGCAGGGCCGCAACCGCAAGAACCAGGCGGTGCTGCCGCTGCGCGGCAAGATTCTCAACGTGGAACGCGCGCGCTTCGACCGCATGCTGTCCTCCGACCAGGTCGGTACGCTGATCACCGCACTGGGTACCGGCATCGGCCGCGACGAGTACAACCCGGACAAGCTGCGTTACCACAAGATCATCATCATGACCGACGCCGACGTCGACGGCGCCCACATCCGCACCCTGCTGCTGACGTTCTTCTACCGTCAGATGCCGGAGCTGATCGAGCGCGGTTACGTCTACATCGGCCTGCCGCCGCTGTACAAGATCAAGCAGGGCAAGCAGGAGCTGTACCTGAAGGATGACCCGGCGCTGGACAGCTACCTGGCCAGCAGCGCAGTGGAAAACGCTTCACTGGTGCCGGCCACCGGCGAGCCCGGCATCGAAGGCCTGGCGCTGGAGAAGCTGCTGCTGGCCTACGCCGCCGCGCTCGATTCCATCGAACGCAACGCGCACCGTTATGACCGCAACCTGCTTGAAGCGCTGGTTGATTTCGTGCCGATGGACATGGACAGCCTGCGCAATGCGGGCGAAGGCGAAGGCCTGGATGCGCTGGCCAAGCGCCTCAACCAGGGCAGCCTGGGCAGCCCGCGTTTCAGCCTGGAACTGCAGGAGGCCAACGACGAGCGCCCGGCCGCCGTGCTGGTGACCCGTCGCCACATGGGTGAGGAGCACATCCAGGTGCTGCCGATGTCGGCGTTCGAGAGTGGCGAACTGCGTGCGATCCACCAGGCCTCCAAGCTGCTGCACGGCCTGGTGCGCGAAGGTGCAACGATTTCCCGCGGCGCCAAGTCGATCGAAGTCGACAGCTTCGCGAAGGCGCAGAACTGGCTGCTCGAGGAGGCCAAGCGCGGCCGCCAGATCCAGCGATTCAAGGGTCTGGGTGAAATGAATCCGGAGCAGTTGTGGGATACCACGGTGAACCCGGAGACCCGTCGCCTGCTGCAGGTGCGCATCGAGGATGCGGTCGCTGCCGACCAGATCTTCAGCACCCTGATGGGCGATGTCGTCGAGCCGCGTCGCGACTTCATCGAAGACAATGCGCTGAAGGTCGCCAACCTGGATATCTGACACAATCGGGACCTGGCCGGTGCGCGGGGAGCTGCACCGGCCTTCGTCCCTTGAACACAGGTACCTGATGTCCGCATCCACCCCGGTCTCCGCCGCCCCGCCCCCGGTTCCGCCGGTGTCTGCCCCACCGCGCGCCGTGGCACCGTTGGCAGGCTTCTTCATCGACCTGGGCATCGCCGCCGTTACCCTGGTCGGCCTGAGCATGGTCACCGGCCTGTTCTGGGGCTTCTACCGTGCAATCGTGGTCAGCCGCGCCAACGCCGAGGCCAATGGCGGCGGACTGACACCTGACGCCGTCGGCGCGGCAGTGGGCCAGCCCGGTGCCCTGGCGCAGATCCTGATGGCCCTGATCGCCACCGGTGGCGCCGCGCTGCTGCTGTACTTCTGGCGACGCCCGGCAAACGCCGGCGAACGCATGGCGTCGCGACAGGCGTTGCTGCGGCCGTCCACCTGGGGCTGGACCCTGCTGGTGGCCACGCTGATCGTGCTCGGCAGCAACGGCATCGCCTTCCTTTCCAAGCAGTTCGGCATCGAGCCGGTGCCCACCAACGTGGAACTGATGCAGAGCGCAATCGCTCGCTTCCCGCTGTTCCTGGTGCTGTTTGCGGTCGTCCTCGCCCCCGCCTACGAAGAGCTGCTGTTCCGCCGCGTCCTGTTCGGGCGCCTGTGGCTGGCCGGCCGCCCCTGGCTGGGCCTGATCCTCAGCAGCCTGGCGTTCGCCCTGGTCCATGAAGTGCCCGGTGTCAGCAAGAACTCGCTGCTGGGCATGGCGCAGCTGTGGCTGGTGTACGGTGGCATGGGCGCCGCCTTCTGCTGGCTGTACCGCCGCACCGGCACCCTGTGGGCGGCGATTGCCGCGCATGCGCTGAACAACGCGGTCGCGCTCGCCGCAATGGTGTTCCTGGGGTCAACGTAACGCCGTGCCCGCTTGACGAAAGATTAAGCAGGTACGCTACACACTGCGCACATGAACACGGGGGCGGACCCATGAAACAACTGCTGCTGGCTCTAGTCATCACCACCGTGGTCAGTGCCTGTGCGACCACCACCTCGCCAACCGGACGACGGCAGATGGTGGGCGGCGTGTCGCAGGCACAGCTTGACCAGCTCGGTGCGCAGGCGTTTGCCGAGACCAAGCAGAAAGAGAAGATCAGCACCGATGGCCGCCAGAACGGCTACGTGCAGTGCGTGGTCAATGCGCTGGTCGCACAGCTGCCGCCTCAGTACCGTGGCGTACGGTGGGAGACTGCCGTATTCGTCGACAAGGAACCCAACGCCTTTGCCCTGCCCGGCGGCAAAGTGGGCGTGAACACCGGCATCTTCACCGTTGCCAGGAATCAGGACCAGTTGGCTGCCGTGATCGGTCATGAGATCGGCCACGTGATCGCGCGTCACCACGAGGAACGCATTACCCGGCAGATGGGCGCGCAGACCGGCCTGGCCGTGCTGGGCGCGCTGGCCGGTGCCGCCTATGGCGATGGTGCCGCCAGTACGGTCAACCAGTTGGGCGGCATGGGCGCGCAGGCGGCCTTCCTGTTGCCCGGCTCGCGGACCCAGGAAAGCGAGGCGGATGTGATCGGCCAGCGACTGATGGCCCAAGCCGGTTTCAACCCGGCCCAGGCGGTGGATCTGTGGCAGAACATGATGGCCGCCAGCGGCGGTCGAAGCCCGCAATGGCTGTCCACCCACCCCGATCCGGCCAACCGGATCCAGGAGCTGCGACGTGACGCACCGGGCCTGGCGCCGGTCTATCAGCAGGCGCAGGCGGCCGGGCTGCGGCCAAAGTGCGGATGAGTGCGCAGTTCTATGCTGTATTGCAGCACATAAAACGATTTCTCACGCCATCTGTTTCTGATACGTTTGGCGGCTCAGATTTTTCTGACAGTCCGACTTTGCCGCTATCCGGCGGTTCGATCGAGGTGAACGATGATTTTCCGTAACCACAAAGCTGTGCTTTCCGTCCTCGTCGCGACCGCCCTGACCGGCGCCGTGGTCACCGATGCCTTCGCGCAGTCCTCGCGTTCCTCCGACCGTGGCAGCCGCGGCGGCAGCAGCAAGCAGGCCAAGGCCGAACCGCTGTACCCGAATGCGACCCGCCAGGAGCCGACCGTCAAGGCCTCGGCCAAGATGGGCAGCAAGCTGCAGAAAATGATCGACAGCTACAACAAGGAAAAGTTCCCGGAGACGCGCACGCAGGCTGACGCGATCCTGGCTGACAGCGCCTCCAACGAGTACGACAAGTCGCTGGCCGCGCAGCTGGCCTCGCAGGCCGCCTACCAGACCGACGATACCCCGGCCGCCATCGCCTACCTGAAGCAGGTCATCCAGTTCAACGGCCTGGACAACAACGGCCACTTCCAGTCGATGCTGATGCTGGGCCAGCTGCAGCTGCAGGAAGACCAGACTGCCGAAGGCCTGGCCACCCTGGACAAGTACTTCGCCGAGAGCAAGTCGACCAAGCCGGAAGAGCTGATTGCCAAGGGCCAGGCGCTGTACCAGCTGGAGCGCTACCAGGAAGCGATCCCGGTGCTGAAGCAGGCCATCGCGGGCGCTGCCGAGCCGAAGGACAACTGGAACCAGCTGCTGATGGCGGCCCTTTCCGAAGCCGGCCAGACCGGTGAGGCCGTGCAGGCCGCAGAAGCGCTGGCGGCCAAGAACCCGTCGGACAAGAAGGCCCAGCTGAATCTGGCCAACATGTACATGCAGGCTGACCAGATGCCGAAGGCCGCCGCGGTGATGGACAAGCTGCGCAGCAGCGGCCAGCTCACCGAAGAGCGCGAGTACAAGCAGCTGTACTCGATCTATGCCAACACCGAGAACAAGGAAAAGGACGTCATCGCGGTCATCAACGAAGGGTTGCAGAAGGGCATCCTGAAGCCGGATTACCAGGTCTACCTGGCGCTGGCCCAGTCCTACTACTACTCCGACCAGGTGCCGCAGGCGATCGATGCGTGGCAGAAGGCCGCCCCGCTCTCCAAGGACGGTGAGACCTACCTGAACCTGGCACGCGTCCTGCATGCCGAAGGTCGCGTCCCCGAGGCCAAGCAGGCCGCCCAGCAGGCGCTGGCGAAGGGCGTGAAGAACCAGGCTGATGCCAAAAAAATCATCAACCTGAAGTAAGTAGGAATAACGCCTGAATGCCTGCTCAGTTGATGCGCAGGCGCTCAGGATTGGTATAAGCTTGGAGGTTCCTGCGGTGTCATGCACCGCTGATCAGGGATCCCGCCCCCGGGATTCCGGCCCCACTATTGAGCTCTTGGCGCATGACGGAACAACTAGTCGTTCACCGGTACGAACAACCCGATGACAAGGGGCTGAGCTGGCCTCGCATCGTCGGCATCGCGTTTGTAATTGCCCTGCATCTGGCCGCCTTCATGATGCTCCTGATTCCCGCCGTGGCTCCCAAGGCCGTCGCGGAGAAGGAGCGCAACGTCATGGTGACCATCGTCGACGCGCCGCCGCCGCCCCCACCGCCGCCGCCGCCGCCGCCGCCGCAGGATACTCCGCCACCGCCGGTGAAGAATCTGTCGCCGCCGAAGCCGTCGCCCGTACCGCCGCCGCCGCAGGCGCCGGTTGTCGACGTGCCGGAGCCGCGTCCGAACGATATCGTCACCCCGCCGTCGCCTCCGGCGCCGCCGGCACCGCCGACCTCGATCGAGGCCAGCGTGGACATCTCGTCGAAGGCCATGAATCCGCCGCGCTACCCGCCGGCAGCCTTCCGCGCAGGTATCCAGGGCGAAGTGATCCTGATCATTGATGTCGATGCCAGCGGCAACGTCACCAATGTCACGGTGGAAAAGTCCAGCCGTAACCGCGACCTGGACCGTGCTGCGATGGAAGCGGCTCGCAAGTGGCGCTTCAACGCCGCTGAAGCAGGCGGTAAGAAGACGGCAGGTCGCGTTCGCGTCCCGGTCAACTTTGCGCTGAACTGATGCGCCCGGGTGGTCGCCTGGCCACCCCCGCTCCCGGTTCGATTGTTTAGCTTAGCTACACCCTTTATCACCACACACAACAAAGGTAAGCGTCATGCTGCAGGAAATTTTCATCGCCGCTGCTGCCGGGGGCAATCCGTCCAACGCCCTGTCGCAGATGGGCTTCGAGCACCTGATCCACGAAATGACCACCAAGCCGGGTGATTTCGCGGTTTCCTGGGTCGTGCTGCTGACCCTGATCGCCATGTCGGCCATGTCCTGGTACTGGACCGTCATCAACATCTTCCGTGCCACCCGCCTGAAGAGCGCCGCTGATCGCGTCGTCAGCCTGTTCTGGGACACCCCGAACGCGCAGGACGCCATCCGTGCGATGGAAGAGCAGCCGGCTTCGGAGCCGTTCTCGAAGATCGCCCTGGACGCTGCCCAGGCAGCTGCCCACCACCAGCGCGCTGAAGGCGGTGCTACCGGCGGCGTCGGTGAGAACCTGAGCCGTTCGGAGTTCGTCGACCGCGCTCTGCGTCAGGCCGTCACCCGCGAAAGCAACAAGCTGCAGTCGGGCATGACCCTGCTGGCCACCGTCGGCGCGACCGCTCCGTTCGTCGGTCTGCTGGGTACCGTGTGGGGCATCTACGGCGCGCTGATCAAGATCGGTGCCACCGGCTCCGCTTCGATCGACGCCGTTGCCGGCCCGGTGGGTGAAGCGCTGATCATGACCGCGATCGGTCTGTTCGTCGCAATCCCGGCCGTGTTCGCCTTCAACTTCTTCAGCAAGATCAACAGCGCGACCATCAGCAAGTTCGATACCTTCGCGCACGACCTGCACGACTTCTTCGCCACCGGTTCGCGCGTCCGCTAATTGCGGCGCGCGTCACCCAGCGACGAAGTAAGTAGTCACCAAGATCTAGACGGAGCCCGTTATGGCTTTCAGTAGTGGTAACAGCGGCGGCCCCATGGCCGACATCAACGTTACGCCCCTCGTGGACGTGATGCTGGTGCTGCTGATCATCTTCATCATCACGGCGCCCCTGATGTCCCACAAGGTCAAGGTGGATCTGCCGGAAGCCAACCTGATCCAGAAGCCGGAAGATGCTGAAAAGCGTCCCAACCCGATCACGCTGGCAGTCAAGGAAGACGGCTCGATCTACTGGAACGACGAAGAAATCAACAAGCAGACTCTCGAGTCCCGCTTGGCGACCGCCGCACAGCAGACCCCGCAGCCGCCGCTGAACCTGCGTGGTGACCGCACCACCAAGATGCGCGTCATCAACGACCTGACCAAGGTCGCGCAGGAACAGGGCATGCTGGACGTCGGCTTCGTTGCGACCAAAGAAAAGGGGCAATAAGCCATGGCATTCAGTAGTGGTGGTGGCAAGGGCCCCATGGCAGACATCAACGTCACGCCCCTCGTGGACGTGATGCTGGTTCTGCTGATCATCTTCATCGTGACCGCGCCGATCATGACGTACCCGATCGCCGTGGACCTGCCGCAGCGCGTGCTCAACCCACCGCCGCAGCTGGTCGAACCGCCGCCGCCGATCGAACTGAAGATCGACGCCAGCAACCAGGTCTCGTGGAACAACAGCCCGATCAATACCAGCGAGCTGCAGCAGCGGATGGAGCAGGAGGTCCAGCGTGACCCGACCAACCAGCCGGAACTGCGCATCGACGCCAGCCCGGATTCCGAGTACGACGTGATGGCCAAGGTTCTGGCCGCCGCGAAGAACGCTCAGATGAAGAAGATCGGTTTTGTGCAGCAGTAAACGCGACACCGCAACACAACAGTCATGACGCGACTGCAGACGCCCCTGGAGACAGGGGCGTTTTTTTTTGTTTGTGGGATGCAGTCGGGGTCAGATCCCTTTTTGGCAGGAAAAGGGATCTGACCCCATCAGGGAGCACGCGCCCGCTATGATCGGCGCATGCTTGCCCTCTTCGATTCCCTGCGCCATTGGCTCGACGGTATCGCCCACCTCGGCACGATCATGGCGGTGGCTTACCTGCTGTACCTGTTCGCGCTGGCGGGCTGGATCATGCTGCAGAAGCGCGAGCCGGTGGCCACGCTGAGCTGGATCCTTTCGTTGGCACTGCTCCCCTATCTCGGGCTCTTCATCTACTACCTGCTGGGCCCGCAGAAGGTGAAGCGGCAACGGCTGCGTCGTGGCCGTGCACGCTCGGGCATGGAGCACTACAGCGATGTCTGCCCGCCTGATTCGGACTGCACCGAACTGGCCAAGGTGGCCCAGGCCACGACCGGACTGGCCCCAAGCAGTGCCACCGAAGTGACCTGGCTGGTGGACGGTGCGGCGACCTACGCGGCCTTGCTGGAGGCCGTTGCACAGGCGCACGATCACATCCATCTGGAGTACTACATCTTCAATCCGGATCACGCAGGCACCGCCCTGCGCGATGCCCTGGTCGAGCGCGCACGTGCCGGTGTGCAGGTGCGCCTGCTGCTGGATGCGGTGGGCTCCTCCGCCCTGCCCCGCCGTTTCCTGCAGCCCCTGCTCGAGGCTGGCGGTGAAGCGATCTGGTTCCACCCACGGCAGCTGCTGAAACCGTTCAAGCGCCCGTGGCTGAACCTGCGCACGCACCGCAAGCTGGTGATTGTCGATGGCCGCCTGGCCTTCACTGGCGGCATCAACATCACCGACGAGGAAGACGAAAGCCGCAGGCCCGACGCCTATCGCGACCTGCACATGCGCATCCGCGGTCATGTGGTGCGCAGTCTGCAGCTGGTGTTCGCCGAGGACTGGCTCTACGCCAGTGGCCAGGAACCCTCGCGGATGGATATCGCCCGCTTGTGGCCGGCCGATATGCCGCTGCGCGGGGATGGCGCGATCAACGCGCAGGTACTGGTCTCCGGCCCGGATTCGGGCTGGGAGACGATCCACCGGCTGCACGTCGCCGCCATCCAGGAAGCGCACGAGCGGGTGTGGCTGGTGACGCCCTATTTCGTGCCGGGTGAAGCGGCGCGGATGGCGCTGACTTCGGCCGCGCTGGGCGGCCTGGACGTGCGCCTGCTGGTACCGAAAATGAGCGATTCGTGGTTCGTCACCCAGGCCGCGCGCTCGTACTTCGACGAGCTGTTGCATGCCGGCGTGAAGATCTACGAGTACGGCCCGCGCATGCTGCACACCAAGGCGTTCATCGCCGACGACGACGTCTGCATTGTCGGCAGTGCCAACTTCGACCACCGCAGCTTCCGCCTGAACTTCGAGCTGTCGATGATGATCAGCGACCGGGACCGCGTGGCAGCCCTGGCCGAGCTGCTGCAGGGTGAATTCGATCGCGCCACGCGGGTGCATGACCAGGCCGGGCGCTCGCTGTGGCTGCACCGCCTGCCCGAGGCCTTCGCCCGGCTGGCCTCGCCGCTGCTCTGACGCAGCGCTACACTGCGGCGATCATCCGGGGAGCCCGACTATGTACTGGTTGTACCTGCTGCTGGCGCTGGGCTGCTTTGCCTTCGCGCTGAAGACCCCAAGCGCAGGGTTGATGACCCTGTGCCTGCTGGCTGCGCTCGCCTTCCTGCTGGCCTGGGTACGCGGTCGTTACGTGGCCCGTTTCGGCGACCTGCAGCGCGACCCGGCCACCCTGATCGATGCCGAGGAACTGCGCCGCCTGCGCGAGCAGGCCCAGGCGCGCCGCAACGATGACGCCAACGACAACGATCCGTCCCCTCTTTCCAAGTAGTTCCGTTCCATGACCCAGCTCAGCGTCAACGTCAACAAGATCGCCGTCCTGCGCAATTCGCGCGGCGGTGCCGAACCGGACGTGGTGCGCGCCGCCCAGGCCTGCCTGGATGCCGGCGCGCATGGCATCACCGTGCATCCGCGGCCGGACCGCCGCCACATCACCGCCGAGGACGTGCTGGCCCTGTCCACGTTGACCCGCGCGCGTGGCGTGGAATTCAACATCGAGGGCAATCCATTTGCGCCGCCGCGCGAGGGGTACCCGGGGCTGCTGCCGCTGTGCGAACAGACCCGTCCGGCGCAGGCCACCCTGGTGCCCGACGGCGATGGCCAGATCACCTCCGACCACGGTTTCGACTTCGAACGCGACGCCGAGCGCTTGCGCCCGTTGATTGCGGAACTGAAGGCGATGGGCTGCCGGGTCAGCCTGTTCGTTGATGCGGGCAACCCGTTGCTGGAGCAGGCCGCCGAGGTCGGTGCCGACCGCATCGAGCTGTACACCGGCCCCTACGCAGAGGCGCATGCGGCGGGCGACGCTGCGGCAATGCTCGAACTGTTCGCCACTGCGGCGCGGCGGGCGCATGCAGTGGGGCTGGGAGTGAATGCCGGCCATGACCTGTCACAGGACAACCTCCGCGACTTCCTGGCCCAGGTGCCGGACGTGCTGGAGGTGTCGATCGGCCACGCGCTGATCGGCGAGGCACTGTATGACGGGCTGGATGCCACCGTGCGCGGGTACTTGGCGCTGCTTTGATGCATTGCAGCCGAGCGTAGGCTCGGCTCTACAAGGATCCGTATCCACTGTATCCACTGTAGAGCCGAACCCACGCTCGGCTCAGACTTGCCCTGAACCCTTCAGACAGCCGTCGCAGCCATTGAGACGGCGGCGACGTACCCTGCCGCAATGGGTATTGCGATCAAGGGCCGAGGTTCCACGTCCCACCTTGCTGGGCGCTTCGAAAGCACCGTCAGCGAGGCGGTGGACGACGGCTGGGCGGTCGATGAGAGCGAGGAGTTCCTCGCGCCGCGCCTGCGCACCGAGGTGCGCGCCGAGACCGCGCGCAGCATCATCACCCGCAACACTTCGCCAGACGTCGGCTTCAGCCAGTCGGTGAATCCGTATCGCGGTTGTGAGCATGGGTGTTCCTACTGCTTCGCGCGCCCTTCCCATGCCTATCTGAACCTGTCGCCTGGCCTGGACTTCGAGACCAAGCTGTTCGCCAAGACCAATGCGCCTCATCTGCTGCGCAAGGAACTGTCGAAACCCGGTTACGTGCCGCAGCCGATCGCGCTGGGCATCAACACCGATGCGTATCAGCCGATCGAGCGCAAGTTCAAGCTGACCCGCCAGCTGATCGAAGTGATGCTGGAAACCAGGCATCCTTTCTCGCTGATCACCAAGAACGCACTGGTCGAGCGCGACATCGATCTGCTCGCGCCGCTGGCGGCGGAGAACCTGGTCAGTGTGCATTTCTCGGTGACCTCGCTGGACCCGCATCTTTCCGCGAAGCTGGAACCGCGCGCATCAGCACCCCATGCACGGTTGCGCGCGATGAAGCGCCTGCATGACGCGGGTATCCCGGTGGGAGTCATGCTGGCGCCGGTGATTCCGTGGATCAACGACAGCGAACTTGAAGCGGTGCTGGAGGCTGCGCACGATGCCGGCGCCAGTACCGCAGGCTACGTGCTGCTGCGCCTGCCGCTGGAAGTGGCGCCACTGTTCCGCGACTGGCTCGATACCCATCATCCCGATCGCGCCGCGCACGTGATGAGTACCATCCAGCAGCTGCGTGGTGGCAAGGACTACGACAGCCAGTTCGGCACCCGCATGCGCGGCCAGGGTGTGTATGCCGATCTGCTGAACAACCGCTTCAAGCTGGCGCGCAAGCGGTTGGGATTCAATGCGCAGAACAGCCATTGGCCGAAGCTGGATTGCAGCCGGTTCCAGAAGCCGCTGCCGCCGAAGAAGGATTCGCCGCAGGGGTCGTTGTTCTGAGGCCATCAATCGAGCATGGTTCGACTCTACATCAAGGCCGACGAGCAGCTCGGGATCACCCGCCAAACAACTTCTGCGCACTCTGGAACAGGATCCAGCTGGTGGCGATGAACTTGTCGCCACCCTGTGGCCGATTGCCGCGATGGGTGTGGGTGAACGCCGTCGGCGCAATCAGCAGGCTACCGGTGCGCGGCGCGATCTTCCGCCCCTGGAACAGGAACTCGGTTTCGCCTTCGTCGAAGTCGTCATTGAGGTACAGCGTCCACAGCACGTGCCGGTGCAGGGTCTCGGCCTGCGCATCCTTCGGGTACAGCTCGCAGTGCCAGTACGGGTAGCCACCCTCGCCTGCGGCATACCACTGCAGGTTGATCGCGCCCGGACGCAGGCAGGTGCGGGCCAGGTCGGCCAGCTGCTGTTGCGGCATGTCGGGGAAGTCCTCGGCAGACAGGCGTCGCGGTTGGCCATTGCTGTCCTGGATCTGCAACATCAGCGGGGCAATCAACGCCTGTGGATAACGGCGTAGATAAGTCAGCAGGCCGTTGAACACCGCAATCTGCAGCTGCTGATCAACATCCTGCCAGCCGTCCAGGCCACTGATGCGCAGATCCTTGCTGTGCTTGAGTTCCGGGAACACGCCACTGCCCACCGCACCGGGCAGCAGGCCACGCGTGGCACGCATGCGCTCGACGATGCCCGCGCAGACCTCACTGGGGACGGCGTTGTGGATGATCTCGATGAAATCGACCGGGCCCTGCTCGTGCATGCGTGCATTCCTTTGGCGGCAACGGCTTGATGGTGCCGTTTGCCGCCCGCGGTGTCACCCTGCGGTCATGTCATCGAACTGCCATGACCGCCGTCAGGCGTTGAGCCGTCAGCCCTTCGCTTCGTCGTGCGCGTGGTGGTAACGCACCGCTTCGGCCACTTCCTCGCGCGAACCCAGGAACACCGGCACGCGCTGGTGCAGCTGGTCAGGCTGGATGTCGAGGATGCGCTCGCGGCCGGTCCAGGCGGCGCCGCCGGCCTGTTCGACCAGCAGGCCCATCGGGTTGGCTTCGTACATCAGGCGCAGCTTGCCGGCCTTGGACGGATCCTTCTTGTCCCACGGGTAGATGAAGATGCCGCCGCGGGTCAGGATGCGATGCACGTCGGCCACCATGCTGGCGATCCAGCGCATGTTGAAGTTCTTGCCGCGCGCGCCTTCCTTGCCGGCCAGCAGATCACTGACGTAGGCCTGCATCGGCGCTTCCCAGTGACGCTGGTTGGACATGTTGATGGCGAATTCCTGGGTGGCCGCCGGAATCTGCATGTTCTCCGTGGTCAGCACGAACTCGCCCTTCTCGCGGTCCAGAGTGAAGGCGTGCGTGCCGTGGCCGACGGTCAGCACCAGCTGGGTGCTGGGCCCGTAGATGCAGTAGCCAGCGGCGATCTGCTTGCTGCCCGGCTGCAGGAAGGCGTCATCGCCCGGCAGCTCGACGTTGGTCGGGCAGCGCAGCACCGAGAAGATGGTGCCGACGGAGACGTTGACGTCGATGTTGGAGCTGCCATCGAGGGGGTCGAACAGCAGCAGGAAATCACCGCGCGGATAGATGTCCGGCACCGGCTGGCTGTGGTCCATTTCCTCCGAGGCGCAGGCGGCAAGGTGGCCACCCCAGGCATTGGCTTCGAGCAGGATCTCGTTGCTGATGACGTCCAGCTTCTTCTGCGCTTCGCCCTGCACGTTGCCGGTGCCGGCGTCGCCGAGCACGCCACCGAGGGCGCCCTTGCTGACGGCGATGGAGATGCTGGTGCAGGCGCGGGCGACGACCGCGATCAGCTGGCGCAGGTCGGCGTTGATGCGGCCGGCGTGCTGTTCCTGGATCAGGAAGCGGGTCAATGAAGTACGGGACATGGGCGGGCAGGTCTCGGCAGCGGGAAAACGCCTATTGTCGCCCGTCTGGCGGGGGCGTGCGTGAGCGCGGGAAGGCGTAATCGTTTCCAGATGCGTTGTGCTCGTGGCGCCTTCCTTCATGGAGGCACAGGGCGAGGTACACCGTGGCCAGGACACGCCGTAAACCCATCCATGGGGGCTCGGTCGGCGCATCCATGCGCCTCACGGTCCTGGCCACGGTGTACCTCGCCCTGCGCTTCAGGGTTCGCCGCGAGCGCGGAGGGTGTGGCAAAGGCAGAGGCAAAGCAGAAGCAAAAACAAAGGCGCCTTTCGGCGCCTTTGTTGTCAAACCACTGCAGCCTTGTTTCAGCCCTTGGCGACGGTGGCCACGGCCTTGGCGACGTATTCCAGGTTGTTCTGGTTCAGCGCGGCCACGCAGATGCGGCCGGTGCCGACGGCGTAGATGCCGAACTCGTCGCGCAGGCGTTCGACCTGCTCACGGCTCAGGCCCGAGTAGGAGAACATGCCGGCCTGTTCGTTGATGAAGCCGAACTGCGGCGCACCGGCAGCGGCCAGCTTTTCGACCAGGCCCTGGCGCAGGGCGTGGATGCGCTCGCGCATCTCGGTCAGCTCCTGCTCCCACATCGCGCGCAGTTCCGGATTGGTCAGCACGCCGGCCACCAGCGCAGCACCGTGGGTGGACGGGCTGGAGTAGATGGTGCGGATCACGCGCTTGACCTGCGACTGCACGGCCTTGGCGTCAGCAGCGGTCGGCGCCACCATCGACAACGCACCCACGCGCTCGCCATACAGCGAGAACGACTTGGAGTACGAGTTGGCGACGATGAAGCTGTCGATGCCGGCTTCGGCGATGATGCGCACGGCGGCGCCATCCTGCTCGATGCCCTTGTCGAAGCCCTGGTAGGCCATGTCGATGAAGGGGAACAGCTGCTTGTCCTTCAGCAGCTGCGCGACCTGCTTCCACTGGCTGACCGTGAGGTCGGCACCGGTGGGGTTGTGGCAGCAGGCGTGCAGCAGCACTACGGTGCCGGCTTCCAGCTTGCCGAGGTCGGCCAGCATGCCGTTGAAGTCGACGCCATGGCTGGCCGGGTCGAAATAGGTGTAATCCAGCACCTCGAAACCGGCCGCGCTGAATACCGCACGGTGGTTCTCCCAGCTCGGGTTGCTCAGCGCCACGGTGGCGTGCGGCAGCAGCTTCTTCAGCACGTCGGCGCCGACGCGCAGCGCACCGCTGCCACCGACGGTCTGTGCGGTGGTGACGCGGCCGGCGGCCAGCAGCGGCGAGTCCTTGCCGAATACCAGCTCTCGCGTGGCCTGCGTGTATGCCGGCAGGCCATCGATCGGCAGGTAGCCGCGCGGTTTGGCGTCAGCGGCAAGCTGATGCTCGATCTGCTTGACGGCGCGCAGCAGCGGGATGCGGCCGCTCTCGTCGTAGTAGATGCCCACACCCAGGTTGACCTTGGTCGGGCGGCTGTCGGCGTTGTACGCCTCGGTCAGGCCCAGGATCGGGTCGCCTGGGACCAGTTCCACGTTTGCAAAGAAGGACACGGCGGTACTCGTTCGGTAGACGGAAAGGGGGAGGAAGTGCGCTACGCGGTCTGCGGCCTTGCAGCCGGAAACAGCCCATCGTAACAAAGCCTGCCGGGGCTGGCCGCCGCCATCGTCATGCGTGGCCCCGTACCATGGCGTGCGTTGCCGCCTGATCCATCAACCTGAATCATGAATCCCGCCGCACGTCGCCATTGCCTGCCGTTGTCCATCCTGCTGCTGTCGCCCTGGGCGGCCGTGGCCGGGCCCGCGCCGACCGCCCTGCCCAGCGTGCAGGTGCAGGCCGCACGCGTGCCCGGCATCGACCCGTTCGCGCTGCCGGCCAGCCAGGACACGGTCTGGATCGACGCCGCGCGTCCCGGCGCCGGCGCACAGCTGTCCGAGGCGTTGGCCGGGGTCCCGGGCCTGGTCGCCCGTGATCGCCAGAACTTCGCGCAGGACACCCAGCTGTCGATCCGTGGTTTTGGTGCGCGCTCGACCTTCGGTGTGCGTGGGGTGCGGGTGTTGATCGACGGGGTGCCGGCGACCATGCCCGACGGACAGGGCCAGCTGTCGCATGCCAGCCTGCTCGGTGCCGAACGGATCGACGTGCTGCGCGGGCCGTTCTCGGCGCTGTACGGCAATTCCTCCGGCGGCGTGCTGCAGGTCTGGAGCGCACAGGGCCAGGCCGGCGACCCGTGGCGGTTGCGCGTGAACGCGGGTGCCGACAACACGCTCAGCGTCGGCGCGCAACTGAAGGGTGCCGGCCGTGTTCTGGATTACAACATCGCCGCCAATCACTTCCGCACTGAGGGCTGGCGCGACCACAGCCGTGCCCGCCGCGAATCGCTCGCTGCGCGTATCGGTGGCGATCTCGGCGGGGGGCGGCTGGAGCTGCTGCTCAATGCCTTCGATGCCCCCGATGCGCAGGACCCGCTGGGCCTGAGCCGTACCCAGGTGGCGGCCGATCCGCGCCAGGCCACCGCCGTGGCGCACCAGTACAACACCCGCAAATCGGTGCGCCAGCAGCAGGCCGGCCTGCGCTGGACCCGTGAAACCGGGGCGCAGCGTTGGCAGCTGATGGGCTATGCCGGCCAGCGCGCGGTACGCCAGTACCTGCCGATCCCGCCGGCAGCTCAGACCAACAGCCCGTTGCATGCCGGCGGGGTGATCGACCTGGAGGGCGGCTATGGCGGGCTGGACGCGCGCTGGGGCTGGCGCGGCGACCTCGCCGGCCGACCGCTGGATCTGGTGGCCGGGCTCAGCGCCGACCGCCAGCGCCAGCATCGCACCGGCTACGAGAACTTCATCGGCAGCGCTCTCGGCGTGCGTGGGCGGCTGCGCAGAGACCAGATCGACACCGTGCAGAACGTCGATCAGTTCGCCCAGGCGTGGTGGCAGTGGAGTCCACGCTGGTCACTGCTGGCTGGCGTGCGTCACAGCGCCGTGCGCTTCGAATCCGACGATCGCTACATCACCGTCCGCAACCCGGACGACAGCGGCCACCGCCGCTACCAGGCCACCACGCCGGTGGCCGGAATCAGCTTCGAGGCCAGCCCGCAGTGGCGACTGCACGCGGCGGTGGGCCGTGGCTTCGAGACGCCCACCTTCAACGAGCTGGGGTATCGCGCCGACGGGCAGGCGGGACTGGCGCTGGATCTGGCGGCGGCGCGCAGCCGCAGCCTGGAGGTGGGCAGCAAATGGCATGCACAGGACGGAACCCAGCTCGATATCAGCCTGTTCCGCGCAGATACCGACGATGAGTTGGCAGTTGCCAGCAACATCGGCGGACGCAGCACCTATCGCAACATCGGCCGCACCCGCCGCCAGGGCGTGGAACTGCGCTACCGGCAGCCGTTGGCAGAACAGTTGGAACTGCAGGTGGCCTGGACCTGGCTGCAGGCGCAGGTGCGTGCGCCGTACCTGACCTCGAACACCTGGGTTTCCGCCGGCAGCCGCCTGCCCGGGGTACCGCGCCAGCAGGCGCTTGCCCGGCTGCAGTGGACCCCGGCCGACTGGCAGTGGGCGCTGGAGGCCGCCGCCAGCACCGATACCCTGGTCAACGACGTGGCCACGGAGCGGGCGCCGGGCTACGCGTTGCTGAACCTGGAGGCCGGTCGTTTCTGGACACTGCCAGGTGGCGAGCTGCGCGCCTTCGCCCGGCTGGAGAACGTGCTGGACCAGGCCTACATCGGCTCGGTGATCGTCAACGACGGCAACGGGCGCTTCTACGAACCGGGACCGGGACGGCGAGCCAACGTCGGCCTGCAATGGTCGTGGCGCTGAAAGGGGTAGTGCCGGCCGCTGGCCGGCATCGCGCCGTGCACGACGTCAGGAGGTTGCCGGCCAGCGGCCGGCACTACCCGTAAATCGGGGGCCCTGGCCGGCATCGCGCCGCGCAGGGCGTCAGGGGGTTGCCGGCCAGGGGCCGGCACTACCCGTCAGTCGGGCGCCTTGGCTGGTACGAACGGCGAGGTCGGGTCGCTGGCCGGGAAGGTCTCCTCCAGCGCCTCGTCCTGGTTGTCGCTGGCGCGCTGCTTGCGTTCGCGACGCTTGAGCGGGCTTTCCTGGCCGCCGCGATGGCGGTCGCCGCCATCCTTGCGGTCCTGGGCGGCCTGTTCAGCCTCGTGCTTCACCGGCAGATGGTCGCCACCGTGCTCGGCGTCGTAGAAAGGTGCGCCGGTGCCGCGGTAGTCGGCATTGTCGGCATCGCGCTTGCCGCGCTGTTCACCGGGAATGGGCGGGTGGTTTTCCCGCAACGGGTCTCGGGAATTCTCTCGGCTCATGGTCTGGCTACCTGCGCTCGGGGCTCCCACTACACCGCGCCACAGGTAAAGCCGCCGCGAACCCGGCGTCATGAACATCTCGCTCACCCCCCGGTAACGGCACCGCGCGTATTCCTGCCCACCCGCCCCCGCTGCAGGAGCCGGTCATGCCCCGTCTTGAACGACCCGCACCGTCCGTGTTCAACGCCCTGCTCGATCCGCTCGGCCAGCGCACCGCACAACGCCGCACGCGCCGCCATGAAGATCCGCAGGCGGTGGCGCAGGACTACCTGCAGTACATGCTCAGCGACTACGAAGAGCGTCGCGGGCAGAACCACCGCAACTGGCGCGATCTATGCCCGGTCTATGCCTTCGCATTGACCACCCACGCTGCGGACTGGCCGCGCGGTGACGCCGCGGATACCTGTGAGGAACTGGCCGAACACTGGGAACAGATGCGCGGGCAGTCGCGGTTGAGCTGGTCGCAGGCACGGCCGGTGGTGGAAGACGCCTGGCGCGCGCTGGATCATATTCCTGCGGTGGCGGTGAGGCCGTTGCTGCAGTAGTGCTGGCCGCTGGCCGGCAACCTCAGGAAACTTCAGGCCGCGAGCTCTGCCGGCCCGCAGCCGGCACTGCCGTTCTCCGTAGAACCCACGTGCACGGTATCGACACGGGTGGTTTACACCGCCCATCCGAAGCTGGATGCCCTGCCCCGCCAAAGGTACGCCCATGGCCCGCCCGATCTGGACCGGCACGCTGTCGTTTGGCCTGCTCAACGTGCCGGTGTCGCTGATGTCAGGCGAACGCAAGGTCGATCTGCAGTTCCGCATGCTCGACTCCCGCGACCGCAAGCCGATCCGCTTCGAGCGGGTCAACGCCGATACCGGCGAGGAAGTGCCATGGAAGGACATCGTCAAAGCCTATGAGTACGACAAGGGCAGCTATGTCGTGCTGGAGGAAGGCGATATCCGGTCTGCGGCACCGGAAAGCCACGAAGCGGTGGAGGTGGAATCGTTCGTGGATGCCGCGCAGATCGACCCGCGCTACTACGAGAAACCCTACCTGCTGGTGCCCGGCAAGAAGGCCGAAAAGGGCTACGTACTGCTGCGCGAGACATTGCGCAGTACCGGCAAGGTGGGCATCGCCCGGGTGGTGGTGCGTACCCGCGAATACCTGTGCGCGGTGATGCCGCATGCGGACGCGCTGGTGCTGATGATCCTGCGCTATCCGCAGGAACTGGTGGATCCCGAAGATTACAAACTGCCCACCGGAAAGCTCGCCGATTACCGCATCAGCAGCAGGGAAACGGCGATGGCCGAGCAGTTGATCGAGTCGATGTCCGGTGATTGGGATCCGTCGCAGTACCACGACGAATTCCGCGAGCGCCTGCAGCAGGTGCTGAACAAGCGTATCAAGTCCAAGGGCGGTACCACACGGGTGGAGGATGAACCTGCACCGCGTGAGGACGCCAGCACCAACGTGGTCGATTTCATGGCACTGCTGCAGAAGAGCCTGGATGCGAACAAGCGGACGCCGGCAAAGAAGGCCGCGGCGCGCAAGGCAGCCGCAAAGCCGACGGTAAAGAAAGCCGCAAAGAAGACAACGAAGAAGGCTGCAAAGAAGTCCGCACCCCGGCGCAAGGCAGGCTGAGCCATGTCGCTGCACCAGTACCGGCGCAAGCGCCGGCTCGGCGGTGGCGCCGGGCAGACACCGGAACCTGACGACACGCCCGCACACGGCAACCCGAAGCGGCGGCCGATCTTTGTCATACAGCTGCACCATGCCACTTCGCGGCACTATGACTTCCGCCTTGAGATGGACGGTGTGCTGAAAAGCTGGGCGGTGCCGAAGGGTCCTTCGCTTCGCGTTGGTGACAAGCGGCTGGCCGTGGAAGTGGAAGACCATCCGCTGTCCTACGCCGGCTTCGAAGGAGATATTCCCGAAGGCCACTATGGCGCTGGCCACGTCGAGGTCTTCGATCACGGCACATGGGCCTGCGAAGGCGATCCACTGCAGGCACTGGCAGCGGGAAAGATCGACTTCGTGCTGCATGGGCAACGCCTGGCCGGCGGCTGGAAGCTGGTGCGCACAGCGATGAAGGGACGCCAGGTGCAGTGGCTGTTGATCAAACGCGACGACGAGGAAGCGCGCGATGCCGAAGCAGATGATCTGCTCCAATCCCCCATGCCGAAACGCACATCCGCAGTGAGCAAGCGCACGGTGGGCAAGTCAACGCGCGCCGCACCGGCTGCACGATCGGCGACCCGCAAGGCCGATGCGCGTTGGCATGCGCGAGCGCTGAACCTGGATGGCGCGCGTGACACGCCCTACCCGCGCGCCTTCAAGCCACAGTTGACCGATCATCGCGACAATGCACCGGACGGCGAGCGCTGGTTGCATGAGATCAAGTGGGATGGCTATCGCCTGCTGGCCGATCTGCACGAAGGCAAGGTGACGCTGCGCTCCCGCAACGGCCTGGATTGGACCGGTGATTTCCCCGAGGTGGTACAGGCCGTGCAGGCACTGCCGGTGCGGGATGCGCGCCTGGACGGCGAGCTGGTGGTGCTGGACAAGCAGGGGCGCAGCGACTTCGCCGCGCTGCAGCGCGTGATCGACGGGAGTTCGAAGCAACCGTTGCGCTACATCGTGTTCGATCTGCCGGGTGTGGCCGGCGTGGACATCAGTCGTTCACCGCTGCTGGAGCGCAAGGCGCTGCTGAAGGATCTCATCGGACCCACGCCCGGAACCCTGGCCTTCAGCGAGCACGTGATCGACCATGGCCCGCAGGTATTCGATGCCAGCGGGAAGGCGGGATTCGAAGGCATCGTCAGCAAGCAGGTGGATGCGCTCTACGTGAACACCCGTGCACGCAGCTGGGTGAAGGTGAAGCATGAAGACACCGACGAGTTCGCGATTGTCGGCTACACGGCACCGAAGGGCTCCCGGGTAGGGTTCGGCTCGCTGCTTCTCGCCACGCCGGACAACGGCGGATTGCGCTATGTGGGGCGGGTCGGCACCGGCTTCGACGACGAGAGCTTGCGCGCGCTGCACAAGGCGCTGCAGCCGTTGGCGGTGAAGACGCCTGTGCTGCAGCTGCCGGCGCATGTGCCGTTCCGCGCCGCCAGCGTTCGCTGGGTGAAGCCGGTGACGGTGGCGGAAGTGGCCTTCCGTGGCTGGGGCAAGGAAGGCCTGCTGCGCCAGGCCAGTTTCAAGCGGCTGCGCATCGACAAGCAGAAGGAGGACCTGGGAGTGGCCATATCGAGTGCTGAAGCCGGGGGCGAGGTCCAGATAACCCATCCGGAGCGGGTGGTGTTCCCAAGGCAGAAGCTCAGCAAGGGCGACGTGGCGGACTACTACCAGCGCATGGCGCGCTGGATTCTGCCCGAAATTGCCGGGCGGCCCTTGTCACTGCTGCGCTGCCCGGATGGCGTGGGCAAGGACTGCTTCTTCCAGAAGCACCATGGCCCCGGCCTGGGGGATGCCGTGCACGCGGTGCCCCTGCAGCAGAAGAGCGGCCGCGAGGACTACGTCTACATCGACGATGTGCGGGGCCTGCTGCAACTGGTGCAGATGAACACACTGGAGCTGCATCCGTGGGGCGCGACCGTGGCCGATCCCGAGCACCCGGATCGCCTGGTGTTCGATCTCGATCCCGGTGAAGGGGTGGGCTGGGCGGAGGTGAAAGCCGCTGCGCGTGATGTCCGTGACCACCTGCAGGAAGTCGGCCTGAAGAGTTTCGTGCGGCTGTCCGGTGGCAAGGGCGTGCATGTGGTGGTGCCGCTGCGGCCCAAGGCCGACTGGGAACAGGCCAAGGCGTTCTGTGAGGCGTTCGCCCGGGCGATGGCGCAACGGGCGCCCGACCGCTACGTGGCCACAATGAGCAAGGCCAAGCGTGGTGGCGTCATTTTCATCGACTGGCTGCGCAATACGCGGGGTGCCACCAGTGTGTGCTCGTGGTCGTTGCGTGCGCGCGATTCCGCCGGTGTGGCAGTACCGCTGCGCTGGGATGAACTGGCTCGTATCAGTGCCGCCGACGCATTTTCGATGGGCAAGGCGCTGGCGCGCGCGAAGCGCCTGAAGGCGGACCCTTGGCACGGCATCGCGCGGCTGAAGCAGACGTTGCCGCGCATGGACCTGTAGAGCCGAGCCTATGCTCGGCTGCCTGTGCCGATGTGCATGAAAGCCGAGCACGGGCTCGGCTCTACAGGGGCGGCATCACCTTGGATCGCGCGAGGGACGACGGCCGAACCACCAGCCGGCCAGCAGTTGCAACGGCAGTGACGCCAGCAGTGAAATGACGAACCAGAACGGGAAATCCGCACCCGCCGTCCACATGGCGTAGCCACAGCCCAGCGCGACCAGCGACCAGATCGAGAAGCCGTGCGATCGCGGCCAGCAGGGCGCGTAATAGGTGGCAAAGGAAACCCCGGCGATGCCACCGAGCACGCTGAAGGTGAGATCCCAGCCCAGCTGCACGCTGTTGTTGTCCGGCGACAGGCCCAGCAACGGTGGCAGCCAGCTGGCGACGCTGCTGACCAGCGCAAGCGACAGCACGCCGCCGATCAGGGCGACGATGGACAGGAACAGGGTCTTGAGCAGGGCGGGCATGCGCGCATTGTACGGCGGCCACAGAGTGCCCGCGTTGCCGGCCAGCGGCCGGCACTACCGATGAATCGGCATGGCCGCCGCGTCCGTGGGAGAGGGGGACGGAGCGACGGCGGCCATGCACAGGCGGTCAGGCAGCGAAGTCGAGCACCACGCGGCCTTCGATGGTGCCCGCATGCATGCGCGCGAACACGTCGTTGATGTTTTCCAGGCGGTCGGTGCTGACCGTGGCCGCGACCTTGCCGTCGGCGGCGAACTGCAGCGATTCCTGCAGGTCCAGGCGGGTACCGACGATCGAGCCGCGCACGGTGATGCCGTTGAGCACCATGCCGAAGATGTCCAGCGGGAAGTTGCCGGGCGGCAGGCCATTGAGCGAGACAGTGCCGCCACGGCGCACCATGCCCAGCGCCTGCTCGAACGCCTTCGGCGATACCGCGGTGACCAGTGCACCGTGGGCGCCGCCGATTTCCTTCCTGAGGAACGCGGCCGGGTCGGTGGTGCGCGCGTTGACGGTGACCTGCGCGCCCAGCTGGCGGGCCAGTGCCAGCTTGGTGTCGTCCACGTCCACCGCGGCCACGTTCAGGCCCATCGCGCGGGCGTACTGCACGGCCATGTGGCCCAGGCCACCGATGCCGGAAATCGCCACCCAGTCACCGGGCTTGGTGTCGGTGACCTTCAGTCCCTTGTAGACGGTCACGCCGGCGCACAGCACTGGCGCGATCTCGACGAAGCCCACGTCCTTCGGAAGCAGGCCGACATAGTTGGCATCGGCCAGTGCGTACTCGGCGAAGCCGCCGTTGACCGAGTAGCCGGTGTTGCGCTGCGTCTCGCACAGCGTTTCCCAGCCACCCAGGCAGTGTTCGCAATGACCACACGCCGAGTACAACCAGGGGATGCCGACCCTGTCGCCTTCCTTGACGTGCCCTACCCCGCCTCCCACGGCCACGACGTGCCCCACGCCCTCGTGGCCGGGGATGAACGGCGGGTTCGGTTTCACCGGCCAGTCGCCCTCGGCGGCGTGCAGGTCGGTGTGGCAGACGCCACAAGCCTCGATCTTGACCAGTACCTCGCCCGCCCCCGGGCGCGGTACCGAGACTTCCTCGATCACCAGTGGCTTGCCGAACTCACGCACGACAGCGGCCTTCATGGTGGAATTCATGTTCGGATCTCCGTAGTGCGCTTGCCCACAGAATGACGCCGGCGCGAGACCGGCGCTTTGATCACGATCAAACCTTTGAAGATCCGCGAAGCAGGTTCAGCTGGCCAGCACCGAGGCCTCGCGGGCCAGGCGCTCGATGGCGTCCCAGTCGCGGGTCTGCAGCAGCGCCGGGGTGGTCAGCCACGAACCGCCCACGCACAGCACGTTGGGCAGGTGCAGGAACTGCGGCGCGGTCTGCGCGCTGATACCGCCGGTCGGGCAGAAGCGCACATCGGCGAACGGGCCGTGCCAGGCGGCCAGCAGCGCGGCGCCGCCGGCCTGCACGGCCGGGAAGAACTTGAAGGTGTCCGCGCCGTGCTCCAGGCCCTGGATCAGGTCCGAAGCGGTGGCAGCACCGGGCAGGTACGGCAGGTCGGCATCACGCGCGGCCGCATACAGTGCCGGCGTGGCACCGGGGGAAACGGCAAAACGCGCACCGGCCTGCTTCGCCGCCTGCATCTGCGCGGCGTTGAGTACGGTGCCGGCACCGATCACCGCGTCCGGCACGGCCTCGACCATGGCCTTGATCGCATCCAGCGCCTGCGGCGTGCGCAGGGTCACCTCGATCACCGGCAGCCCGCCACGGAACAGCGCCTGGGCCACTTCGACCGCTTCATTCACATCTTCGGGGGTGTACACCGGGATCACCGGTGCCAGCTTCAACAGCGCGCGCAGGCGCGGATCAGCGCTGGACATCGTCTTGCTCCTTGCCCGCCAGGGCATCGCGGATGCTGCCGGTGCCGGCAGCGCAGCGGCGCATGATGCCATGCGGACCGCGACGGTGCCCTGCTCCGCACCGCGCCGGATTCAGGCCGGGTCGGCCTGCAGCGCCTGGATGCGGCGCTGGTACCAGTCGCCACCGAGCGGATCGAACACCGCCGAGCGCTCCATCTGCGCCTCGTACACGTGTACCGAGATCGCCAGTGCCTCATCGCTGGCATTGCGCAGGGTGTGGTACTCATGCGGGGGGATCAGGCTGCCGGCACTGCCGCAGCCCCCGCGCAGCGCGGCGTGGCGGCGGAAGCGCCAGCGCTCGCCGGCGCACTCCAGCAGCTCATAGCGGGTGATCTCCAGCTCGCCCAACCACACGCCCTCCACACACCACATGGCATCGTGGTCGTGCAGCGGCGTGCCCTGCCCTGGGCCCCAGCTCATGGCAATCACGCTGTAGCCGTGTTCGCGGCTGTGGTACAGCGGACGTCGCGCGTAATGATCGCTGACCGGCCGATGCACGCATTCGGGCAACTCGATGCGGCTGTCGGTTATGGCTTCCTGCAGCGCCAGCTGCAGGTCGGTCGTGATGCGCTCGGGATCACCGGAGCTCATCGCCGCGTCGACTGCGGCGATCAACCGGTCGCGGCCGCGGAATGGCGGAAACGGAGAAGTCTGCAGGTCCATGCCTCGAATGTAGCGGAGCATGGTTAAGGGAATGTTGGCGTTCGCGCGCGGCGCGTCCACATTCAAGGTGAATACGCGCGGAAGAACGATTCAGATGCAGACGCAGTAGAGCGATCACAATGGAACCTTGCGCAGCAGAACCTGTCGAACACGACACGATTCAGATCCGCTGCGACATTCCGCAACTTCGCGCCCGACGGGCGCAAGGCTAGAATTCTCCGACTTACCTGGTTCTATACATGTCAGTGCGAACTATTAGCGATGCCGCGGTGCCGGCATCGAAGGGCAAGGCTGCCACGATCAACGACATCGCACGACTGTCGGGAGTTTCCAAGAAAACGGTTTCAAGAATCATCAACAACTCGCCGCTGGTGCGCAAGGACACCCGCGACAAGGTCGAGGCGTTGATGCGCGAGGTCGGTTACGTGCCCGATCCTCTCGCGCGCGGGCTGGCATTCCGCCGCTCCTTCCTGATCGGCCTGGTGTATGACGACCCGGGTGCCCAATGCATTGTCGACCTGCAGCACGGCGCGCTGGACGCGCTGCGCGGCACTGGCTATGAGCTGGTGGTGCACCCCTGCGACAGCCAGGATCCGGAATGCCCGCAGGGCGTGCGCCGTTTCGTGCAGCAGCAGAAGCTGCACGGCGTGATCCTGGGGCCGCGTGCGTCCGAATCGGCTGCGCTGGCGCAGATGCTCGATGACATCGACTGTCGCTACGTGCGCATCAACGCGCATGCCTCGGAGGATGAGAACCATGCCGTGGTCACCCATGACCGCGATGGTGCTGCCGCTGCGGCGGGCTACCTGCTTTCGCTTGGCCACCGCGACATTGCGGTGATCGCCGGACCGGGTGACCGGCGTGCCGCGCGCGAACGGACGCATGGTTTCCTTGATCGGCTGGCGCAGGTCGGCCTGACCCTGCCCGGCGAGCGCGTGCTGGAAGCGGGCGACACCTTCGAGTCCGGCGTGCATGCCGCCGAACGGCTGCTGATGGGCGAGCAACGCCCCAGTGCGATTTTCGCCGGCAACGACGAAATCGCCGCAGGCGTGTACCAGGTGGCATTGCGTGCAGGCATCGCGGTGCCGCAGCAGTTGTCGATCGTCAGCTACGACGACAGCCCGTTGGCATCGCGGCTGTGGCCGCCGCTGACGTCGGTGCGGCGCCACGTTTCCGACATCGGCCGCACCGCCGCCGCCATGCTGGTCCAGGCCGACGTGCCCGACGCACCGACCGCGGCCAGCGTGCATCCGCAGTTGATGGTGCGCGGTTCCTGCCGGGCCGTGGATGGCTGAGTGTCCTGCCCTCGCCTGCGCCGCTGCAGTGGCGCAGGCAGGCAACAACGAAAGCGGCGCACCCAGGTGCGCCGTTTTCAGTGCAAAGCCGTGCGCGTTGTGTGCTTACACGTCGCCGCCGTCGGCCCAGCCTTCGCCGGTGCCCTTCTGGAACACGCGGTCGTCGCCCTGCACTTCACCGGCCGGCAGATGCGCCTGGTTGGCCAGTGCCGCGTAGATCGGGGTGAAGTCCGGCGAGGTCGCCTGCATGAGCTGTTCGAAGCTGTCGATGACGAAGTAGGTCTTCTGGAAGGTGTCGATGCGGTACTTCGTGCGCATGATCCGCTGCAGGTCGAAGCCGATGCGGTTGGGCGCGGCCGATTCCAGCGAGTACAGCGACTCGCCCTTCGACGACACAATGCCGGCACCGTAGATGCGCAGGCCCTCGGGCGTGTCGATCAGGCCGAACTCCACGGTGTACCAGTACAGGCGGGTCAGGTTCTGCAGCGCATCCGGACCGATCGCATGCGCTTTGACGCCGCCGCGGCCGTACGCCTCCATGTAGTCGGCGAACACCGGGTTCATCAGCAGCGGCACGTGGCCGAACAGATCGTGGAACAGGTCCGGTTCGGCGATGTAGTCGATCTGGTCCGGGCGGCGGATCCACCAGGTCACCGGAAAACGGCGGTTGGCCAGATGGTCGAAGAAATCCAGTTCCGGCAACAGGCCTTCAACCCCGACCAGGGTCCAGCCGGTGGCCGCGCCGAGCACTTCGTTGAGTTGGTCGAAGCGCGGAATCATGTGTGCGCTCATGCCCATTTCGTCCTGCGCATCCAGGAACTCCTGGCAGGCACGGCCGACCAGCAGCTCGCGCTGGCGCTGGTACAGCGTGCTCCAGGTTGCGTGGTCGTCGGCGCTGTAGGTGTCCCATGGCTGCTCGACGAGCGCGGTGGTATACACCGGCACGTAGCCCTTGTCGGTCTGCTGGTGTTCGACGCGGCGGGGCTGGGCGAGGTCCATGCGGCACTCCTGGATGGGATACCCACGATGCTAGGGCAGGGGACGCGCAACAGGGTTGCAAAAGTTGCGCCGATTGGCCTTGTTGGCGCAATATCCTTGCGTACTCACCATGTTGCGGGGCAACAATGGCCGGAGAAGTCCAGTTCGATCGCACGGATATACGCCTGCTGGCCGAAATCCAGCGGGATGGGCGCGCCACCAACGCCGAACTGGCGGCGCGGGTGAATCTCTCGCCTTCGGCCTGCCTGCGGCGGTTGCAGCGGCTGGAAAGCGAGGGCGTAATCGTCGGCTATGGCGCGCGGCTGGAGCCACGGCAGCTGCGGCTGGGCCTGCAGGCCTTCGTGCGCGTGCAGCTGGAAAAGCACGACCAGGCCGCCATCGGCCACTTCGTGGACAGCGTGCAGGCGTGGGACGAGGTGGTGGCCTGCCACGCGCTGACCGGCGACATGGACTACCTGCTGCACGTGTACGTGCGCGACCTGGAGCACTTCTCGCGCTTCCTGCTGGACCGGCTGCTCAATGCCGGTGGCGTGGCCGATGCCAATTCCAGCTTCGTGCTGCGCACGGTGAAGGGCTTCCAGGCGTTGCCGCTGTCGCAGCTGGAGTCCTGAGCGACCACCGGGCGGGCCCGGTGGCCTGGCTTCAATGGATCAGCACTTGTCCTTGCGGCCCATCAGCTTGCCCAGGCGCGAGGCTTCCTCGCACTTCGGCGCGGCCACCGGTGCCGGTGCGGCTGCTGCGGCGCGCGCGCGCTGCAGCTGCTGGATCTTCGCGCGGATCTGCGGCATCGCTGCCATCGCGGCCTTTTCGCCTTCCAGGATCGCGGTGCCACGCTGGCTGAAATCGGCGGCACCGATGTCCAGCACCTTCGGGCGGATGACGATGTCGGCGCGCGCCAGTTCCTGCTCGCCCAGGCGCTGGCCCATGATCGAGATGGACTGGTTGACGATGCCCAGCATGTCGGTCGGCGCCTTGCCGCTGGCCTTGCTGGAGATGTCGACGGCGATCACGAAGTCGGCGCCGAGCTGGCGGGCAGCGTCCACCGGTACCGGGCTGACCACGCCACCGTCGATGTAGCTGCGGCCGCCGATCTTCACCGGCTCGAACACACCGGGAATGCTGCTCGACGCGCGCACGGCCTGGCCGACATTGCCGCGCACGAAGATTGCGCGCTCGCCGGTTTCCAGCTGGGTGGCGACGGCGGCGAACGGCTTTTTCAGGCGCTCGGCAGGACGGTTGGCAACCTGTTCGTTGACGTAGTCCTGCAGCTTCTGGCCCTGCACCAGGCCACCGGAGAACAGGCGAACGTCGCGGATGCTGGCTTCATCAAGCGCCACGGCCCTGCTCTGCATCTGGAAGGCATCCATGCCGCTGGCATACAGGGCGCCGACCACGCTGCCGGCGCTGGTGCCGGCGACCACGGCCGGCTCGAAGCCGTTGGCCTCCAGCATCTTGATCACGCCGATATGGGCAAAGCCTTTGGCCGCGCCGCCGCCCAGGGCGATGCCGATCTTCACCGGCTTGGCCTGTGGGACCACGGTCGGCGCCGGCGGCGGCGTGGGGCGGACCGGGTCGCCACCGCAGCCGGCCAGCAGGCCGATCAGGGCGACAGACAGCAGCATGCGGGGGCGGAACAGGCTCATCGGCAGTGCGCGCACGGCGCCGGATTCAGGAAAGGGCGCCAGCATACCGAAGCTGCGGCGGGGCGGGCAGGGTGGGAAATATCGCCCATTCATAAAGGTAGTGCCGGCCGCTGGCCGGCAACCATAGGGAAACTGGCAACGGTCCATGGGGCTGCCGGCCAGCGGCCGGCACGACCGGAGGCGGTCAGAAGCGGTTATCGCCATCCAGCATCCGGCCCAGGCCGCCCAGCACCGAGCCTTCGCCGCGGTTCTGGCCGCCGCCCTGCGGTGCGGCCATCCACATGCGGCCGGCCAGGCGTGAGAACGGCAGCGACTGCAGCCAGACCTTGCCGGGGCCGGTCAACGTGGCCAGGAACACCCCTTCGCCGCCGAACAGCATGCTCTTGATGCCGGCCACCCGACGCACGTCCATGTCCACCGTCGGGTGGTAGGCCACCACGCAGCCGGTATCCACGTCCAGGCGCTCGCCGGCGGCCAGCTCGCGCTCCACCACGCAGCCGCCAGCGTGGATGAACACCCAGCCGTCGCCCTCCAGTTTCTGCATGATGAAACCCTCGCCCCCGAACAGGCCGGTCATGATCTTGCGCTGGAACTGCACGCCGATCTGCACGCCGCGTGCACCGGCCAGGAAACTGTCCTTCTGGCAGATCAGGCGGCCGCCGTGCTGGTCCAGTTTCATCGCCAGCACCGTGCCGGGGTAGGGCGCAGCGAAGGCGACCTTGCCCTTGCCATGGCCGCTCTGGGTGTAGACGGTGGCGAACAGGCTTTCGCCGGTCAGTACGCGCTTGCCGGCAGCCATCACCTTGCCCATGAAGCCGCCGCCCTGGTCGCCATTGGCGGCGCCGAACACGGTATCCATCTGCACCGTGGCGTCCTTGAACATCAACGCGCCGGCCTCGGCAATGGCGCTCTCACCGGGATCAAGCTCGATTTCCACGAACTGCATCTCATGGCCGACGATGCGGAATTCGATGTCGTCGGCGCGGCCGCTGGCGGTGGCGGGGACCGGGGGTGGGGTGTGGGGCATGCCCGGGGCTGCGGATTGCAGTTCGGGCACTTCGGCAATCGAGGTCCATCCGCTCATGCCCTGGCACCAGGCCAGCGCGCGCGGGTTGGCCTGCGCGTAGCGGCGCGCGGCCGGGTCATCGAGCGGTCCGATTCGGTCGGCCTGGGCCGAGGCATGGAAGTACCACTGGGTCATTGCGGCGGCTCCGCGGCGCTGGAAAACCCCGAGTCTAGCGAGCGCCCCGGGGGGCATGGCGACGGGGCCATGAACGGCCGGCATTTGCGGGGCAGGTGCTGTATTGCAACAATTATCTGGTAGCGCCGTTTTACCACCCCTCCAAACACAGCCTACCGCCATGTCCCCGACCCGCACTTCCCGTGGCCGCCTTCCGGTCGCGCGCCCTCTCGTTGCCGCTCTTTCCGCCCTGCTGCCGTTGGTAGCAGCCGCCCAGGAAACCCCTGCCGCCAAGGATCCGGTTGCCCTCGACACCCTGCAGGTCACCGCGCAGCGCCGTGTCGAGAACGCCAAGGACGTACCGGTTGCAGTCAGCGCGATCCAGGGCGAGAAGCTGGATGTGCTCGGTTCGGCCGGCGATGACATCCGTTTCCTGGCCGCACGCGTGCCCAGCCTCAACATCGAGTCGTCCTACGGCCGTGCCTTCCCGCGCTTCTACATCCGCGGCCTGGGCAACACCGATTTCGATCTCAATGCCTCGCAGCCGGTGTCGCTGGTATACGACGACGTCGTGCAGGAAAGCCCGCTGCTGAAGGGCTTCCCGCTGTTCGACCTGGCCAACGTGGAAGTGCTGCGTGGCCCGCAGGGCACCCTGTTCGGCCGCAACACGCCGGCCGGCGTGGTCAAGTTCGACTCGGCGCGCCCGTCGCAGGATGCCGATGGCTACCTTCGCGTCGGCTATGGCAGCTACAACAGCTGGAACGTGCAGGGCGCCTACGGCGGCCCGCTGACTGACCGCTGGTCGGCACGCGTCTCGGCGATCTACCAGCGCCGCGACGACTGGGTCGACAACACCCGTGTCGGCGCGCCCAACAGCGGCTTCGAAGGCTACGACGAAGCGGCCGGCCGCGTGCAGTTCCTGTACGAAGGCGATGACTTCGAAGCGCTGTTCAACCTGCACAAGCGCAAGCTCAACGGCACCGCCCGCCTGTTCCGCGCCAACATCATCCAGAAGGGTGGCAATTCGCTGGTCGAGAACTTCGACCGCGACAAGGTGGCCAACGACGGCGTCAACTTCTCCGACCTGGAGACCTGGGGGGGCAGCGCGCGCCTGCAGTGGAACCTCGGCTCGGTGACCCTGCACTCGATCACCGGCTACGAGACCGCCGAATCGCTCAACCGCGGTGACATCGACGGTGGCTACGGTGCGGCCTTCCTCGGTGCCGGCAACTACGGCCCGGGCCTGATTCCGTTCTCCTCGGAGTCGGCTGATGGCCTGCCGCATCACCGCCAGTGGACGCAGGAATTCCGCGTCGAGTCCAACGAGTGGGGCCGCTTCGACTGGCAGGCCGGCGTCTTCTACTTCGATGAAGACGTGACCATCAACAACTTCAACTACGACTCGCTGGCCCCGGGCAATCCGCAGACCGGCCACGTGGTGCAGAACCAGCGCAACAAGGCCTGGGCGGTGTTCGCCTCGGGTGACTTCGATGTCACCGACCGCTTCAAGCTGCGTGCCGGCGTGCGCTACACCCAGGACAAGAAGGACTTCAGCGCCAGCGTGCTGCAGGCGGTTCCGTTCGGCACCCCGGTCAGTGGCCCGTACCTGGCCAACACCGACGTCAACGACGTCAGCTGGGACCTGAGCGGCGTCTACAAGCTGACCGACGACATCAACGCCTACGCCCGCGTGGCCAAGGGCTTCCGCGCGCCGTCGATCCAGGGCCGCCTGGCCTTTGCGCCGGGTCTGTCGCAGGCCGATTCGGAGAAGGTCATCTCGTACGAGGCCGGCGTCAAGGCCGATCTGTTCGAGCGCCGCGCGCGCCTGGGCCTGAGCGTGTTCCGCTACGACGTCGATGGCCAGCAGCTGATCGCCGTGGGCGGTGCCAACAACACCGCCACCCTGCTCAACGCCGACAAGACCATCGGTCAGGGCGTCGAGCTGGACCTGGAGGCCTACCTGGCCGACAACGTCCTGCTGACCTTTGGCAGCAGCTACAACGACACCGAGATCAAGGACAAGAACCTGGCGGTGGCGATCTGTGGCGGCGGCTGCACCATCACCGACCCGACCACGGTGATCAACGGCCAGACCTACGCGCTGGTGAACGGCAACCCGCTGCCGCAGGCGCCGAAGTGGATCCACAACGCGACCCTGCGCGTGGGCTTCCCGCTCAGCGATGGCAGCGAGCTGTACGCCTACACCGACTGGGCCTACCGCAGTGCGGTGAACTTCTTCATCTACGAGTCGCCGGAATTCCGCGGCCGTAGTTCGCTGGAAGGCGGCCTGCGCCTGGGCTACAACTGGGGTTATGGCCAGTACGACGTGGCGGTGTTCGGCCGCAACCTGACCAACCAGACCCGCGTGGTCGGTGCGATCGACTTCAACAACCTGACCGGCTTCCTCAACGAGCCGCGCACCTGGGGCGTGGAGTTCACCGCGAAGTTCTGATGCGGTGGCTGCGGTAGTGCAATGAAGAAGGGCCGGCGCAATGCCGGCCCTTCTGTTTCCTGCTTTCTGTAGGGTCGAGCCATGCTCGACTGCCATGAGCCGAGCATGGCTCGGCTCTACAGAGGCATGGCTTACAGCGCGCTCTGCGGGCGCACCTTCAGCACCGCATTCTCGGTGGCGCAGTCGCGGCTGGAGTGCCGACCGGCCTTCCGCGCCGCCTCGATCTCCTTGCGTGCGGCCAGCAGGTCCTTGTTGAACGCCGCGTTGTCGTGCAGGCGGGCCACGGCGGCGGCGCCCATGAAGCGGCCTTCGAGGATGTCGCTCTGCCAGTGCACGTTGCACACCAGGCGGCTCTCGCCGTAGTTGCGGCCGCGGGCCTGGATGGCATCGGCGCGGTCCGGCGCGATCTCCGACAGGATCAGTGCCCAGGCCCAGCCGATTGAGGTGTGGCCTGATGGATAGGAACCATTCTTGCGCAGGCCATCCTCGTCCTTCGGCGAGCAGGTCGGCTCACCGTTGACCATGAACGGGCGCGGGCGCTGGTAGTGGTTCTTGGCCGCCTTGGTGGCGGCGCTGGCGTCGATCCGGCTGCGCTCCAGCAGTCGATACAGCGCCGGAGTCTTCACCGCATCGACGTCGATGTCGGCGGCGCAGGAGAAGTGGTTTGCACCCTCGGGGAAGCCGAGTTCCGCATCGACGCCGGCCTGGGCGAAGCGCGGGCTGCCTCGCAGCGCGCGGGCTTCACGGCTGACCTGTTCGTCCAGGGCGAGGGCGGCCGAACCGGCCACCGGCGGTGCCGGCACCAGATCGAGGCTGGCCGGAACAGCGCTCTTGTCCAGATAGCCCACGGCCTTGGTGGTGATGTTGGCTTCGACGGCGGTCGGCTTGGTGGCCGTGGCAGCACAGCCGGCCAGGGCCACGGCAACGGCGAGGCCGAGCAGCGGGCGGGCAGGGTGGGAAATCATCGACATGGACGGGCTCCGGAGGAAAAACATCGCGTCATGATCGCAGCCCGTGCGCGGCACCGCAGTGGCCATCGGTCATACGGCCAGACCCGGCATGGTCATCACAGGAGATGAAGAACGTCATCGAAGGGTGCCAGTCTGCTGAATCCGGGCGCAGCGCACGGACTTTCACGCGGCCGCACCGTGAGCATCGGCACATCGGCAGGCACCAGGGGCCGTCCAGTTCCAGCCGGGTCGGGGGGATCCGAAGACAGAGGGAGAGAAGCGATGCGCAGCACCGCAACAGGAAGTACCGTCCTGGCCCTGCTTCTGGGGCTGGCAGCAGCACCGACGCAGGCCGCCGACGTGGTCGGCGTGGCCTTCGTGCATGGCACCGGCGCGCAGACCAATGCCACCCAGGACTACTGGCAGCCGGCGATCATCGACACCGTGCGCCAGGGCCTGCCGAACAGCAGCAACTATGTGGTCATCAACTGTGACTTCACCCAGTACATGTGGAAACCGGAGGCCGCCGGCTGCCTGGCCAACCAGCTGACCGGCTTTATCGACAGCCGTGGCATCACCCAGCTGGTGGTGATCACCCATTCCAACGGCGGCAACGTGATGCGCTGGATCCTGTCCAACCCGACCTACGACAGCCGCTATCCGAAGATCATCCGCACGGTGCGCAAGGTCACCGCACTGGCGCCGTCCTCGGCGGGCACGCCGCTGGCCGATGCGGTGCTCAACGGCAATACCTTCGAAACGTCACTGGGCTGGCTGCTGGGCTACAAGAACGACGCGGTACGCCAGCAGCAGGTGGCCAGCATGGCCACCTACAACGCGCAGAACCTGTACGGCACGGCCGGTCGCCCGGCGCTGCCCAAGCCGTTCCGCGCGGTGGTCGGCAGTGACGTGGAATCGGCGGTGTGGGACAGCAACAGCTACTGCGGTGGCTATGCCGCCAACGTTGGCCTGGAATTCACCCAGAACTGGTTGTCGTCCTGCTCCGATGGCTTTCTGGAGTGCAGCAGCCAGAAGGCGGCCGGCACCACCTGGTTCACCGACAAAGCGCGCACCCAGGGCGCAGAACCGCTCAGCCACAACCAGAGCCGGCGCGAGTGCTTCGGCCTCGGCACCCTGCTGCGCAACGACCTGACCCAGTGAGAGAGATAACCATGACGACCCATTCCACCCTGCTGGCCAGTGCGGTGCTGGCAGTACTGTCCCTTTCCGCCGCGCAGGCCGCGCAGCCTCTGCAGGCGGCCCGCGCGGGCGATCAGGTGCCTGCCGCATTGGTGGCCGCGCCGCTGCCTGCCGATGAAAGCGAACACGCGCCGTTGTCGTTTGCCTGGGCGCTGGACCCGGCACAGCCGCTGCAGGCGGCCACGCCATATGCCTCGGTCAGCCGCAGTTACTGGCAGCAGGTCGATGGCACGCAGCTGCAGCGCGGCCTGGACCTGCCGCTGACGGCGCCGGATGCGGTGATCCAGCTGAGTCCGGCCGCAGGAGCCCGCGCGCTGCCGGCCAACACCCTGCAGGTGCGCGACCCGGCTGGCCGCAGCAGCGTGGCCCGCAGTGTCGATGCGCGCGCGCTGCAGGATGCCGGCATGCCGGTGAGTGATGGCAGCAGCATGCTGCGCACCGGCGCGACCAGTGCCGCCGGTGCGTACACCCTGCAGAGCACGCAGGCGCAGGGCCGCTATGTGGTGCAGGTGCTGGAGCCGAACAGCCCGTTGCGGTTGGAAGTGCAGGCCAAGCAGGCGCAGGTGCTGGCCGGTGGCAACGTGCAGCTGCAGGCACGCCTGCTGGAAGACGGCGCCACCACCGCGCAGCTGGCATCGCGTCGTGGCGGCCTGGGTGGTGAAGCCCTGCTGGTCGCACCGGATGGCCGCAGTTGGCCGCAGCGTCTGCTGCGCACCACCGATGGCAGCCTGCGCGCGCAGGTGCGGATCCCGACCGACGTCGGCACCGTGCAGGGGCTGTGGGAGCTGCAGGTGTTCGCCCAGGCCGATGGCGTGCTGCGCGATGGCAAGGTGGCCTTCGCGGTGGCACGGCCGACCGCGCGTTTCAGTGGCCATGCAGCACCGGACCCGTCCAGCCGCCAGGTGGCGCTGCCGCTGCAGGTGGCTGCGGCAGGCCGCTACGAGGCACGCGGCACGCTGTATGCCACGGCCCGCGATGGCCGGATGAAGCCGGTCGCGCAGGCACATGCAGCCGGGTGGTTCGATGGCCCAGGCGCCGGCCAGCTGGTGCTGCCGTTCGGCGAGGCCGCGTTGCCGGCCGGTTTTGGCGCACCGTACGAGCTGCGCGACCTGCAGCTGCAGGACCAGAGCCGGATGGCACCGATCGAGTCGCGCGCGCTGGCGTTGCGGTTCTGAGGTTGCGTGCAGCGGGCCGGGGTCCGGCCCGCTGCTCCTGTGTAGAGGCGAGCCCATGCTCGGCGGCCGTTTGCCGTGATCAGGAGCAGCCGAGCGTGGGCTCGGCTCTACAACGGCATGCCGATCACCCCGCGTATGCGGTCAGCCGGCCTTCCTGCTCGCAGACGGTGATCGCGCCGCCGAACACCGCCGACAGCGGTTCGTTGCGCAGCAGCTCGGCGCGGGTGCCGTCGGCCAGCACGCGGCCATCGCGCAGCAGTACCACGCGCTCGATCTCGGGAATGATCTCTTCGATGTGGTGGGTCACCAGCACCAGGGTGATGCCCTGCTGCGCCAGCACCCGCATGGTCGCCACCAGCTGCTCGCGGGCGACCAGGTCCAGCCCGGTGGAGGGTTCGTCCAGCAGCAGTGCCTGCGGCCGGTTGACCAGCGCGCGGGCGATCAGCACGCGGCGGGTCTCGCCAGCGGACAACTCGGCGTAGGCGCGGTCGCGCAGGGACAGGGCGCCGGTCATCGCCAGTGTCTCGCCCACGCGTGCGCGCATATCGGCGGTCACTTCGCGGAAGGCCGGCACCACGTAGCTGGCGAAGAAGCCGGACAGCACTGCCTGTTCCACGGTCAGGCCCGGCATGTCGGCCAGATTGCTGCTGAGATCGCCGGTGACGATGCCGAGCTGCGATCGCAGCCGGTCCACCTGCCAGCGGTTCTGCCCCAGCACCCTTACCGCCACGGAACCGTCGACCTGCGCCAGCGGGTACAGCTCGCGGGTGATCAGCTTGATGAAGGTCGACTTGCCGCAGCCGTTGGGGCCGAGCAGGGCGGTGTGCTGGCCCTGTGCGATGCGCAGGCTGAGCCCGTGCAGCACCTTCACCTGGCCGCGCACCACGGTGGCGCGGTCCAGTTCGATCAAGGGGGGCAGCTCCGCAACGGGCGGGGCGGCAGTCATGGTGCTGGCGCGTGGATCAAGGCTCGACAACTCAGGTCCCCAACTGTGAACGGTGCCACGAATGGCGATGCGATACATCGCCGCAGGGATGCAGTTTGCAACGCAAGCGCCCATCATGTCTGCCATCCCCGCGTCGATCCGGAGAGCTGCCATGTCTGATGCCCTGATGTCCCTGTTGACCGGTGGTGTGCTCGGCTTGGGAGGGTGGGCCATGCTGGCGGTGTTGCTGGTCTTCACCCAGATCACCATCTTCTCGGTAACCCTGTACCTGCACCGCAGCCAGGCCCATCGCGGGGTCGATTTCCATCCGGCGCTGGCGCACGTGTTCCGCTTCTGGCTGTGGCTGACCACGTCGATGATCACCCGCGAGTGGGTGGCCATCCATCGCAAGCACCACGCCAAGGTGGAGACCGAGGACGACCCGCACAGCCCGGTCACCCGCGGCATCGGCAAGGTGTTCTGGCATGGCGTGGAGCTGTACCGCGAAGCGCGCGGCATGCGCGCGGACATCGAGCAGTACGGGCGCGGCACGCCGGACGACGCGATCGAGCGCCACCTGTATACCCCGCACGCCACGCTGGGGCCGGTAGTGCTGCTGGCGATCAACAGTGTGCTGTTCGGCCTGCCCGGCGTGGCGCTGTGGGCGATCCAGATGGCGTGGATCCCGTTCTGGGCGGCGGGCGTAGTCAATGGCCTGGGCCACTGGTGGGGGTACCGCAACTACGAGTCGGCCGATACCTCCACCAATCTCACGCCGTGGGGGTTCTGGATCGGTGGCGAGGAGCTGCACAACAACCACCATGCCTTCCCCAGTTCGGCGCGCTTCGCGATGCGGCGCTGGGAGTTCGATATCGGCTGGAGTGCGATCCGCCTGCTGCAGGCGCTGCGCCTGGCCAGGGTGCTGCGGGTGGCGCCGGCCATGGACGTGCGCCCGAACATCGCCGTGCCCGATGCCGAAACGCTGAAGGCGCTGCTGTCGCACCGCTTCCAGGCGATGACCGATTACCAGCGCAACGTGTTCATGCCGGCCCTGCGCGAGGAGGCCGCGCAGGCCGGGGCCAAGCTGCGCCGCCTGCTGCCACGCCGGTTGCGCCGTGGCCTGGTCAACGATGGCCGCTGGCTGAAGCCGGACAGCCGCGCCCAGCTCAGCGCATGGGTGGCGCAGCGGCCGCGCATCCGCACCCTGGTCGAGTACCGCGGGCGATTGGCTGCGCTGCTGGAAGCCCGTGGCCACGACGCCGCCGAGCGCCTGCATCAGCTGCAGGCGTGGTGCCGCGAGGCCGAGGAAAGCGGTATCGCGGCGTTGCAGGCCTACGCCGCACGCTTGAAGGGCTACAGTCTGGTGGGCGCGTGAGGGCAGGGTACGGGCTTCTGCTGGCGGCGCTGCTGCCGGGTGCGGCGCTGGCCCAGGTCACCGACACCGCCAGCTATCTGCAGCGGATGGACAGCGATGGCGACGGCAGGGTCAGCGAGGCCGAGTACGTGCAGTGGATGCTGTATGCCTTCGATCGCATGGACCGCAACGGTGATGGCGTACTGAGCGCCGACGAGCTGCCCGGCGGCAAGGGCAGGGCAATCCGCCGCGAGCAGCAGCGGCAGGTGATCGTGCAGCGCTTCCACAAGCAGGATGCCAACGGTGATGGCTTCCTGGATGCCCGCGAGCTGTCCGCGCCGCCGCGTTGAGCGGGCGTAGAATCGCACCATGCCTGAACTGCCCGAAGTCGAAACCACCCGCCGCGGCCTGGCGCCGCACCTGCAGGGCCGGCGCGTGCATGGCGTGATCCTGCGCCGCGCCGACCTGCGCTGGCCGATTCCACCGGAAGTGGCCGAGCTGCTGCCGGGGCAGCGCATCGAGGACATCCGCCGGCGCGCCAAGTACCTCCTGCTGGATACCGCCATCGGCAGCGCCGTGCTGCACCTGGGCATGTCCGGCAGCCTGCGCGTGCTGCCCGGTGATACCCCGCTGCGGGCGCATGACCACGTCGACATCAGCCTGGACAACGGCCGCCTGCTGCGCTTCAACGACCCGCGCCGCTTCGGCAGCCTGCTCTGGCAGCCGGCTGGGGAGATCCACCCGCTGCTGCAGGGGCTGGGCCCGGAGCCACTGGACGACGCGTTCGACGGCGACTACCTGTTCGACCGCAGCCGGGGCCGCAGCGCGCCGGTGAAGACCTTCCTGATGGACCAGGCGGTGGTGGTGGGCGTGGGCAACATCTACGCCGCCGAGAGCCTGTTCAAGGCCGGCATCAGCCCGTTGCGCGAGGCAGGAAAGATCTCGCGAGAACGCTACCAGCGGCTGGCCGACGCGGTAAAGGAGATCCTGGGCTACGCCATCACCCGCGGCGGCACCACCCTGCGCGATTTCATCAGCCCCGATGGTGCGCCGGGCTACTTCGAGCAGGAGCTGCTGGTGTACGGCCGCGACGGGCTGCCGTGCCCGAACTGCGGGCGCGCGCTGAAGCACGCCACCATCGGCCAGCGCGCCAGCGTCTGGTGCAGCCACTGCCAGCGCTGAGCCGGCGACCAGCGGCAGCTGAACGGGCAGGGCGCGTCTCCGCTGCCCGTTAACGTTTGTCTGCCTATCATGGCCGACCTTCCCTCTGTGCCTGACGCGCCTGCATGCAACGACGCGACTTCATCCGCAATGCCTCCCTCGCCCTGGCTGCATTCGGCCTGCCGTCCCTGCCCGCGTGCGCGGCCAGCAGGAGCGGCCAGATGGGCCTGCGCCGCCTCGGCCAACCGCAGCCGTTCGACTTCGCCACCCTGAAGGGCCAGGCGCGCGCGCTGGCACAGGCACCCTACAAGAGCCACAAGCGGGTGTTGCCGGGCCGCCTGGAAGGCCTCGACTGGGACCAGTACCAGTCGATTGGCTACCGCCAGGACCATGCGCTGTGGGCCGACCAGCCCGGCAAGTTCCAGGCCAAGTTCTTCCACCTGGGCCTGTACTTCCATTCGCCGGTGCGCATGTTCGACGTGGTCGACGGCAAGGCGCAGGAACTGGCGTATGACGGCGCGGCGTTCAACTACGGCAAGAGCGGCATCAAGGATGGCGAGCTGCCGGCCGATCTGGGCTTCGCCGGGTTCCGCCTGAACACCCGCAAGGACACCGACCGCGACTTCGCCGCCTTCCTTGGCGCCAGCTACTTCCGCGCGGTCGGCAAGGAGGGCCAGTACGGGCAGTCCGCGCGTGGCCTGGCGATCGACACCGGCATGGGCAAGCCGGAGGAATTCCCGGATTTCATCGCCTACTACCTGGAACAGCCGTCGGCTGATTCGGACACGATCGTGGTCTACGGCCTGCTGGATTCGCCCAGCGTGGCCGGAGCCTATCGCTTCGCGATCACCAACGGTGACGTGCTGCTGATGGACATCGACAGCGCGCTGTACCCGCGCAAGACGATCGAGCGGTTGGGCATCGCCCCGTGCACCAGCATGTACCAGGTGGGCGAGAACGACCGCCGGATGGGCTGGGACTGGCGCCCGGAGATCCACGATACCGATGGCCTGTCGCTGTGGACCGGTGCCGGCGAGTGGATCTGGCGGCCGCTGCTGAACCCGCGCAACCTGCGTTTCAACATGTTCGTGGACCGCAACCCGCGCGGCTTCGGCCTGCTGCAGCGCGACCGCAATTTCGACCATTACCAGGACGACGGCGTGTTCTACGAGAAGCGCCCGTGCCTGTGGGTGGAGCCGAAGGGCGAATGGGGCGAAGGCTCGGTGCAGCTGGTGGAGATTCCCACCGTGGACGAGACCTTCGACAACATCGTGGCGTTCTGGAACCCGAAGGAAAAGCCACAGCCGGGCCAGGAGCTGCTGGTCGGTTACCGCTTGTACTGGGGCGCCGAACCGCCGGCGCGCCCGCCGCTGGCGCACTGCGTGGCCAGCCGCACCGGCCTGGGCGGTGTGGTCGGCAAGAAGCGCGAGTACTTCAGCTGGCGCTTCGCGGTGGACTTCGAAGGTGGCGAACTGGCCAGGCTGATCGACAAGGCCGAGGTCGAAGCGGTGGTGGAAGCCAGCCGTGGCCGGGTCGAGATCGTTTCGGCGCGCCCGCTGCGCGAGATCAACGGCTATCGCGCGATGTTCGACCTGGTGCCGCCGGAAGGCAGTACCGAGCAGATCGACATCCGCCTGTTCCTGCGCAGTGGTGGCAAGACCCTCACCGAGACCTGGCTGTACCAGTACACCCCGCCGCCGGTGGGTGCGCCGGAGCGGACGCTGTACTGAGTGGTTTGGGATTGCAGGGCTTGCAGCCCTGCACCCGCTTCAAGCCAAGGCAACGTCAAATGCGTGCATTCCGTGGGATGGCGGGGTGGGTCCGGTTGCGGGGGACGCTGCAAGTACGTCCCTGTAAGCTTGGTCGCCGCATCCATGCGGCTCACGCCCCCGCAACCGGACCCACCCCGCCTTCGACAGACCTCCGCGATCTGTCGGAACAGCTCATGGGGTCAGATCCGTTTTCCGAAGGAAAACGGATCTGACCCCGGAATTTCATTCGATATCTGACAGATTTCATCCACTCATGGCGTGGATCTACTGGCCGCCGGCCAATTGTCGAAGGCGGGGCACTGTGGGTTTGCGGGGTGTGAGCCGCATGGATGCGGCGACCAAGGCTACATGGAGGTACTTGCGCCGTCCCCGCACACCCACAGTGCCCCGCCATCCCACGGAATGCCAGCTTTCGCTGTTGACGTTGCTGTTGCCTCTGCAGGTGCAGGGCGCAGCCCTGCCGAACACCCTTTACAACGGCAGCGGGGCCTGCGCCGGGTCGATCCGCCCTTCGCCGCGGGTGATCTTCTTGAACTCCGCGCGGCTGACCGATACGTAGCGGTCGTTGCCACCGATCTCCACCTGCGGGCCGTCCTGCACGGCGTGGCCATGCTCGTCCACGCGCACGGTCATCGTCGCCTTCTTGCCGCTGTGGCAGATGGTCTTGATTTCCTGCATCTCGTCGGCCCAGGCCAGCAGGTACTGGCTGCCTTCGAACAGCTCGCCGCGGAAGTCGGTACGCAGGCCGTAGCACAGCACCGGAATGCGCAGCTGGTCGACGACCTCGCTGAGCTGCCAGACCTGGGCGCGGGTCAGGAACTGCGCCTCGTCCACCAGCACGCAGCCCATCGGGCCGTTGGCTGCCAGATCCTGCTCCACCCAGCGCTGCAGGTCGGTATCGCGGTCGAAGGCCATGCCGTCAGCGCGCAGGCCGATCCGCGAGGCGACCACGCCGGCGCCGGCACGGTCGTCCAGGCGTGGAGTCAGGATCGCCACCCGCATGCCGCGCTCGCGGTAGTTGTGCGCGCTCTGCAGCAGGGTGGTGGTCTTGCCGGCGTTCATCGCCGAGTAGTAGAAGTAGAGCTTGGCCATCGGCCAATTCTAGTCGCCACCCGGCCCGCCGTCGCGGATCGGCCGTGGCCGGGCGATCACGTGCCGGCTGTCGCGTACCCCGGTGCCGGCAGCGCCGAGGCAACGATGGCCTGGCCGGCGTGGCTCATCGCCCCGATCTGGCCAGCTCCTCGTCCTGCCATTGCCGGTAGGCCACCGGGTCCCAGTAGCGCGCCAACTGGTGCTTTTCCGGTTGCAGCACACGGGCCCCCGCATCGCCACGGCCCTGGCTGCGCATGGCGCCGTTCCAGCCGGCGCGGCTGCCGGTCTGCCGCATGCTGCCGGCCCGCAGTTCACGTTCCAGCCGCGGCGTCGCGGCCGGATCGCCGAACTCGGCATACAGCGCGCGGCCCTCGCGCACCGCGCGCTCGCGCTCGTCGGCGGACAGCGCCTCCCAGAAGCGTTCGCGCTGTACCACCAGCCATTCGGTGCCGCGCTCGGCCGCCAGGTCCATCCATGCATAGCCCAGGGCGCGGTCGACCGGACCGCCCTGCCCGTTCCAGAGCATGTCGGCCAGCGCTGCCTGTGAGAGCTTGTCGCCGTAGCGCGCGGCATTGCGGAAGTCGTTGCGGGCCTCTTCGTGGCGGCCCCGCTCGCGGGCCTGCATGCCGAGCCCACGGAAGCGCAGGTCCGGATGGTAGACGAGGAACTCGTGCGACTGCAGCACGATGGTTTCATAGGCGTCGGCAGGCGGTGCCGGGCTGGACCCGGCCGCAGGCACGGCCAGCAGGCCCAGCAGGGTAGCCGCCAGCGGGCGGGCGATGATGTTCAACGACATGGACCACGCTCCTGTGTTCCGGAGTCGACTCAATACCTTAGGGCCAGGCGTCATGCAAGTCAGGTCGGCCCGCCGGCACCCCGCTACAATCCTGTCCCCATGCACGGTCTCAATCCCCCCCAAGCCGCCGCCGTCCTGCACATCGAAGGCCCCTTGCTGGTGCTCGCCGGCGCCGGCAGCGGCAAGACGCGGGTGATCGTGGAGAAGATCGCCCACCTGATCGGCAGTGGCCGCTATCCGGCGCGCCGCATCGCGGCGATCACCTTCACCAACAAATCGGCCAAGGAAATGCGCGAGCGCGTGGCCAAGCGCCTGCGCGAGCAGGACGCTGACGAGGTGACCATCTGCACCTTCCATGCGCTGGGCCTGAAGTTCCTGCAGATCGAACATGCCGCCGTGGGCCTGAAGCGCGGCTTCTCCATCTTCGATGCCGATGATGCCGCCGCGCAGATCAAGGACCTGATGCACGGCGCCAAGCCCGATGACATCGAGGACATGAAGAACCTGGTGTCGCGCGCGAAGAACGCCGGGCTGTCGCCCGAGCAGGCGATGGCCGCCGCACGCAGCAACCGCGAGAAGGAAGCGGCCAGCGTCTACGAGCGCTACCAGCTGCGGCTGACCGCGTTCAATGCAGTCGATTTCGATGACCTGATCCGCCTGCCGGTGCAGATCCTGGAAGAGAACCCCGAGATCGCCCTGGCCTGGCGCGAGCGCATCGGCTACCTGCTGGTGGACGAATGCCAGGACACCAACGACGCGCAATACCGCCTGCTCAAGCAGCTGGCTGGTGAGAAGGGCAATTTCACCTGCGTGGGTGACGATGACCAGTCGATCTACGCCTGGCGTGGCGCCAACCCGGAGAACCTGCAGCAGATGGGGCGTGACTACCCCACGCTGGAAATCATCAAGCTGGAGCAGAACTACCGCTGCTCCAACCGCGTGCTGCGCGCAGCCAATGCGCTGATCGCCAACAACCCGCACGAGCACCTGAAGAAGCTGTGGAGCGACCAGGCCGACGGTGAGCGCATCCGGGTGTGGGAATGCCGCAACAGCGAACACGAGGCGGAAAAGGTGGCCGCCGAAATCGCCTTCGTGGCGCAGTCGCGCAACGTGCCGTGGAGTGACTTCTGCATCCTGTTCCGCGGCAACTTCCAGTCGCGGCCGCTGGAAAAGGCGATGCAGCTGCTGCGCATCCCCTACCACCTGACCGGCGGCACGATGTTCCTGGAACGCCAGGAAGTGAAGGACACGCTGGCCTGGCTGCGGCTGCTGGTGAACCCGGACGATGACACCGCGTTCATGCGCGCGGTGCAGTCGCCCAAGCGCGACGTGGGTGCCGGTACGCTGGCCAGGCTGGCCGAGCTGGCGCAGGAAAAGGACATCCCGATGGCGCATGCCGCCGAGTCGATCGGTGCGCTGCAGCAGCTGCCACCGCGCGCGGCCAACAGCCTGGCGCGCTTCACCGACATCCTGCGCGACCTGCGCGCGCAGATGCGCCAGGTCAGCTCCGGCGACATGATCCGCAAGGTCGCCAAGGAATCGGGCCTGCTCAGCGAACTGCGCCAGCAGGCCAAGGAAGAGGCCAGTTACCAGCGCCGCGCCAACAACATCGAGGAACTGGCGCAGTGGTTCGAGGGCGGCCCGCGCGGCGCCACTGCGGCCGACCTGGCCGGACAGCTGGCGCTGCTGTCGCGCAGCGACAAGGACGAGGGCGGCAACCAGGTGCGCATGATGACCATGCACGCCTCCAAGGGCCTGGAATTCCCGTACGTGTTCATCGTTGGCTGCGAGGACGGCGTGTTGCCGCACCAGGTCAGCCTGGACGAGGGCAACCTGCAGGAAGAGCGGCGCCTGCTGTACGTGGGCATCACCCGCGCCAAGATCCAGCTGTGGATGAGTTACAGCAAGCTCACGCGCAAGTTCGGCGAGCATGTGCGGCTGAAGCCGAGCCGGTTCTTCGATGAGATCCCGGCCGAGGAGATCCAGCGCGACGGTGCTGACCCGGTGGCCGATGCGGCGCGCAAGAAGGAACGGGCGAGCGCGGGGTTGGCGGCGATCGAGGCGTTGTTCGACTAAGGCGCTCCAACGGCGCCGCCCCTCCGTGGTGGAGCACGCGTTGGTTCGGTGGCTGGCCGGTCGGGGTGGGTTCGCGGGGGACGCCGTGAACCCGTCCCTGAAGTGACCCCCGGGCGTGTCCTTCCACGGCAATGCAAAGAAAATAAAATTCAACAGCCGGGGGTTGAGGCAGAATCGGGGTTTCGGCTGGAGGTCTGCGCGTGCATCCGATTGAAAGTGAACGCCTGCGTCTGCGTGCGATCGAGCCCGACCGCGATGCGGTGCCGATGTTGGCACTGTTGAACGATCCGGGCTTCGTGCGCTTCATTGGTGACCGCAACGTACGCAGCGAGGAACAGGCGCGGGAGTACATCGCGCTGCGGGTGCTGCACAGCTATGCCTTGAACGGGTTCGGCATGTACGCCATCGAGCGGCTGTCCGATGGCGCGTGGCTGGGCAATGCCGGGCTGGTGCGGCGTGATGGCCTGCCGGGGCCGGACATCGGCTATGCGGTGCTCTCGGAATTTGCCGGGCAGGGCTATGCCGGCGAGGCGGCGCGTGCGGTGTTCGCGCATGCACGCGGAGCGCTGGGCCTGCAGGATCTGTATGGCATTACCGATCTGGACAACGTGGTGTCCGGGAAGATCCTGCTGGGCCTGGGCATGCAGGAGCGCGGAGTGATCCAGCTGCCGGGCGTGGACAGCCCGAGCCGGCTGTATGCCACGCCGGGAGCGGCGGAGGTCTGATCCCTGATGTTGGTAGGTGCCGACCGTTGGTCGGCACGATTCAGATGCAGTGCCGACCAACGGTCGGCACCCACCCCCTCAACCGCGCAGTTCTGCCAGCTGCGCCTGCAGCTCGGCCACGGCCGTTTCCAGCTGGGCCACGCGCTCGGCCAGGCCCGGATCGGCCGCATCGCTGCTGCCACCGCCACTGCTGGCGTACTTGGCCGCCAGCGCGGCACCATCCACTTCACCGCACAGCAGGTGCATGTAGCGGTCTTCGCGCTGGCCGCTGGCGCGCGGCAGCACCACCAGCAGCGCGCGCTGCTGCAGGCGCTCGATGGCGTGGCGGGCTTCGTCGATATCCGCGAACCGGTACAGACGCTCGCTGCGCGACACCAGCTCGCCCAGGGTCTGTGGACCGCGCAGCAACAGCAGCGCCAGCAGCACGGTCTGCTGCCGGGTCAGGTCCAGCGCGGCCTGCAGGCGGTGCTCGTAGCGGTCGGCGCGCGAGGAGAAGTGCTGGCGAGCCAGGCCCAGTGCTTCCAGCTGGCGCAGCGCGTGCTGCACGCTGCCGGCGTCGACGTTCATCACCGGCTCGCGGGCTGTCTTCTGGTTGGCGGCCGACTGGGCCGCATTGACCGTCAGCGGGTAGGTGTCCGGTGTGGTTGCCTCCTTCTCCACCAGGCAGCCCAGCAGGCGGGCCTGCACGGCGTCGAGCAGGGGGACGTCGGGGGTCTGGACGGAATCGGTCATGGCGGCCTCCGGAAGGGCAACGGGTCAACCGCCAAGCATAGCCGTCCCGAGGCCGCCTTTGCCGGTAAAATGCGCCGGTATATCTGATTGCCGGTGAATCCATGCGTCGTCCCGTTTCCCTGTCCCTGACCCTGCTCGCCACCGCGGCGCTGGGCCTGTCCGCCTGCAAGCGCGTGGATGCGCCTGCTGCCGAAGCCGCCGCGCCGGAGGCCCCGGCGGCCGCTGCCGAGGCCGATGGCGCGCGTGATGCCACCGCCAACGACAACCTCAACGCCGTGCTGTGGATGCAGCGTGCGCAGGAGTACAGGGCGATCACCGAGCAGACCTACCGGGCCGCCGCCGATCGCCTGGATGCGGCGCTGAAGGAGGCCCACTGGGACGCACTGGTGCCGGAAGAACGCGGCAACGAGGCCAAGGGCCTGAAGCCGGCCGTGGTGCTGGACGTGGACGAGACCGTGCTGGACAACTCGCCCTACCAGGCGCGCCTGGTGCGCGACGGCAAGGAATACGACGAGCTGAGCTGGGACCAGTGGGTGGCCGAAAAGAAGGCCAAGGCGATTCCGGGCGTGGTTGATTTCGCCAAGGCCGCCAACGCCAAGGGCGTGACCCTGCTGTACATCTCCAACCGTGCCGTGCACCTGAAGGACGCGACCCTGGCCAACCTGCGCGAGCAGGGCCTGCCGGTGGCCGATGACAGCGTGTTCCTGGGCCTGGGCACCGTGGTCGAGGGCTGCGAGCAGGCCGGCAGCGAGAAGAACTGCCGCCGCCGCCTGGCCGGGCAGAAGTACCGCGTGCTGATGCAGTTCGGCGACCAGCTGGGTGACTTCGTGGAAGTGAGCACCAACACCAACGAAGGCCGTGACGCCCTGCTGCAGCAGTACCACGACTGGTTCGGCGAGCGCTGGTGGATGCTGCCGAACCCGACCTACGGTGGCTTCGAGCCGGCGCAGTTCAACAACGATTACAGCCAGTCGCGCCAGGCCCGCCACGACGCCAAGCGCGCCGCCCTGGACTACGCACCATGAGCCGCGCGCCACTGCCGCTGCGCGACGACGAGCGCCTGATCTTCGCGCTGGACGTGCCTGACCGCGCGCAGGCGCTGGCGTGGGTCGACCGCCTTGGCGACAGCGTGGCCTTCTACAAGATCGGCATGGAACTGCTCGCCTCCGGCGAGTACTTCCAGGTGCTCGATGAGCTGGCCCGCCGCGACAAGCGCGTGTTCGTCGACCTGAAGTTCTTCGACATTCCGGCCACCGCTGCGGCGGTGATCAAGCGCCTGTCGCAGTGGCCGGTCAGCTACGCCACCATCCATGGTTGGCACCCGGCCATGATGGAGGCGTGCGCGGCCGCCAACAGCGGCGACATGCGCCTGCTGGCAGTGACCGTGCTGACCTCGATGGGGCGCCCCGATCTCGCACAGATGGGCATCGACCGCGAACCGGTGGACGTGGTGGTCGAGCGCGCGCTGGCCGCCCAGGCCGCCGGCATCGATGGCGTGATCGCTTCGGGCCAGGAAGCCGGCCCGATCCGCGCAGCCACCGGCAGCGGATTCTCGATCGTCTGCCCTGGCATCCGCCCCGGTGGCCCGGTCGGCGATGACCAGAAGCGTACCGTTGGCGTAGCGCAGGCCTTTGCCGATGGCGCCGATGCCATCGTGGTCGGTCGCCCGATCCGCCTGGCCGCCGATCCGCAGGCCGCAGCGCGGGCGATCCAGCAGGAAATCGCGTCGGCTCTGGCTGCACGCTGAGCCCACCACCGACGCCGGTCACGCTGGCACCACGAACGCCATCCCGATCCATGCGGGATGGCGTTCGCATTTGTGGGGCTGCATCTGTCGCACGCAGCGCCAGCCACGAGAACTGTGCGCACGTTCGCGCTGCGGGCCTCTCCACTGCTCCCCAATCGATGCACCGGTACGGACCGCGGCCGCACCGGTTCCAACCATCGACAGAGGAGTACAGGGAAATGTATCGCAGCACCTCTTTGTTCATCGGCCTGCTGTTGGCCGCGTCTGCCGTACCCGCCATCGCTGCGCCGCAGCTGCGCGATGCGCCGCGCATCATCGGCGGCGAAGCGGCGCCGGCCGACGAGTACCCGTTCATGGTCAGCATCCAGGGCATCTTCGACGGCGATTCGGACCACGACCGCCACTTCTGCGGGGGCACCCTCATCTCGCCCTCGTGGGTGCTGACGGCCGCGCACTGCATGCAGGGCGAAGCGCCTGGTGGCATCGCCGTTGTCGGCAAGGTCACGACCCTGTCCACCGACGCCGCGCCACGACCGTCCAACGTCAAGGCGATCCACGTCCATCCGGCATTCAACAGCGGCAATTCGCTGGAGCACGACGTCGCCCTGATCCAGCTCAGCGCACCGCTGGACGGCGCACAGCCGGTGGCACTGCGGCTGCGGCCCGACGCCAGCTATCTCAAGCCGGGCCGTGAATTCACGGTGATCGGCTGGGGAGACACCGACATCGGCGATGGCCGGGTCTATCCGACTCAGCTGCAGACCGCGCAGGTGCCGTTCGTTTCCTTCACCGAATGCCAGCAGGCCTACGGCGGTGAACTGTCACGTGGAAAGGTCATCTGCGCCGGCCGCGAGGGCATCGACAGCTGCCAGGGGGATTCCGGAGGCCCCCTGCTGCTGCGCCTGCGTGAAGGCTGGACCCAGTTCGGTGTCGTCAGCTGGGGCGAGGGCTGTGCGCTGGCCGGCTATCCGGGGATTTATGCCCGAATCGCCGAAAAACACGCCGTAGATTTCATCGAAGCGGTTTGGCAACGCGATTGATACAATAAAATCAAATACATACATGGCACTACGTGAAGTGTTGCCTTAACTTGAACGGCAGCGTAGGATCGCCGCCATCCGGTCCTCGGGCCGGACATGTGCCACAACACTGTCCTCCGGCCCCGCGCCGGCTTGAAGAGCCTGTGATCCCCGTGATCCGGGCCCTTTTTTTATCCCGGTGGCGGCGCGATCCCTTCTGCCCGCAGCAGAGGAGATCTGCCCCCCTTGGCTGGAAACCGTGACGTCCCGGCTTGCCGCTGTCACGTCGCAGGCCGCAAGATGCGGGCCGGTCCGGGGAGTCCGAGTGCATGAGCGTGGCGGTGCGAGGAAAGTCTGCGCGTGGATGGGGGCTGGCGGCCATGCTGCTGCTGGCCGTGGCGGGGTGCCGCGAGTCTGCCAACGATCCGGCCAGGCCGGCGGCCGAGCCGGTGGCTGCAGTACAGGCGATGGCGTTGCGCCTGGCCGAAGATGATCTGGTCGGCTACGCAAAGCTGTCGGTGCCGCCGGGCCAGTACCAGCGCCTGCAGCAGGCGTGGGTGGAAGGCCACAGCCAGTGGCCGCTGACCGAGCTGCCACTGGGCGACCAGCTGCTGCCGATGCTGGCCGCACTGCGCAAGCCCGGTGCCAGCGCCGAACTGCAGCGCAGCTTCGATCGCCAGCTGGCTGGCCAGGCCGGCGCCGTGCGCCAGGCCGCACAGTCGATGGGCAACTTCGGCGTGCAGTACCTGCGCCACCAGAAGGGCTACACGCCCAGCCAGCAGGCCCACTACATCGCCCTGGTCGAGACCCTGGCGGGGTGGGCGCAGGCTGCCCCGATCAGCGACCGCGCACGTGCCCGCAGCACCATCGCCGCGCTGGTCGGCGCCGCCAGCAAGGTCGGCTTCGAGGATGAAGCCGGCCTGCAGGCGGCCGGCATGGAAGGCAGCCTGCAGCAGCTGGCGCCGTTCATCCACACCCTCAAGGCGGTGCTGGGCAGTTACGGACTCGGCGTGGACGACGCGCTGCGCAGCGTGCGCGGCGAACTGCTGTCGGTGGAAGGTGACAATGCGCTGGTGCGCCTGCACTACGACCTGGCCGGTCGCGAGATGACCCTGCAGCTGCCACTGAGCCGGCGCGAGGGCCACTGGTACCTGACCCGCACCCTGGCCGACACCGACGCGCTGCTGCGCAAGGCCGATGCGGCCCGGGCGGCTGCGTTGCCAGCACCGGCTGAAGCCTCCGCCGCGGGTGGGGAAGCGGCAACACCGCCGGCTAAGCCATAATGGCGCCGATGTCGAAACAGAACCCGCTGCCGTTCCCCGGCGAAGAATCCCAGTCGACGCCCGCCGATACGGTGCCGGCGTCCCCCTCGACCGGTACCGGCCCGAACCCGGTACCGCCGCCCGCGCACGCGCGTCCGCCCGGCCGCCGTCCACTGTGGGCCCGACTGCTCGGTCGCCTGGTCGAGCCGTGGCTGTCGCTGAAGATCGAACCGGAAGACCCGGGCCAGTACAACGATGGCCGCCCGGTCATGTACGTGCTGGAAGACTACGGCCTGTCCAACGCGCTGATCCTGGACAAGGCCTGCCGCCAGGCCGGCCTGCCGTCGCCGCTGGTGCCGCTGGCCGGTGATCCGACCGGCCGCAAGCGCGCCTATCTGGCGCTGTCGCGGCGCAGCTCCAGCAACTCGCTGATTCCCGAGCAGCGCGGCGCCAAGACCCACTCTGATTCGCTGGCCAAGGTCCTGCAGGCGCACCGCGTGCGCGATGACCTGGATGTGCACCTGGTGCCGGTGTCGATCTTCGTCGGCCGCGCGCCGGACAAGCAGAGCGGCTGGTTCGCGGTGCTGTTCTCGGAAAACTGGGCGCTGGTGGGCCGCTTCCGCCGCCTGCTGGGGTTGCTGCTGAACGGGCGCAATACCATCGTGCGCTTCGCCCCGCCGATCTCGCTGCGCAGCACCGTCGACGAAGGCCTGGAGCCGGAGCGCACGGTCCGCAAGCTGCAGCGCGTGCTGCGCACCCATTTCCGCCGCATCCGTGAATCGGTGATCGGCCCGGACCTGTCGACCCGGCGCCTGCTGGTGGACCAGGTGCTGGCCGCCGAGCCGGTCCGCGAAGCGATCGCCGCACAGGCCAAGCGCGACAACTCGAAGCCGGCCGATGCCTGGAAGAAGGCACACGCCTACGCCTGGGAAATCGCTGCGGACTATTCCAGCCCGGTGGTGCGCTCGGCCAGCTTCATGCTCAGCCACGTGTGGAACCGCATCTACGCGGGCGTGCTGGTGCACCACCTGGACAAGTTCAAGGCCGCCGCGCCGGGCCACGAAGTGGTCTACGTGCCCAGCCACCGCAGCCACATGGACTACCTGCTGCTGTCCTACCTGCTGTACGACCGTGGCATCGTGCCGCCGCACATCGTGGCCGGCATCAACCTGAACCTGCCGGTGGTCGGCACCCTGCTGCGCAAGGGCGGTGCGTTCTTCATCCGCCGTTCGATCCGTGGCAATGCGCTGTACTCTGCAGTGCTCAGTGAGTACGTCGCGCAGCTGGTGGCCGGTGGCTATTCGCTGGAGTACTTCGTCGAAGGCGGCCGCTCGCGTACCGGGCGCCTGCTGCAGCCCAAGGGCGGCATGATCTCGATGACGCTGCGTGCATTCCTGCGCCAGCCGCGCAAGCCGGTCCTGTTCCAGCCCATCTACATCGGCTACGAGAAGCTGATGGAGGGCGGCAGCTACCTGGACGAACTGTCCGGCCGGCCGAAGGAAAAGGAGTCGATCTGGTCGCTGCTGTGGGGCATCCCCAAGGTGCTCAAGCAGAACTACGGCCAGGTGGTGGTGAACTTCGGCGAGCCGATCGCGCTGAACGACGTGCTGGCCGAGAAGGCCCCGGAGTGGAAGGGCGAGGCGGTGTCCGAGGACGAGAAGCCAGCCTGGCTGTCGACCACGGTGGATACGCTGGCCGAACGCATCCAGGTGCGCATCAACGGCGCTGCCGACGTCAACCCCATCAATCTGCTGGCGCTGGCCCTGCTGTCCACGCCGAAGCACGCGATGGGCGAGGCCGACCTGATCGCGCAGATCGAGCTGTGCAAGACGCTGCTGGTCGAGATGCCATACTCGGACCGGGTGACGGTGACCCCGCACTCGCCGGAGCGGATCATCGCCCATGCCGAGGAAATCAACGTCCTCACCCGCATCAAGCACCCGCTCGGCGATGTGCTCAGCGTCAGCGGCGACACCGCGGTGCTGCTCAGCTACTTCCGCAACAACGTGGTGCACCTGTTCACCGCCTCGTCGTGGGTGGCCTGCTGCTTCCAGAACAACCGCCGCATGAGCCGTACCGGCCTGGTCCAGCTGGGCCGCACGGTGTACCCGTTCCTGCAGGCCGAGCTGTTCCTGCCGTGGAGCGAGGACGAGTTCGCGCAGCGCATTGACCGCACCATTGATGTGTTCGTGCGCGAAGGCCTGCTGCAGAACGTCAACGATGACGACGGCGGCATCCTGGCACGCAACACCGGGCAGACCGACGAGGTGTTCCGCCTGCGGGCGATCGGCCATTCGCTGCAGCAGGCGTTCGAGCGCTACTACATCGCCATCTCGGTGCTGGTGAAGAACGGCCCGGGCGTGCTCGGTGCGGCCGAGCTGGAAAGCCTGTGCCAGCAGGCCGCGCAGCGCCTGAGCCTGCTCTATGCGCCGGCCGCTCCCGAGTTCTTCGACAAGGCCCTGTTCCGCGGCTTCATCCAGAAGCTGCGCGAACTGCGCCTGGTGTGGCCGGACGAGAACAGCAAGCTGCTGTTCGATGAACGCCTGGATGCCTGGGCCAAGGACGCCAAGTTCATCCTGGGGCGCGAGCTGCGCCACACCATCGAGCGGGTCAGCCCGGAAGCAGCTCGCCCGGACGAGCCTGCGCCGCAGGATTGAAGGTCGCGCCGGACAAAGCGGTGGGTGTGGACCTTGGTCCACACCTTCCAGCAGTGCCAACCAAGGTTGGCATCCACCAGGACGGTCTTTAGGCCGGCTCGTCAGGAATCTGCAGGCTTTCCAGCCTGGCGATGCAGTCCTTCAACTGCAGCTTGCGCCGCTTCAGGCGCTTGGCTTCCAGTTCGTCCTCGCCGTTGGCCGCCATGCGGGTGATCTGTTCATCCAGCAGACGGTGCTCGGCGCGCAGGGCGGCGAGGTGCTCGACGATCTCGGCGGGGCTGTAGGTATCCACAGCCTCCGAGCATACACAGCGTTGATGACTGCCGGGAGAGGGGAAACCCGACCCCCGGCCGGGGCGGCTCCGAGCCGTTAGAATGGAACCCATGAGTGCCGTGATTTCCCTTCCCGATCCCCAGCCGCGCGCCGCCCGCGATCCACGCGTGGCCGAGCGCGAGCAGCACAAGCTGGCCAAGCGCCTGCGCCGCCAGGTCGGCGAGGCGATTGCCGACTTCGGCATGATCGAGGCCGGCGACAAGGTCATGGTCTGCCTGTCCGGCGGCAAGGACAGTTACACCCTGCTGGACGTGCTGCTGCAGCTGCAGAAGAAGGCGCCGGTGCCGTTCGAGCTGGTGGCGGTGAACCTGGACCAGAAGCAGCCGGGCTTCCCCGAGCACATCCTGCCGGAGTACCTGGCCGGGCTGGGCGTGCCGTACCACATCATCGAGCAGGACACCTATTCGGTGGTCAGCCGGGTCATCCCGGAGGGCAAGACGATGTGTTCGCTGTGCTCGCGCCTGCGTCGTGGCGCGCTGTACAACTACGCCGAGACCCACGGTTTCACCAAGATCGCGCTGGGCCACCACCGCGACGACATGGTGGCCACGTTCTTCATGAACCTGTTCCACCACGCCAAGCTGGCGGGCATGCCGCCGAAGCTGCGCAGCGACGACGGCAGGCACGTGGTGATCCGGCCGCTGGCCTACGTGCGCGAGCGCGACATCGTCGACTACGCGCAGGCACGCCAGTTCCCGATCATTCCCTGCAACCTGTGCGGCAGCCAGGAGAACCTGCAGCGCCGCCAGGTCGGCCTGATGCTCAAGCAGTGGGAAAAGGACCATCCGGGCCGCATCGAGCAGATCGCGCGCGCCATGGGTGAAGTCCGGCCCTCGCAGCTGGCCGACACCACCCTGTTCGACTTCATGGCGCTGGGCCGTCGCGACGACACGCCGCTGCCCGACGCCCATGCCTGGCTGGCCGGCTCCCCGGCCGACGCCGACGCAGATCCCGAGACGCCCACCGTTTAAGGTCGGTCGCCCTTCCTCTTCGCCATCCGGAATTCCATGTTCTTTCGCAACCTGACGTTCTTCCGTTTCCCGACCACCACCGATTTTTCCGAAGTCGATACCCTGCTGCCGCACGCCGTGCTCAAGCCTGTCGGCGCGCTGGAAATGAATTCTCGCGGCTTCATTTCGCCGTTCGGCCGCGAGGAGAAGGAACTGCTGTCCCACCGCATCGCCGAACACCTGTGGCTGACCGTGGGTGGCGAGGACAAGATCCTGCCGGCGGCGGTGGTCAACGACCTGCTCGAGCGCAAGCTGGAGGAGATCGAGGAGAAGGAAGGGCGGCGCCCGGGTGGCCGCGAGCGCAAGCGCATGAAGGACGACCTGCTGCATGAACTGCTGCCGCGCGCCTTCGTGAAGTCCTCGCGCAACGACGCCTTCATCGACCTGCAGCACGGCTACGTGGCGGTGGATACCTCCAGCCGCAAGACCGGCGAATACTTCATGTCCGACATCCGCGGGCTGCTCGGCAGCTTCCCGGCGATGCCGCTGAACGCCGAAGTCGCGCCGCGTTCGATCCTGACCGGCTGGATCGCCGGCGAGCCGCTGCCGACCGGACTGAGCCTGGGCGAAGAGTGTGAGATGAAGGATCCGGTCGAAGGCGGCGCGGTGGTCAAGTGCCAGCACCAGGAACTGCGCTGCGACGAGATCGACAAGCACCTGGACGCCGGCAAGCAGGTGACCAAGCTGGCGCTGATCTTCGAGGACAACCTGTCGTTCGTGATCGGCGACGACCTGATCGTGCGCAAGCTGAAGTTTCTCGACGGCGCCCTGGACCAGCTGGAGCATGCCGACGAAGACGGCCGCCGTGCCGAGTTCGATGCCCGCTTCGCCCTGCAGAGCGCCGAGATCCGCCGCCTGTTCCTGTTGCTGGAAGAAGCGTTCAAGCTCAGCAAGGCTGACTGAACAGGCAGCCCGACGGTCGCCGGTCATCCGGCGGCCCGAAGCAGCGCTATGCTGGGCGCATGAGCCGTCTGCTGCGCCGCCTGATCACTCCGACCCCGCCCGCCACCGTACAGCGCGACACCGTTCGCCTGCGCCTGGAGGATGCCGAGATCGAGGTGCTGCGCGTGCGCGATCCGCGCGCGCGCCGCATCAAGCTGAGCGTGGACGAGCGTGGCGCGCGGTTGACGTTACCCCCGCGCGCAAGCCTGGTAATGGGCGAGCGCTTCCTGGAACAGCACCGCGACTGGCTGGCGCTGCAGCTGCGCCAGTACCAGGGGCAGGGCCTGCCGGCACCGCTGCAGCCCGGCGAAGACGGCGTGCTGCCATTGCGCGGTGAGCTGTTGCCGCTGCGCTGGCAGGAAGGCCGCTACGCGCGGCTGGAGATCGACGCGCACGGTGCCTGCGTGCAGTGGCCGACCCGTGGTGGTGACGCCACGCTGCGCCGCCTGCTGCGCGAGTTCTATGAAGCGCAGACCCGCGCCGACGTCGGCCGCTGGCTGCCGAAGTACCTGCCCACCCTGCCGCGCGCCCCCAGCCGCCTGCGCCTGAAGGTGATGTCCTCGCAGTGGGGCTCGCTGGCCCCCGATGGCAGCATGGCCCTGGACCTGGCCCTGGTGCTCGGTCGTCCGGAAGCGTTCGAGTACGTGCTGGTGCACGAACTCTGCCACCTGATCCAGCCGAATCATTCGCCCGCGTTCTGGCATGAAGTCGAACAACGTTTCCCTGCCTGGCGCGAACAGCGCGACTACTTCCAGCTGGAAGGCCGGCGCCTGAAAGCCATGCTACGCCAGCTGCTGTAACTGTAGAGCCGAGCCCACGCTCGGCTGCCGTTGAATGCAGCCGAGCATGGGCTCGGCTCTACACAAGCGCGCGCAGCGCGCGACCCGCTCCTGCTCTTCTTTCTTTCTTCCGTGGTGGGCACACCGGAATCTGTCCGTGGCCGGGCGGGGTGGGTTGCGCAGGGGCGTGAGCCGCATGGATGCGGCGACCGAGCTTACAGGGACGTACTTGCAGCGACCCCTGCGCAATCCACCCCGCCTGGCCGAGCACGGCTTCTGGTTTGAACGACCGACCACGAGGGGTGCAGCCGTTGGCCGAAACCCTCACCCAGCCCGCAATGCCGCCGCGGCCGCCCAGCGTGCCGCCACCCTCGGCGCGGTGATGCACACCGCCTGGTCGGTCACCGTTGTCACCGCGCGCTCCAACAGCTGGATATCGGCCTCGTGCTGGCGTGCCACATGCGGGTCCTCGAAGAAGATCGCGCGCTGGCAGCGCCCCTCCAGCACACGGTCGGCAATCTGCGCATCGCCGCCCATCGGGCCGCTCTGGTAGCGCGTCACCCACGGCGTATCGCTGGGCCAGCCGCGGCTCCAGGCCAGTTCGTTCAAGCGCTGGCCGGTGGTGCCGGTCGCCACGCGCTCGCCGAACCGTGCCAGCACATCGAAGTGCTCGTCGGCGAAGGCCAGCATCGCCGGCTTCATGGCGTCGTGCGCGATCAGCGCCAGCGTCTGGTGCTGGAAGGCATGCAGATCGTCGGCACCGGCATCGGCAGCCAGCCCGGCGTGGATGCGTTCCACCTCGATCCAGTCACGCGCAGTGGCCACGGTTGAAATGAACGGCTTGCCGTGGATCACGCACTGCCGCTTGAGCGCGGTTGCCTCCGGAAACACCGAGGAAGGATCGACCGGGTCGATCAGGTAGATCGCACCGTCCAGGGTGCGCTCCGGCCCCATGCCAACCACTTCGGCCACCAGCTTCATCAGGCCACCCTCGCGGCCGTAGGGGTAGCGGTGCAGGCCGCCGTAGCCGGCCAGGAAGCCCTGCCGTTCGATCGCATCGTGGGTGCGCCCGACCGCGTGCAGCGATACCCCCAGTTCACGCAGCCCGGCCTCGCTGGCACGCAGCCAGCGGAACAGCGCGGCGCGCGCATCGTGGTGATGGAGACGGTTGGCGGCCAGGCCGATACGCATCGAGCGCTCCGTAGGGACGGGTAGAAGCGGCAGTGTATGTCGGCATTCGCCGATAGGGATGTTTTTCGAATTTTTCTCATTGTCGCGGAAGCGCGCCTCGCTAGCGTGGCTGGCAGCGGTACCGCTGCGCGGCCGTGGTTCCTGCCCGCGAAATGAGGATGTCTACCGTGAATGTCGCCGGCCGCCGCGCCGTCGCCGCTGTCATGGCATCGCTGTTGCTGCCCGGCATCGCTGCTGCGTCCGGCTGTGCGAGTCCACTGCAGGTGGCATGGCGTTCCGATCGGCCGCCGCTGTCGTACAGCGTGCAGGGCGACCTTGCGGGGTTGGCTGCAGATTACCTGCCGCTGCTGGGCCCGCAGGCAGTGCAGCATGCGCAGCCGTTGCCGGCAGCGGTGCTCACCGATGACCCGCTGCCGGCTGGCACCCAGGTGCTGCTGGGCTGGCCGCGCGCACAGCTGCCGACCGGCTGGGTGGCCAGCAGCCCCTACCTGGAAGTGCCACAGGTGATCGTGCGGCGCGAGGGTGCAGCGCCAGTGCTGGGGTTGGAGGGACTGCGTGGCCGCAGCGTGGCCAGCCCGGACCGGCTGCCGCTGGACGCATTGCTGGCCGAACAGGCCCCGGGTGCGCAGCTGCTGGCACCGGCGCCGCTGGACCACGCGCTGTCACTGCTGCGCGCCGGGCTGGTCGATGCCGTGGTGGCCAATCTCGCTGAAGTCGAAGCCGCGCTTCGCGCCGTGCCGGGTGACCCTCTGGTGATCGCAGCACCCGCGGGCTTCGGCGATGCACTGGTGCTGGCCGCCGTACCGGCCTGTGCCGCGGTGGTCGCTGCCTTCGACCGGGAGCTGCAGCGGGAGGGCGATGCGCGTCGGGCGTCGGTTCGCAGTGCCTGGCTGCCGGAACTGCCACGTGCGCGGCCCGCCGGTTCGGCACTGCGCTGGCTGGTGCCGGTGTCGCTGATCCTGCTCGCGCTCATACTGCTGCATGCCTTCGGCTACTGGCGCGTGCATCGCGAGAGCGTGCGTCGCCGGGTGCTGGAGCAGCGCTTGCATGAAGTCACCGCGAACCTGCCGGCGGTGGTCTACCAGGCGCGCCGTTCGGCAACCGGCCACTACAGCCTGGCGCAGATCGCCGGCGACGTGCAGGCGCTGTTCGGCGTAGCCGTGGAGACTGAGCAGATCGACCATCTGCAGCTGCTGGCGGCCGTGCATGCCGGTGACCGCAGCCGGGTGATGGCGAGCATCGAAGCGGCCGCGCTCGTGCGCGGTCCGATCGACGTTACCTTCCGCACCCGGTCGGCGCAGGGCTGGCGCTGGGTCCGATCACAGGGACGACCGTTGCCGTGCGATGACAGCAGCGTGGAGTGGAGCGGCTACTGGATGGACGTCAGCGAAGCCCAGGCGCGCGCAACGGCGTTGGCCGAGGCGCGCCGCGCGGCCGAGCAGGCGGCGCTGGCCAAGGGCCATTTCCTGGCGACCATGAGCCACGAGATCCGCACGCCGATGAGCACCCTCCTGGGCATGCTGGAGCGGCTGGCTGGCACGGACCTGGATGCGGGCCAGCGGCAGGTGCTGACCACCGTCGGTGACGCTGCGCAGATGCTGCGGCAGATCCTCGACGATGTGCTGCACAGCCAGCGCCTGCAGCCGGCGCCCCTGCAGCTGCGTCCGACCGATCTGGCGGCGCTGGTGCGCGCGGTGCAGCAGCTGTTGATGCCCGTCGCGGCCAGCCGCGGGCTGCACCTGTGCAGCGAGATCGACCCGACGTTGCAGCCCTGGTCGCTGGCTGACGGGCTGCGCCTGCGGCAGGTCCTGTTCAACCTGGCCGGCAATGCGCTCAAGTTCACCCTGCAGGGAAGCGTGGTGTTGCAGGTCCGCGTGCTTCAGCAGCGCGACGGCGGCCAGCGACTGCGCCTGCAGGTGACCGACACCGGCGTGGGCATCAGCGTGGAGCGGCAACAGGCGGTGTTTGCCGCCTACGAGCAGGCCGAGGCGTCGACCACGCGCCGTTTCGGCGGCAGTGGCCTGGGGCTGTCGATCTGCCGCGAGCTGGCGACGTCGATGGGCGGGCGTCTGCACCTGCGCAGCGTGCCCGGCAAGGGCACCACTGTGTGGCTGGAGCTGGACCTGGCGGCCTGTGCGGCCCCCGCTGCGGGACCGGCGACGGCACGGCCCGCGCAACGACCGTTGCCGCCGGCGCGGGTGCTGGTGGCCGAGGATCATCCGACCAACCTGCAGTTGCTGGCACAACGCCTGTGCGAGCTGGGACTGCAGGTGCACGCCTGTAGCGACGGCCTGCAGGCATGGGAGGCCTGGCAGGCGCAACCGTTCGACCTGGTCATCACCGACTGCCACATGCCGCACATGGATGGCTTCGCGCTGGCCCGGGCGATCCGGAGCGACGCCTGCGCCACCCGTGCGCGGGTCCCGATCATTGCGCTGACTGCCAGCGTGCTGGAGCGCACCCGTGAGGCCTGCCGTGATGCGGGCATCGACCATTTCCTGGCCAAGCCGCTGGAGGTGCACGAACTGCGCGCGCTGCTGGAAGTGCTGCTGCTGCCGGACTCAGTGCGCCAGTAGGCGGACGATGCTGGCAGCAGCGTCGCGGCCTTCGGCCACCGCGGTTACCACGAGATCGGCACCACGCACCGCGTCACCACCGGCGAACAGGCGTGGATGCGCGGTCTGGAACGGCAGGCGGTCCTTGCCACCGGCGAGGATGCGGCCATTGGGCTGGCCTTCCACCCCCAGTTCCGCCAGCCACGCCGGCACGCTCGGCGAGAAGCCGAAGGCGATGATCACCACGTCTGCCTCCAGCAGCGACTCACTGCCTTCGATCGGCACCGCGTTCTGGCGGCCATTGGCATCGGGCTCGCCCAGCCGGGTCTCGACCACGGTCACGCCGATCACCTCGTCGTCGGCGCCGGCTTCGATCGACAGCGGCTGCCGGTTGAACAGGAAGCGCACCCCTTCCTCGCGTGCATTGGCGACTTCGCGCGCGCTGCCGGGCATGTTGGCTTCGTCGCGGCGATAGGCGCAGGTGACCTTGGCCGCGCCCAGCCGCACCGCACTGCGCACGCAGTCCATGCCGGTATCGCCACCGCCCAGAACCACCACGCGCTTGCCGTTGAGGTCGGGCAGGGCGATGGTGTCTTCCCAGCCGGCGATCGGCCGGCCCTTCGGATCATCGCCGCCGACGATGCGGCTGTTCTGCACCAGGAACGGCAGCGCCGGCAGCACGCCCTTCAGGTCCTGGCCGACCAGGCCACCCTCGGTATAGCGGTAGGCGCCGGTGCCGATGAACACCGCATCGTGGCTGTCCAGCAACTGCTGCACGCTGACATCACGGCCGATCTCCACACCGAGGCGGAACTGCACGCCCATGCCTTCCAGTACTTCACGGCGGCGATGGATCACGTCCTTGTCCAGCTTGAAGCTGGGAATGCCGAACTGCAGCAGGCCACCGATCTGCTCGTAGCGGTCGTAGACCACGGCGGCAATGCCGGCGCGTGCCAGGCGGTCGGCACAGGCCAGCCCGGCCGGGCCGGCACCAATCACCGCCACACTGTGGCCGGTCGGCTGCACCGCGCCAAGGTCCGGGCGCCAGCCACTGGCCAGTGCGGTATCGACGATGTACTTCTCCACCGCGCCGATGGTGACCGCGCCGAATTCCTCCAGCGTGCAGCTGCCTTCGCACAGCCGATCCTGCGGGCAGACCCGGCCGCACACTTCCGGCAGCGGATTGGTGCTGTGGCACAGCGTGGCGGCCTCGTGGATGCGGTTTTCCTGCACCAGCTGCAGCCACTGCGGAATGGCGTTGTGCACCGGGCACTTCCAGCTGCAGTACGGGTTGCCGCAGTCCAGGCAGCGGCCCGCCTGGTACTGGGCGTCTTCCTTGCCGAACTTGCCGTACAGCTCGCCCCAGTCGCCGGACGTGCGCAGTTCCACCGGGATGCGCTGCGGCATGGTGCGGGGCAGGTCGAGGAACTGGAAGGCGTGCTTGCGGCTCATGGCGGACTCTGTGGTGTTTTACGGATGCCGGCCAGCGGCCGGCACTACGTGATCCTGGGTTGCCGGCCAGCGGCCGGCACTACCGTCAGGCGGCGCGTCGCAGGGTTTCGGTCAGCGACTCGATGCTGGCGGCCTTCGGTTTGACCAGCCAGAACTTGCCGATGTAATCGCGGAACTCGTCCAGGATCTGCTGTGCCCAGATGCTGCCGGTCAGCTCGCGGTGGCGGCCGATCAGGCGGTGCAGGTGCTGGCGGTAGTTCTCGAAGCCTTCGGCGGAGACGCGATGGATGTCGATCAGCTCGTGGTTGTAGCGGTCGACGAAATCGCGGTCCACGTCCAGCACGTAAGCCAGGCCACCGGTGAAGCCGGCGCCGAAGTTCAGCCCGACCTTGCCCAGCACCAGCACCACGCCGTCGGTCATGTACTCGCAGCAGTGGTCACCGGCACCTTCCACCACCGCCAGCGCGCCCGAATTGCGCACCGCGAAGCGTTCGCCGGCACGACCGGCGGCGAACAGCTCGCCACCGGTAGCGCCATACAGGCAGGTGTTGCCAATGATGGCGGTGCTGCGTGCCTCGAAGCGGGCGCCACGCGGCGGACGCACCACCAGCCGGCCGCCGGCCATGCCCTTGCCGACGTAGTCGTTGGCTTCGCCTTCCACTTCCAGGTGCAGGCCACCGACGTTGAAGGCACCGAAGCTCTGCCCGGCGCTGCCACGGAAGCGCAGTTCCAGCGGTGCCTCGGCCATGCCCTGGTTGCCGTGCGCGCGCGCAACCGCGCCGGCCAGGCGGGTGCCGATGCTGCGGTCGGTGTTGTGGATCAGGAAGCGGTGCTCGCCACCGCGCTTGTGCTCGATGGCCGGGGCCAGCAGCCCATCCATCTGCGTGGCCAGGCTGTCCGGCGATTCGTACAGGCGCTGGGCGGCGCAGTGGCTGCCTTCGTAGCGGGCATCGGCCAGCAGGCGCGACAGGTCCACGCGCACGCCCTCGCGCGGTGCCGCGTCGATCTGCCGCAGCAGGTCGGTGCGGCCGACGATCTCTTCCAGCGAACGCACGCCCAGGTACGACAGCCAGCCGCGCACTTCCTCGGCCAGCAGGCGGAAGAAGTTCTCCACGCGTTCGGGCTGGCCGGTGAAGTGGTTCTCGCGCAGGCGCTCGTCCTGGGTGGCGACGCCGGTGGCGCAGTTGTTGAGGTGGCAGATGCGCAGGTACTTGCAGCCCAGCACGATCATCGGCGCGGTGCCGAAGCCGAAGCTGTCCGCTCCCAGCAGCGCGGCCTTGACCACATCCAGGCCGGTCTTCAGGCCGCCATCGGTCTGCAGCAGGGTGCGCCCGCGCAGGTCGTTGGCCAGCAGCGCCTGGTGCGCTTCGGCCACGCCCAGTTCCCATGGCACGCCGGCATAGCGGATCGAGCTGACCGGCGACGCACCGGTGCCGCCGTCATGGCCGGAGATGGTGATCAGGTCCGCACCGGCCTTGACCACGCCTGCGGCAATCGTGCCGACGCCGGCATGGCTGACCAGCTTCACCGACACCAGCGCGGTCGGGTTGACCTGCTTGAGGTCGTAGATCAGCTGCGCCAGGTCTTCGATCGAATAGATGTCGTGGTGCGGTGGCGGCGAGATCAGGCCGATGCCCGGGCGCGCATAGCGCAGGCGTGCGATCAGTTCGTTGACCTTGTGCCCCGGCAGCTGGCCGCCCTCGCCGGGCTTGGCGCCCTGCGCGACCTTGATCTGCAGCACCTCGGCATTGACCAGGTATTCGGCGGTGACGCCGAAGCGGCCCGAGGCCACCTGCTTGATCTTGCTGCGCTTCGCGGTGCCATAGCGTGCGGGATCCTCGCCGCCTTCGCCGGAATTGCTGCGGCCGCCGAGGCGGTTCATGGCGATGGCCAGTGCCTCGTGCGCTTCCGGCGACAGGGCGCCGAGGCTGATCGCTGCAGTATCGAAGCGCGGGAACAGGGCGCTGGCCGGGGCGACCTCGTCCAGCGGCACCGGCATTGCGGCCGGCACCAGTTCCAGCAGGTCGCGCAGCGCCGATGGCGGGCGCGCGTGCACCGCATCGCAGTACTGCTGCCACGCACGCGGGTCACCGCTGCGCGCGGCGCGCTGCAGGGTGGTGACCACGTCGGGGTTGTACATGTGGTACTCGCCGCCGTGCACGTACTTCAGCAGGCCGCCCACGTCCACGCCCTGCTGCGCATCCCAGGCCTGCGCGCACAGCTCGCGCGCGTCGGCATCCAGGCGTGCGAAGCCGGCGCCGCCGATGCGCGAGGCGGTGTCCGAGAAGCACATGTCCACAACCTCGGGTTCCAGGCCGATGATCTCGAACAGCTGTGCGCCGCGATAGCTGGCCACCGTACAGATGCCCATCTTCGAGATGATCTTCGACAGGCCCTTGTAGATGCCCTTGCGGTAGCGGCGGCCGATCTGCGACTGCTCGCCGCCCTTGCTGAGCTTGAGGATGCCGCGTCGGCCCAGGTCGAACAGGGTCTGGTAGGCCAGGTACGGATACACCGCGGTGGCACCGAAGCCGAGCAGGCAGGCCATGTGGTGCGGGTCGCGCGCGGTGCCGGTTTCGACGATCAGATTGACGTCGCAGCGCAGCCCCAGCCGCGAGAGGTGGTGGTGGATGGCGCTGGTGGCCAGCAGCGCATGCACCATCGGCCGACCGGCCACCGGGTAGCGGTCGGACAGCAGCAGCATCACCATGCCCTCGCGCGCGGCCTGCTCGGCCTCGGCACAGATGCGCTCGATGCCGGCACGCAGGCCCTCGTCTTCGCTGTAGGACAGGTCGAGCAGGCGGTTGGCCTGCACGTACTGGTCCATCTTCAGCAGCTGGCGCAGCTTGCGCTGGCTCAGCACCGGCGAGTTGAGGATGACGTGGTTCACCGTCTCCGGGCCGGCATGGAAGATGTTGGTCTCCTTGCCGAGCTGGGTGGACAGGGACATCGCGCAGTCTTCGCGCAGCGGATCGATCGGCGGGTTGGTGACCTGCGCGAAGGCCTGGCGGAAATAGTCGTACAGCGGGCGGCTGCGCTGGCTCAGTACCGCCATCGGTGTGTCGTCGCCCATCGAGCCGGTGGCTTCCTGCTCGGTCTCGGCCAGCGGCCGCAGCACCTGTTCCACTTCCTCGCTGCTGAGCTGGTAGAGCTTGTGGTAGCTGCGCAGGGTGGCTTCGTCGAACGGCTCTTCCACCAGCGACGGGTCGATCAGTTCGGTCTGCAGGTAGGTCACGCCCTGCTGCAGCCACTGCTTGTACGGCGCGCGGCCGCGGTTGATGCGGTCCACCGCGTCCGAATCGAGCAGGTCGCCGCGCTTGAGGTCGATGGCCACCATTTCGCCGGGGCCGAGCTTGCCCTTGCGCACCACGCGCTCGGTCGGCACTTCCCACACGCCGGCTTCGGAGGCGACCAGGAAGTGGCGGTCGGCGGTGAGCATCCAGCGCGCCGGGCGCAGGCCGTTGCGGTCCAGCGTGCACACCGCGTAGCGGCTGTCGCAGGCGACGATGCCGGCCGGGCCGTCCCACGGCTCGCTGTTCAGGCCGTGGAACTCGTAGAACGCGGCCAGGTCGGGGTCCTTGAACTCCAGCGACTGGGTGGCCGGCGGCACCAGGATGCGCAGCGCCTGGATCAGTTCCATGCCACCGGCGACCATCAGCTCCAGCATGTTGTCCAGGCTCTGCGAGTCCGAACCGTGCATGGAGATCACCGGATCGAACTCGGCGATGTCGAAGCGCGGCGTCTTCCACACCTTGCTGCGCGCCTGCGCCCAGCGACGGTTGCCTTCGATGGTGTTGATCTCGCCGTTGTGGGCGAGCATCCGGAACGGGTGCGCCAGCGGCCAGCGCGGCAGCGTGTTGGTGGAGAAGCGCTGGTGGAACACGATCGCGCTGGAGGCCAGTTCGCGGCGCTGCAGGTCGGGGAAGAAGCGGCTGAGCTTGTCCGGCAGCACCATGCCCTTGTAGCTGATCGCATCCGGGGTGAGGGTGGTGACGTAGAAGTCGGCATGGTCGCGCAGCTGCTGTTCGCTGCGGCGACGGGCCAGGAACAGCGCCAGCGCGAAGCCGGCATCATCCTGGCCGACGCCGGCATCGACGAACACCTGCTCGATGCGTGGCAGGGTGTCGCGCGCCAGCTGGCCGCAGACGCTGTCGTCGGTGGGTACCTCGCGCCAGCCGGCGACCTTGCAGCCGACCGCTTCGAGCTGCGCCTGCAGCTGCGTGCGGCAGGCGTGTGCAGCCTCGGCATCGTGTGGCAGGAACACCAGGCCGGCAGCGAAGCGTGCGGCGACGGCGATGCCGGCTTCACTGGCCAGCAGTTTCAGGAACGCATCGGGGCGGCGCAGCAGCAGGCCGCAGCCATCGCCGGTCAGGCCATCGGCGGCGACGCCGCCGCGGTGGGTCATGCGCGAAAGCGCGGCGATGGCGGTATCAACCAACAGGCGCGAAGGTTGATCGTCGAGCTGGGCGACCATGCCAAATCCACAGGCATCGCGCTCGGAGCGCGGGTCGTAAAGCCCTTGGCGGTTGCGGGGGGCCATCTCTACCTCGATGCGTATAGGGTTGGCGGCGACACTCGTCCCCGCTCATTCCCTGGAGCGCATCGTGAGGCCACCGGATGCCTCGACTAGATCACAGGTTGCTGCAGCGCCGCAATACACGGTTGCAGGTGCAACAGAACGCGCCGGCAACCCCGTGCCGGCGCGCGGTCGAACTCAGCCGCAGCGCACGCCGCTGACCAGGCCCTTGTCGTCCACTTCGATGTTCAGGCGGTCGCCGAGGAACTCCATGGTGGCGACGTCATTGGGCTTCATGACGCGCAGCTGGTGGGCACCGGCATCTTCCTGCGCCTGCTTGCCCAGCGCGTCGGCGTAGGCCTGGCCGACCAGGCTCTGCACCTGGCTGGCATCGCAGGTGCCGACCGGCGGTGCCTCGGTGGCCTTGCCGGTTTCGTCGGCCGGCGCCTTGGCGGCTTCGGCCGCCTGCTGGGCATGGGCAGTGGCCGTATCCTGTTCATCCAGCGCCGGAGCCTGGCAGGCGGTCAGGGCCAGCACGGCAGGCAGCAGCAGGGCGGAGAGCGAACGGGCGCGAATCGGGAACGACATCATGACTCCGGAAGGGATTGTGAAAGCCCGAGCATAGCGGCGAACCGACCCTCACGTGTTTGTCTTCTGTTATCGACAGGTTCGCGGCATCGCGACGGCGACACTGCGGTCATGCCAACCTCCTCTACCCCCGAACGACAGGCCGCGCGCGCGGCCGGCCTGCGCTATGTCGATGACACCCAGCCAGGCATCAGCCGGCGCCGCGCCGGCAAGGGCTTCAGTTACCGCGATGCCGATGGCCACGCGGTTCGCGATGCCGCCACCCTGCAGCGCATCCGTGCGCTGGCGATTCCACCTGCGTATACCGCCGTGTGGATCTGCGCCCACGCCAATGGCCACCTGCAGGCCACCGGCCGCGATGCGCGTGGACGCAAGCAGTATCGCTACCATGCCGATTGGGCGAAGGAGCGCGATGCCGGCAAGTTCGACCGCATCATCGCCTTTGGCGAGGCGTTGCCCACGTTGCGGCGGCGGCTGTCGCGCGATCTGAAGCAGCCCGGCTTCCCGCGCGACAAGGTGCTTGCGGTGGTGGTGGCCCTGCTGGCCGACACCCTGGTGCGGGTGGGCAACGAAAGCTATGCACAGGAAAACAAATCCTACGGGCTGACAACGCTGCGCAACCGCCACCTGGACCTGCTGCGCGGTGGCCGCGTGCGCATGCGCTTCCGGGGCAAATCCGGGCAGTTGCACGAGGTGGTGGTGGGCGATCGGCGGCTGGGCACGCTGGTGCGCGGCATCCAGCAGCTGCCCGGACAGGCGCTGTTCCAGTACCGCGACGACGAAGGCGCGCTGCAGCCGGTGGATTCCGGCGCGGTGAACGACTACCTGCGCAAGGTGATGGGCGAAGACTTCACCGCCAAGGACTTCCGCACCTGGGGTGGCACGCTGGCGGCGGTACAGGCATTGGCCGCCACCGAACTGCCGGAATCGGCCAGCCAGCGCGCGCTGGCCAAGGCGCAGCGTGAAGTGGTCTGCCAAGTGGCGGCACGGCTGGGCAACACGCCGGCCGTGTGCCGCAAGGCCTACATCGACCCGTGCGTGTTTGCCGGCTGGGAGCGCGGTGAGCTGGCCTCGCTGGCCGGCCTGCGAGGCCCGCGGCAGTGGGAGCAGGCCACGCTGAAAGTGCTGCGCCGGGCGCGGCGGCTCAGTCGCAGTCGTCAGCCGCAGTAGATCGCAACGATGTTGTTGGTCCGGCCCTTCTCGATGGTCAGGCGGTCGCCGCCTTCGCTGGCCGGCGGCACCCGCGGACCGTCATGGCGCAGGACCCGTACGTGCAGGCTGTCGCTGTCCACGCGTGCGCGGGCCACGGTGGCGTCCGAGGCGGCCAGGCCCACCGCGCCGCGCACCCTGTCGCTGTGGCACTGGCCGGAAATCACGCCGTCGATCGGCTGCACCTGGGCCATCGGCGTGCTGCTGCAGGCGGCAAGGGCAAAGCAGGCGGCGGCGGTGGCGATGGCATGTTTCATGGAGGCACTCCTTGTTTGATTGCGTGCAGGGTGCGACGTCAGACGTGGTGGCGGAATGAATGCCGTGCACATCGTGGACACGGCGCGCTCACCGCCGCCAACAGCGTGGGTGGAGACACTGCAGGAGCGGCATGGGCCGCCCCCCGGTAGTGCCGGCCGCTGGCCGGCAGCCCCTTTCCCTCCCGAGGAGACCTGCATGGCCACCACCAGGAAGACCCCCGCCCGCCGTAAGGCATCGCCGAAAGTGCGTAAAGGCAGCACCTCGACCAAGGCGGTCGCCGACCCTGATCGCCCGCGCGTGGTGAAGACCGCAACCCGCAAGGCAGCCGCCAGTGATCCACGGGCGGCACGCGTCGCTGCACGGCAGCGGCGCCTGCAGGACCAGGAGAAGGCCAAGGACGCCCGCGCAGCCAAGAAGGCAACAAAGAAGACCGCGACCCAGGCCGGCGCACGCCGGCAGCCGGAGGCGATGCCGGCGCAGCAGCTGGCCAAGCCCGGGCACGAGCACGAACTGGAGCTGGCGCCCCGTTTCCTTGCGCCCGACTACGCGGGCAGCGGCAAGCTGCAGGGCATGCGTGCGATCGTCACCGGTGGCGACTCCGGCATTGGCCGTGCGGTGGCAGTGTTGTTCGCGCGCGAAGGTGCGGATGTGGCGGTACTGCACCTGGACGAGGCCGAGGACGCGGACATCACCCGCCAGCACGTGGAGCGCGAAGGCGGCCGCTGCGTGGTGATCGCCGGCGATGTGCGCGACCCGCGCTTCTGCAACAAGGCTGTCAAGCAGGTGGCCAAGGCGTTCGGCGGCATCGATATCCTGGTCAACAACGCCGCGTTCCAGCTGCACTGCGAGCGCCTGGAAGACCTGGAAGACGCGCACCTGCAGGAAACCCTGCAGACCAACATCGGCGGTTACATCCAGATGGCGCGTGCGGTACTGCCGCATCTGGGCGAAGGCGCCAGCATCATCAACACCGGCTCGGAAACGGGGATCTTCGGCAGCAAGGCGCTGATCGACTATTCCGCCACCAAGGGCGCGATCCATGCGTTCACCAAGGCGCTGGCCAGCCAGCTGCTGCCGCGCGGCATCCGCGTGAACTGCGTGGCGCCGGGGCCGGTATGGACGCCGCTGAACCCCGCCGACAAGCAGGCCGAAGACGTGGCGGAGTTTGGCAAGGACAGCGACATGGGCCGGCCTGCACAGCCTGAAGAGCTGTCACCGGCGTATGTGTTCCTGGCCTCTCCGGCCTGTGCCAGTTACATCAGTGGGGTGATCCTGCCGGTGATGGGCGGGCCACGGGGCTAGGGGGAACCCGTCCTCCGACATCCCACGATGGGATCGCCAGCCCAAGATTCTGACGTGGGCCTGGTCTCATTGCTCGCCCATCAACTGCATAACAGAAAACGGTGACCCGCTCTGCGTGTGGCCTTGGTCAATGACGCCTTGCATCTACCCACGGCAACATCCATTCGATTCGGCAGAGAGTTCTGATTCAGGCTCCTCTGGCTTGGTCCGGAGGCGGCTCGACGCTGGAGCGCTGCACGCCGACCATCGTCGTTGCGTCTATCGGGGAAGAAAGTGAGAACGGCGGTAAATGCAATCTTGTCAATGCAGAGCAACCATACGGATGGCGACGGACCTAGCATTGCATTTAGATCCAGACGGTTCTTGGTAGGTCAATGCGACTTCTGTTGAGCGCATACCGTGGAGCGAGCACTGAGGAAGTATGCAACTTTCCTCATAGACGTGAAATCCTCTTGGAGCGCATCGTGAATTGCCTTGTAGATACGGACTCTTGCACCGCCGCTGTGCTGGCTTTACTACTACAGAAGATGATCCCTTCTGTGTGTAACCACCCACATAATGAATCGGCACCAATGCTCGAGAAAGTGCTTCAGTTAGGATCAGTGAACTGGGAAGGACAGAGTTGTCTGAGAATTTCTTTCGCAAAGAAGTACTCGAGGCTAGGCGCAACGAGTCGATCGGCCGTATCTCAGTATCACAACCGCTTGGAATCACGGCACTTTCCTGGCTGACGATGTTCTTTGCAGCGACGATCATCTGCGTGCTTCTATTTGGAAGCTATTCGCGTCGTACCACCGTTGCCGGAAACCTAAGCCCTTCAAAGGGGCTCTCTGTCATCTTGGCACCCTCCACTGGCGTTCTTACAGAACTACTAGTTCAGGAAGGGGCGCAGGTCGCAGTAGGACAACGCATTGCGGTGGTCACCGTCCCCCGCGCCACTGGAGGTGATGGAGATACAGCAAAGGCTATTGACGACAGGCTCCGTGATCGGAGACTGAGTCTCGACTCCGAGTCGGCGGCGGAGATCCAGCAACTCCTGCGCAAGGAACGAGCTCTAGCTGCACAGGTCGCGGCTGCCGAATTGGAAACTAGAGTGCTGAATGATGAGATAGTCACTCGGCGCGAGCAAGCTGCAATTGTTGCCTCAATTGTTGACCGAATGCGGCCGCTTACCGCAGAGGGCTTCGTTAGCCAACTTCAAGTCGATGAACAGATCGCGCGCAAGCTCGACTTTGCCGCCCAGATGAGCTCACTGGAGCGTCAGCGCGCACAGAATGCACGCAACCTCAGTCAGCTTCGGCTTGGCATGGCAGATGTCGCCGAGCAGATGCTGGCTGCGAAGGCAGTCCATGCGCGACAGCTTGCCACGCTCGACCAAGAGCGCATCGAGAATGACGCTAGGGGCTCGCTTGAAATACTTGCTCCTATATCAGGAACTGTCTCCCTCCAGGGGGCAAAGCTGGGCCAGAGCATCCAGGCCGGTCAGCATTTGCTAAGCCTCATCCCGCAGGGCGACGTTCTTGAGGCAGAGTTTTATGTGCCAAGCCGAGCGATCGGATTCATATCAGAAGGCGACATCGTACACCTGCGTTACTTGGCGTTCCCTTATCAGAAGTTCGGGCATCAACTTGGTAGGGTGTCTCGGATCAGCGCCAGCGCTTCAACGCCTGACAATCGCCAGTCGATGATCAACGGGAACGACGCAGATGCAAAGTATCGCGTTGTTGTTGAGCCAAATTCACAAGTCGTGTCCGTGTATGGAAGGAACGAATCCCTTCGCGCGGGCATGCTGATCGAAGCAGACGTAATAGGTGAAAAAAGAACACTGGGTGAATGGCTTTTTGAGCCTCTCATTTCAGTCAAGGGGGCGCTTTCAGGCTCCTAGACAGATTCCAGAAGTATCTGGAACCCTGGTGCAAGGGAAATGCACCATCGCTAAGGAGAAGTGCCAATGTTGGAGATGAATTCGGAACAGGTCGAGCTGGTTGACGGCGGAGCAATGTCCACCGAGAGCAAAATCGTAATTGCAGCCGGATGGCTCGTGTCGCCGGTGCTTGGCTTCGGTATGACCGTCGGCTACTACGTAAACGCAAAGTAATATCAAATTAATTTAACTGGGTATGGAGAGATAGCATGAAGGAAATGACGAACGAAGACGTGGCAATGGTCGAAGGTGGCTTCGTGCAGTTCCTAGCCCCGGCCATGGGCGCATATTTCATGGCTGGATACAACATCGGTAAGGATCTCGCTGCGCGCGATAACGCGCGCTGACGTGGCCACTCGCTCTTTCAATCAATAGAGAACAGAAATGGCGAAGAATAGAGGGCTTTACTCGGTTTTCGGGATCCTCTTGGCAGTTTTGGCGGTAGCAAGCGTTGGCTACTCAATGGGCAAGAGTCTCGCCCTTGCCGACAACGGCGCACCCGCAGCAACTAGTCACATCTGAAGTTAATGGTTGAGGGTGGGGTACGCCCCACCCTCAATCAAGCGGGTCATGGATGAAAAAGAAAATAAAAGTTGTACTTCAATCCGAGGCGGCGGAATGCGGTATCGCATGCGTGGTTATGCTTGCATCATACTTTGGCCACGGGATCGGGCTCTCTGAGGCCAGGCGGCGATTTCGAGTATCCCTCAAGGGCGCCAAGCTGAGCCAACTAATTGCCATGGCGCAGAATCTCGGGATGTCTGCCAGACCCGTCAGACTTGAAATGGAACATGTTCCGGACCTTAAACTTCCCTGCATCATTCACTGGAGGCTTAATCACTTCGTCGTGCTTACGAGCGTATCCGGAAAAAACATGACGATCATTGATCCGGCGATTGGTGAAAGACGCGTTTCGATCAGTGAGTTTAGCGATAGCTTTACCGGCGTGGCTCTAGAGGCCACACCAGCGTTCGGCTTCAAGAAGAAGAAAAGGCCGCCTCCTGTCTCTCTATCTGAGCTTACCGGGCCAGTTCATGGCTTACGTACCTCACTCGCGCAGATTGCCTTCCTCTCAATTGGCCTACAGGTCTTTTTGGCCATTGCACCCTTCTATATGCAGTGGGTCGTGGATCATGCGCTTGTGTCAGCTGACACGAACCTCCTTGCCGTATTGGGATTGGCCTTCGGCGTAGCGCTACTACTGCAAGTGGTCATCGGATTCTTTAGGGGATGGGCGGTCATTCACCTATCTGCACTGTTGGGGGTACAGTGGCTCGCAAACGTCTTTGCGCACGCGATTCGTCTGCCGATGGACTTCTTTGAGAGGCGTCACCTGGGCGACATCACTTCGCGCCTATCTTCCCTGCAAGCAATTCAGAAAACGCTGACAACGAGCTTCGTGGAGGCGCTAATCGATGGCCTGATGACGGCGGTAGCGCTGATTCTTATGTTCGTTTACAGCTGGAAGCTCGCACTAATCAGCGTCGGTGCCATGGCAGCCTATCTGGCGACAAGGGCATGTTTGTTCCAGCACCTTAGAGATCGTACCGAGCAGCAACTAGTAGCCGCGGCCAATCAAGAGACGCATCTCTTGGAATCCATTCGGGGAATTCAAAGTATCAAGGTGTCGGGCAAAGAGATTGGCAGGGAGACGACATTCTTGAATTTGATCCATACAAGCATGGATAAGGAAGTGCGGCTATCGCGCATTTCTCTGAGCTTCTTTTCAATAAGTCAAATGATTTTTGGAATCGAGCGCGTCGCTGCGATCTGGATTGGTGCGTGGCTAACTATTCAGGGGATATTTTCGGTTGGAATGTTGATCGCATATCTGGCGTACAAGGATCAGTTTTCCACAAGGGTGGGGTCCTTGGTTGACAAGTGGATTGAACTCCGAATGCTCCGCCTTCATGGTGAGCGCCTAGGGGATATCGTCCTGGAGGATTCAGAGAACCAAGTGCCGACGCTTGCGACGCCCGACACCAAGTTCGGCGACATTGCCGTTGCTGGCGTTGGATTCAGGTACTCAGAGAGCGAGCCCTGGATCATCAGAGATTGCAGCTTCACGATCCAGCAAGGCGAGTCAGTCGCAATCGTCGGCGCGTCAGGCGGAGGAAAGACAACGATGTTGAAGTTAATCCTTGGGCTGCTGAATCCGTCAGAAGGCTCAGTTCAAATAGATGGTATTGACATCCGCACGATTGGCGCAGCGAGGGTAAGGAGTCGCATTGGGACCGTCATGCAGGACGACCAGCTGTTTGCCGGCAGCATCGCTGAGAACATTTCATTCTTTGATCCAGAGATGGATACTGATCGAGTGAGATGGGCGGCGACTCTTGCCTGCGTCCACGACGATATTGTCAGCATGGCCCTTGGATATGATGGCCTTATAGGCGACATGGGAAGTTCGCTTTCTGGCGGACAAAAGCAAAGAATTGTTCTCGCGCGCGCGCTTTACAGAAAGCCGGATATCCTTGTTCTGGACGAGGCCACGAGCCACCTGGACGTCATGCGAGAGCAAGCCGTTAGCATTGCGGTGAGAGAACTCAACCTCACCCGCATCATAGTCGCCCACCGGCCAGAGACAATCGCCTCTGCGGATCGCGTTCTGGTTCTCGAAGGAGGACGAGTCGTTCAGGAGTTTCCCAGCAGCGCCATGGGCTTGCCACGGAGCAATGGAGAGAACTCTGCTTCATGCTAACAAGTGTGAATTACAGCTCACACTGCTTCCAATATGGCGTCCTCATCCGCATCTACTTCGAAAGAACTGGGCGGGGCTCAGACCACGTCCGTAGGCTGGCATGAGGCCACCAGCCGTATTGCATTATGCACTGGATACTAGTAGCAAGTGCCACCAAGCGGTGCACATGGGTTGTCATGTCCGCAATCAACCACGAGCGGATTCTCGCCATCAGTGGCCCAAAATCTTTACGCAAATGCATAACCGCCTGCGCGGCCCTACCGTTCGTCGGCCCATGACTTCCGGGGGGTTGACTACAGCTGTCGTCAAGCTGACAGTGACGACACGTGTAGTCAAGGGAGTGGTGTCATGCGCGGCAAGACCATCGGGGACCAGGAACTGGCCCTGCTGCAGTACATCGATGAACATGCGCCGGCCAGTGTCGGTGAGGTCGCCAGTGGCTACGGCGAGGCCCGTGGGCTGGCTCGTTCCACTGTGCTGACGATGATGGAGCGCCTGCGGGCGAAGGGGTATCTTCAGCGTCGGCAGCAGGACGGCGTCTACCGCTACCAGGCCACCCGTGGCCCGCAGAGCGTGCTGCAGGGCGCGGTGGCGCAGTTCGTCGACAACACCCTGCAGGGCTCGGTGTCGCCGTTCGTGGCCTATCTGTCGCAGCGGCAGAAGGTCAGCGACAACGAGCTGGCCGAGCTGGAAGCGCTGGTCGCCCAACTCCAATCGCGTCGCCACGAGGGCTGAGCCATGGACACCACGATGCTGATCCCGATTCTGGAACGCCTGGGCTGGACCAGCCTGCAGACCGTGCTGCTGGTGGCGCTGGTGTACGGCCTGTGCCGCGCGCTGCCGTCGCTGTCGGCGGCGACCCGCTGCCGCCTGTGGTGGCTGGTCTCGCTGCAGGCCGTGCTCGGCCTGTTCTGGAGCCAGCCGTTGCAGTTGGCCTGGCTGCCTGCCCCGCAGGCGGTGGCGATGACCGCGACCGACGTGGCCGCTGACATCGTCTACCCGCTGGCCCCGGAGGCCTCGGCGCAGTTGCTGGCCGCGATGCCGATGCCTGCAGCGGACGCGCCGGCAGTGGCGTGGTGGGCCGTCGCGCTGGCCGCGCTGTGGGCATCCGGCGTGCTGCTGATGGCGCTGCGTACCTTCGGTGAGTGGCGTCGCTGCCGCGCGCTGCTGGCAGCGGCCTATCCCTGCGAGGACCAGGCGTTGGTGCAGGCCCTGCAGCTGGCTTCCGATGCACATGGCGTGCGGCCTGCGCCGCGGTTGTGGATGAGCACGCAGGTGGACGCACCGCAGCTGGTCGGCCCGTTCCGCCCGGTGCTGCTGTTGCCGGCTGGCGACAATGCCCTGCAGGGCGACGCGCTGGACCTGGCCCTGACCCACGAACTGCAGCACCTGCAGCGGCGGGACCTGCAGTGGGGCCTGCTGCCTGCGCTGGCCCAGCACCTGTTCTTCTTCCATCCGCTGCTGCGCCTGTCGGTGCGTGAATATGCACAAGCGCGCGAAGAAGCGGTGGACGCAGCGGTGGTGGGCCATCACGCTGCCAGCCGCCAGGCCTATGGCCGTCTGCTGCTGCAGCTGGGGGTGGCACCGCAGCCGCACCTGGGCGTGGCCAGTGCCGCACCGGATGCCACCAGCCTCAAGCGTCGCCTGCTCTCGCTGCAGCCGCGCCGGGCCTGCCCGCGCATCCTGGCGATGGCGCTGACTGCTGTGGTGGTGGTGGTGGGCGTGGCGCCGATGCGACTGGTCGCAGCGCCGGTGCCGCCGGCACCGCCCGCGCCACCGGCGGCACCCAAGGTCGTGGCGCCAGCACCGCCGAAGGCTCCCAAGGCTCCGGCCGCACCGCCATCCGCCGCGGGCGTGCCGGCGGCCCCGGCCGCGCCTGCAGCACCGGCCGCGCCGGCCGAACCCGCTGACGCGACCGGGCCCGACGATGCCGATGTGGCCGATGTCGACGATGCCACGGGCATGGCCGAAGACGATGAAGGCGCGACGTCGGCCGCCACCTCCGTCACCACCTACGGTCGCCTCGACCTGGGCAGGTCGCCCCGGGAGGCCTTCGTTCTGGTTGATGGTGATTCGACCTTCGCCAACGGCGGCATGGACGACGTGACGGTGGCCCGCAGGCAGCTCGGCAAGGGCCCGGCGTTGTGGTTCCGCCAGGGTGACAAGCGCTACGTGGTGCGTGACCCGATGCTGATCCAGACGCTGCAGCGTGCCTACAGCGGTGCCGTAGAGCTGGGCCGCCAGCAGAGCGAACTGGGCCGCCAGCAAAGCCTGTTGGGTCGCCGGCAGGGCGAACTCGGCAGGCAGATGGGTGAAATGGGCCGCCTGCAGGGCGAGGAATCGCGCCGCATCGCACTGATCGCCGCCGAGGCCGCGCGCAGTGCGATGGCCGCGCATGACATCAACCGCGAGGCGGCGGCGGAAGCGGCAAAGGCAGCGCGCGGTGCAACCAGCGACGTGGTCGTTGCGCGTGAGGCTGCACGCGAGGCCGCCGCCGAGGCACGCCGTGCGATGCAGGAAGCCCGCAGCGAGGCCGGGCAGTCCGGCCGCACTCGTGACATGCAGCGCCTGGCCAGCCAGCAGTCTGAACTGGCCAGCCGCCAGGCAGCGCTGGGCAGCCAGCAGGCCGCCTTGGGCGAGCGCCAGGCACGCGTGCATGCCCAAGCGTCGCAGCAGGCGCAGCAGGTGATCGCGCGCGCCTTGGCCAGCGGCAAGGCCGAGCGACTCTGATCGGTAGTGCCGGCCGCTGGCCGGCAATGTGGGGTGCCGGCCAGCGGCCGGCACTGCCCTGGGGCGATCAACCGCAGCTGGCGCGCTCGATCCGGTTCTGCGCATCCACCTGCACCGTCACGCGGTCCTGGCGGAAGTCCATGGTCACCGCCATGCCCGGCTTGACCACCCGTGCACCGCGCGCGCCGCTGGCGGCCACCAGCTTCTTGATGGTGGCTTCGTCAGCCGTCTTGCCGGTGAAGGCCTCGAGCGCCTCCGGCTTGCATTCGTGCGCGGCGTCGGCCACGGGTGCCGGCGTGGGATCGTGGGCGGTGCTGCCGCCGGCGTGACTGCAGGCGGCCAAGGGCAGGATGGCGAGCAGGACAAGGGGACTGGGACGCATCGTCGGGCTCCAGGCGTGGATGGTGGTGGCAGTGTCACCGCTGCCACCGTCAGGGCATGTCAACGCGGCCCCGTGTCATTACTGCCCGACCAGCGCCAGTGTCTCGCGCTCGCGCTGTTCCTCGCGCACCAGCCGCTGCAGCAGCAGGGCCAGGGTCACCACGTCCTGGTGATTGTGGTCGGCCACCCGGCGCAGGTTCACCGCGTCGCCGCCTCGCAGGAAGCGCAACCACGCACCGGGTGCCTCCGAGCCCGGCAGATCGTCCTCGCGCACCACGCGCAGCAGCTGGCGTTCGATGGTGGACAGCTTGCAGTTCTCCCACGTGCCGCGATAGCGGCGGCGGGTGGGGTAGAGCAGGTCGACATGGTCCAGCGCGCTGATCGGGTCGCGTCGCCGGGCAAGCCGGTAACGCGCTTTCAGCAGCGGTGCGTCATAGCTGCGGCCGTTGTAGCTGCAGAACACGGTGGACGGTTGCAGCCAGCCGGCGAAGGTGGCCAGCATCGCGTCCTCGGCGGCCATGGTGGCCATCAGCAGCTGGCGGATGCGCAGGCCTTCGCCACGCCGCGGGCACACATGCCAGTCCGCAGCGCCGATCATGAAGGCGCGGGTGCCGGTGCCGCCGGCCAGGCCGGTGGTTTCGGTATCGAAGAACAGCAGGTCACGCGCAGCCAGGTGCTCGCCGTCGCGACGGGCGAAATCAAGCGACAGCGGTTGTGCCGGGATCGCCTGCGGCTGCAGCGATTCGATCAGGAACAGGCCCGGTGCGATCTCCTCACCTGGCAACTGACGGTCCTGTGCGCTGGCGCGAGCAGGAGCGGCGCCGCCGCGCGTGCGCAGGCCGAGCAGGCGATGCATGCTGCCCACTTCGGGCCGACGCAGTGCGGGCGGCGCCGTGGCAGATGCCGCAGCGCCGGTCGGCTTGTGGCGGATCTCCTGCTCGACCCAGGCGAACACCGAACGCTCGGCCGGTGGTTGCCGCGCATCGTTGGCGGCCATGGGTGCCGGTGGCGCAGGGGGCACGTCCGGCACGGCCGGTGTGCTCGCCTTCGGGTCGCCGGCCTGCCTGCGCAGCAGGCGCAGCTTGTCCAGGCTCAGGCTCACGGTGCCAGCAGCTCCATCGGATCGCGCGTGGTTACCACCACGTCGGGTACGTGCCGGCAGGCCTCGGCGTCGAACAGGTCGAGCACGCGCAATGCCAGCGCACGTGGCGAGGTTTCATCCTCTTCCTGTGCAGCCAGCACCGGGCCGACGCAGGCCGGGCAGCCGGCCTTGCAGTCGCAGCGTTGCACCAGTTCGCGCGCGCGCTGCACCAGTTCGGCCTGGCGCTGCCACAGCGGTTCGCTGAGGCCGACGCCGCCGGGGAAGTTGTCGTACAGGTACACGGTGGGCACGAACTCCTGCAGCAGCTCCACCCCACCGGGATCGCCCTCGCTGCCGCGCAGCTGGCCGCGGCCGCTCTGGTCGGCGATCGCGAACCAGGAACCATCGCCGTTGCCCACCGACTTCTGCAGGTCGCGCGCATCGGCCATCACCGCCACGGTGGCGACGATGTGCAGTGCATACGCGGCGCCGAGAAAGCCATCCAGCGCATCCTGCCTGCTGGCGAACGCGCGCAGCAGCAGCGCCTGCGGCAGCTGCCACCACACCGCAGTGGTGTGCAGTTCCTGGTCGGGCAGGTTCACCGGCCCGTAGCCGATGTTCTCGTGGGTGTAATAGCGGATCTTCTTGTAGCCGGCCACGCGGCGCACCACGTGCACTTCGCCATGATGCGAATCGCCCCGGCCGGCCACGCCGCCATCGAAACGGTCCAGCACCTTGAGCTTGGTGAAGTCGATGCTGTCGGTGTAGTAGTCCACGTGGGTGCGGGTGACATAGGCCTTGCGGCCCTCCCAGTCGAGCGTCTCCACCTGGTAGGGCGTGGACTGCACCATGTGGATGGCGCCTTCATACAGCGTGAGCGCGGCGGCGGAGTAATCGACCTCGGCGATGATCTGCTGGCGGCCATCGCTGCGGTCGACCACCACGAAGTTGCCGTCGGCCACCGCACGCAGGCTGACCGCGTTGGCCGGATAGCTGTCGGCGATCCATTCCCAGCGCTCGCCTTCGCGGTGGATGACTTCGGTTTCGGCCAGCGCTTCCAGGAATACCTCCGGATCGATCGGGCCGAAGCCATCGCCGACCCGGAACGGCAGTTCAAAGGCCGCGCAGCGGATATGGTCGAACAGGATCAGCGGCTGGTCTGGCGCAATGCGCGCATGTTCGGGCGAGGCTTCGGCGAAGAAGTCCGGGTGCCGCACCACGTACTGGTCCAGCGGCTGCGAACTGGCCACCATCACGCCGAGTGCGGGTTGCTGGCGGCGACCGGCACGACCGAAACGCTGCCAGGTGGCGGCCACGCTGCCGGGGTAGCCATTGAGGATGACCACGTCCAGGCTGCCGATATCCACGCCCAGTTCCAGCGCCGAGGTGCTGACGATGCCGTCGATGTTGCCGGCACGCATCGCACGCTCGGTCTCGCGGCGTTCGGTGGGCAGATAACCGCCGCGGTAGGCGCGGATGCGGGGCGGCTTGCGCGGGTCGTGGTCGAAGATGTCCTTCAGGTACTTGGTCAGCACCTCGACCATCAACCGGGTCTGCGCGAACACCAGGGTCTTCAGCCCGGACTTGATCGCGATGCGCGCGATGCGGTTGCTCTGCGAGCGCGCCGAGGCACGCAGGCCCAGGTCGGGGTTGATCACCGGCGGGTTCCACAGCAGCACCTGCTTCGGCCCGGTGGGCGCGCCGGATTCGGTGACGGCGGTGACCGGTGCCTCGATCAACGCCTCGGCATGTGCCTGCGGGTTGCCGATGGTGGCCGAGCACAGGATGAACTGCGGTTGCACGCCATAGAACGCGCAGATGCGCTTGAGCCGGCGCAGCACGTTGGTGACGTGGCTGCCGAACACGCCGCGATAGGTGTGCACCTCGTCGATGACGATGTAGCGCAGGTTCTCGAAGAACTGTGCCCACTTGGTGTGATGCGGCAGGATGGCCTGGTGCAGCATGTCCGGGTTGGACACCACGATGTCGCCATGCAGGCGGATCGCCTGGCGCGCATCGCCGGGGGTGTCGCCGTCGAAGGTGAAGGCCTTGACGCCGAGATCGCCGGCACGATTGAGTTCCAGCAGCTCGGCCACCTGGTCCTGGGCCAGTGCTTTGGTCGGGAACAGGTACAGCGCCTTGGCCTTGTCCTGCATGGCCGCGCTGACCACCGGCAGGGTGTAGCACAGCGACTTGCCGCTGGCGGTGGGGGTGACGATGGCTACGTGCTCGCCGCGCTGGCTGGCCTCCCAGGCTTCGGCCTGGTGGCTGTAGAGCTGCTCGATGCCACGTGCCTTCAGTGCAGCGGCCAGCGCCGGTGGTACCGAGTCGGGAATGGGCGCGTAGCGGCCTTCACGGCCGGGAATGGCGAAGCTGCCGGTGATGCGGTCCTGGTAGCGGCGCTGCAGGCGCGCGCTGAGCAGAGCGCCGTCGCGGGCGGGCAGGCCATCGCGGGTGGCGAGCTTCTGCTCGGCATCGGCGGTGCGCTTGGCGAGTTCGTAGGCCATGGAAGAGGAAGCGGGGACGGATTGCGAGGGGTCACATGGCACCACATCCATGTCTCAGGATGTGAGACACCACACACGGAGACGTGAACCGTTCAGTGCTCGCGTCCCGTGGTGTGGCCGCATCTCCCTTGGCTGAACAGCGGCCAGTGCAGCAACGAAATCTGAAGCCGGCATCCGTATGCTTGGGCGCTGGACGCAACCAAAGGGTGGATGGCTGTGGCACGACGTGGAACGCAGGGAGCACTCCTGGCCGGCATGCTGCTGACCGGCATCGTACAGGCGCAACAGGCTGCGCCGGTGGCGGTGCCCGATCCTGCACCCGTTCCCCCTGAAGATGCGCCGCCTGCCCCCACCGCACCGATCTCCACCACCTTGCCGCAGGACAACGTCACCACCCTCGGCGAAGTGCGTGCGCTCAAGCCCGATGACGAGCCGCTGGACCTGTACCGCTTCAAGAACCCGGTGAAGTTCGGCGATAACCGCTTCAGCCGCGACTGGAGCGAACCGCCATCGCCGGAGCAGGTCAGCATGGGCGGTGGCTACATCATGATGGGCGTGGTCAAGGGTGTGCTGGCGGCAGCCAAAGGCATCAACAAACTCACCGGCGGTCCCGACCAGATCCAGGCGGCCGTGGCGCGGCCACCCCCAGAGCTCAGTGCCGAACAGCAGCAGCGCGCGCTGCGGTTCTCACAGGAGCAGGATGCCGGCGACACAGCGCCAGTGAAGTAGGCCGGTATATCCTGCGGGCTCCCCCACCAGTAATGCTGTCATGTCCCTGCGTTCATTCTGCCTGCTGGCCGCGTTGCTGCCGGCCTCCGCCTTCGCGTCCGGTATCGCCGATGGCGGCGCCTGCCGCAATGGCGCGTTCCCCTCCCAACAGAGCCGGTTCGCGCTGGCGCGGGTGGTTGATGCACCGCGCCTGTACCTGCTCGGCGACATGGAGGGCTGCCCCGCCAAGGGCGAACCGGCCTGCCGCCAGCGCAGCTATGTGGTCAACGGCGATACGGTGGTGACCGGTCGCGACCTGGGCCGTTACCGCTGCGCGTTCTTCCCCAACAAGGTGGGCGGCAGCGCCGGCTGGGTCGACCGCAGCAAGCTGCAGCCGTTGCCGGTGGCCGTGCCCACGCTGCAGGACTGGACGGGCCACTGGAAAGATGGCGACAACGGCCTGCGCATCACGGTGCAGGGTGGACAGCTGCATGTGGATGGCGACGCCTACTGGCCCTCCGCCAACCCCACGCCGGAACAGCGCCCGTATGGGCCGAACCTGGGCCAGGTGGAAGCGCGTGCCACACCGCAGGGTGCCGATGTCGAGTTCGCCGAGGATACGTGCCGGGTGCGTGTGCACTCGCTGGGTGAGGTGCTGATCGTGGCCGACAACAGCGAATGCGGTGGCATGAACGTGCGCTTCAATGGCGTGTACCGGCGCGCGGGAACGCGTTGACCCCGCCGAAAGACGCCAGCCAAGGTTGGCGTCCACCAGGGCAACCGGCCAGTAGATCCACGCCATGCGTGGATGCCGCCCGCGATCCCATCGTCGCGGTCAGCGCCGCCGCTCCAACCACCACAGCAGCGATGCGCACAGCACGAACGCCAGCCACCACGGCCAGCGCGATCCCGGCACGGGTTGCATCAGCGACGCGGTTGCCGGGGAGCTGCCCGCCAGCGCCTGCGTGGTTGCATCGATCATTGCCTGCTGATGCAGCGTGGGCGCGTCCTTCGGGTCGAACGCATAGCGCCAGAGGGTAGCGTCACCGTGCTGCAGGCGCTGCCAGCCCGCCTCGCGCGGCCACCAGCCCGCGCAACGCAGGTCTGACGTCGCGCCATCGACGATCAGCGGCGTGCCTTCGCCGCGTGCGTTGAAGGCTTGCAGCGGCGCCTGCACGCCGCACAGCGCCTGCCGTTCGCCCGCCCAGCTGATCGGCTGTGGCGACCACAGCGCCTCAGCGCTGCCCTGCGCCCGCGCCAGCGTGGCAACCACGCCGCTCCACAGTTCGCCGTGGCGGTCATCGCGGCCGGCCAGCACCCAGCGCCAACTGTCGGTGATGGGCAGCAGGCCGATGCGGCCTTTGCCGGTAGCGCGCCAGCCACCGACAGCCTTGCCGGTGCGATCGTGCAGCAGCGCGTTGCTGCCAGGTACCTGCAGCCCCAGTGCTTCCAGTGTGGGCAGCGCGGCGTCGTGCGAACTGCGGTCTGCCTCTGCGCCGTAGCCGGTCGGCAGCGTACCCGCGGCGAGCGGGCCACGTCGTGCGGCGAGGACCGCGCTCTCGCCGTCGCCGGGAAGTTCGAGGACCTGGCTGCTGCCATCACCCCGCAGCGGCAGGCCCAGATCGTGCAGGCGCTGGCGCGCGCTGGCCGAAGGCGCGCCCGCACTGCGTACCAGCACGCCCAGTCCTTCGCGCAGCGCCTGCCGCACAGCGGCCAGCTGGGCTGCATTCAATGCCGCCAGGCTGCGCTCGTCCAGCAGCAGCAGATCGCTGCGCGCCAGCGACGCCGCGTCCAGCGGCAAGGCGCCGTCGCCGACGCTCAGGCCGGCACCGGTATCGGCCTGCACCTGCACGCGGATGCCGGCATCGGCTGCCCAGCGGCGCAGGTACTTCAGTTCGGGGCCCGGCGCGCTGGCGCGTACCTGCAGGCGCAACGGCGCCGCCGGCAGGGTCTGCTGCGGCACCGGCACGTTGTCCACCACATGGCCGTCGGCATCGAGCAGGCGCAGCTGGAACACGCTGCGGCCTTCGGCGCGGGTGATGCCACTCAACTGAACGTGGCCATCGTCGGCAACATCCGCGCGATCGACCACGCTGCCGGCCGGGTCGAGCAGTTCCGCCTTTGCCCTGGCAACGCCACGCGCCTGTGCCTGTACCTCGAAGCGTGCGCCGGGCGCGGCGTCGGCCGGTGGCTGCAAGGCGACCCAGCCGCGCGGCGGTGCTGTCGGCTGCCAACGTACGTCGCGTGGCAGTACTGCGTCGCGGTCACGCGCGACCAGGCCGGCACCAACCAGCGTCAGCGTGGAGGCCGGATGCTGCCGCAGCGCGGTGGCCAGGTCGGGTACGCGCTTTGCGCCGGGCACATCGGCAGCTTCCGGCAACAGCCACAGCGGACCTTCGCTGGCCGGGAACGCGCCGGCCCTGCTGGCATCGATTCCGAGCACAACCAGCCCGCCTGCGGGTTGCTGGCGGGTGGGCGGCACCAGGCAGAAATACAGCAGCGTGGCGACGATGACCTGCAGTCCGATCACCCCCCAGCAGCGGCCACGGTGCGTGGTGTTGTTGCGCGACTGGCGAACGCTGGCGATCGCCACGATCACAGCGAGTGCCAGGACGATCCACAGGTTCAGGCCGGAGGGGTTCATGGCTGCGCCTCCAGCGCGTCCAGGTAGCGCTGGCCCATCGCATCGGCGGCACCGCGCCGCATCGCCTGCGGCAGTGGACGCTGCAGCGCCCGCCACAACTGAGCGCGCAGGCGCTGGCGGCAGTCGCGGCAACCGGGCTCGATGCGCAGCTGCTCGATGGCGGCAGCCAGATCCAGCGCATCGGGCAGGTAGGCGGCATTGCGCTGCTGCCAGGCAGCGAGTGCATCGAGGTCGGGCACGCTGGTGTCATCACCGAGGCGCTGCCAGGCTTCAACGATGGCCCGGTCGGGCGGGGTTCGTGCGGCCAACGGCAGTTCACGACTGGCCAGTCCGGCGCGATCACCGCCGAGGCGACGGCCTTCATCGATCGGTGGCAGCTCTGGCCCGACCCGGGCCAGATAGATGCGTTCGGCCTGCTGCACCTGCTTGATGAAACCCAGCGCCTTGTAGGCAAACGGCAACGCCTGCTCCGGACGGCCCTGGCGCAGCTCGCCTTCGGCCGACCACATCTGGTCCAGCGCGGCCTTCAGCGTGGCCCGGGTCTGCGGGTCGAGCAGGGTCGCGGCCTCGGCATGGTCATGGGTGTGGCCGTATTCGGAGAGCACATCGGTGGCGCTGCCGAACACCGGTGGCGAATCGGCATTGGACGCCTTGCCGCCGTGATCGTGGCCATGCTCATCGTGTGCCCCGGCCTCGGTGCCATGGTCGTGCTCGTGCTCGTCGTCGTGGCTGCCTGCAGCTGGCGCATCGCTGGTGGGCAGGTCGCTGGTCGGCGGCGGCTTCGGTGCGCCTTCGCTTTCCTCACCCAGGAACTGGCCGTAGCGCAGGCGCAGGATGCGCTGGTCGACACCGATCGCATCGCTGCGCTTCACGAAGTCCTCGGCGGCGAGGCTGTGTCTCTGCCGGATCAGCGCTTCGGCATCGATGATGATCTGCCGCTGGCTGCGGAAGTAGGCCGGCAGCGTCTTCTTGATGCGGCCTTCCAGTTCGGCACCGAGTGCAACCTCGGCGCTGGGCAGGCGCAGGATCACGCTGCTGCTGCGCCCGGCCTGCGGTGTTGGCGCGTGGTTGTCGCGTACTTCCAGCTGGGCGATGACATCGCTGCCGGGCTGCGCGCCCAGCGCAGCCAGGTCGAGGCTGTGCGCGAAACGCCGTGCAGTCGCTTCGCCGCTGCCGGTGAGGCCGACACTGCGGCGAACGAAGGTGATGTTCTCGCCGCTGCCCTGGGTAATGGTGATCGACAGCGTTGCCTGCGTGGCCACGGCGTAGTCATCGCTGGCTTCGAAGCGCAACGACCACTGGCGTTGCCCGGGCGTGCCCAGCACCAGGGTCGCGGCGGGCTCCAGCACGCGCACGCTGGGCGCACGATCAGCGACCACGTCCAGGCGATGCAGGCGGGTCTGGGCCAGTGCAGGTTCGCTCACCACGCGGTACAGCACAGGCACGCGCGCCACATCCTGCGCCAGCCACTGCCCATCCTGCTCGCTCAGCGGCAGCCGGCGGCCGTCGTGGAACTGCAGCCATGCCTTGTCCGGCGCGCGATCGAAGCGCAACGACCACGACAGCCGGCTGTCCGCGGCGACCTTGGCATCCAGCGCGTTCTGGGTGCGCGTGGCCTGGCCGGTATAGGCCGGTGCGTCGATCCGCAGGCGGGTGGACTGAAGGTGCAGCGGGCCGGCGGCAGCCGTGCTGACAGGCGCCGATGTGCGGGCCGGCGCGGAGTCGGGGCCGGAACGTGGCCAGCCGAATGCCAGCGCAGTGATCGCCAGGCCCGCGACCCAGCTCAGGGCCAACGCCCTGCGCGGCCAGCGCTGACGCAGGTCCGGTGTCGCGCGCTCCAGCGTGACCAGCACATGCGCGCGCTGGCGCTGCTGCAGCGGATTGAGCATGGCGGCATCGGCGAACAGCAGGTCGGCACTGTCCTCGCTGGCACCGCTGGCATCAAGCTGGCGCTGCACCCACTGTGGGTCCAGCTGGCGGGCATGTGCCGTGGCGAGCGCTGCGCAGGCGAGCGCGCTGACGGTGCCGACCACGCAGGCGATATCGAAGCCCGCCAGACGCAGCACCAGCGTCGTCGCGGCCAGCGCCCATGGCAGGCCCAGCAGCAGGGTAACGAGTGCACGTCGACGCCGTGCGCGTTGCCAGGCGTGCTGCAGGGTGTTCATGCGGCCACCCTGCGCCGGCGACTGCTGGCCATCCAGCGCTCCAGCGCGAACAGCAGCACGATGGCCAGCAGCAACCACGTGGTTGGCTCACGCGCTGGGGGCGCTATGGCGGGCAGTGCGGCCCGGCGTGGTGCCTGGTCCTGTGCATCGCCGAGGCGCGGTGACGCTGGCGGTTGCAGCGCCAGCAGCAGGGCACGCGGCAACCGCGGGTCGCGCAGCGCTGCGTTGCCTGAGGCATCCCAGTCGCCGGGCAGTGACAGCAGGACGCCGTGGCCGATGCGCTGTTGCCACAGCACTGGTGAGCCGTCGGCGTTGCGCAGCAGGATGCCGGCGTCGCCAGCAGGCTTGCCGGCGCTCACTGCACGACCGCCGTGGCGCAGCCATGCCTGCCAGCTCGCCGGCAGTGCATCGCTGCGGCTCCATACGCCGATCTCGCCGCGTTCGGGCAGGGCATCGGCCGACAGAGGAGCGAGCGGCGCCTGCATGCCCCACGCGCGCTGCAGTGCGTTCACCCAGTGCTGGGCGGCGGCCGGCGCATCGCTGTGCACGCGCAGACGCGGCAGCGTCGCGGCACTCGGTTGCGGAGTGGCCGGTACCGGTTGCGGCCGCCACTGCACTTCGCGCGACAGCTGCAGGCGGGTGCCGTCCAGACCGGGCAGGGGATCGGGAACGTGCACGGTCAACGCGGTGCCCGCGGGCAGCTGTGCGTCCAACTCGCGCAGCAGGCTGGGCAGCGATGCGCTGGATGCCGGCGGTGCCTGATCGATGGTGGGGAAGCCGGGTGCCAGCCAGTGCCAGTTGCCCTCTTCGGCGGTGCCGCGCAGTGCGGCGGCGTCCAATCCGGGAGCCACTACCGTCCACTCGGTGGGGACGGGCGCGGGGCCGGTCAATGCAGGGCGTGCCAGCAGCAAGGCCAATGCGGCCAGCAGCAACAGGCGCAGCAGCAGCAACGGCCAGTCATCGAAGCGGATGCGCTGGCGCGGGCGGATCTGCGCGCGCAGCCAGCGCAGCGCGGCGAAATCCAGCGGCGTGTACGGATGGCGCCGGGCCAGATGGATCAGCAGCGGTAGCAACCACGCAGCGAGCGCGGCCAGGCCCAACGGGAACAGCAGGGTCATGCACTGCCCCCACGGCCGAACAGCGCCTGCAGGGGTTGATCCAACGGCTGGTCGAGCCAGCCGGTGGCACTGGCAATGCCGCTGGCCTGCAGGCGCGACTGCAATGCGTTGCGTGCGTCAGCGAAGCGCTGCAGGTAGTCGGCGCGGATCGCCGCGCCATCGCCCAGCAGTTCCTCGCCGGTCTCCGGATCGCGGAAGCGATGGCCGGCGTCGAACGGGAAATCACGCTCGTCGGCGGTCAGGATCTGCAGCAGTGCCACTTCACGGCGTGCGCTGGCCAGTTGCTCCAGCAGCACGATGCAGGCCGCGTCGAAGCCATCACCCATCGCCAGCAGCAGGTCGCCCGGGCGCACGCGCTCCCACAGTGGCCGCAGGCGTTCGGCCGCGGGCCAGGTGCCGCGCGCCTGCAGGGCATGCAGTTGCAGATGCACGCGGTCACGCTGGCGTGCGCCGTTCGCCGCGGGCACCAGCTGCAGTCCATCGCCATTGATCGCCAGCAGGCCGAAACGGTCGCCCTGCTGCAGCGCCAGTTCTACCACGCAGGCGGCCACGCCGCGCATGTGATCCAGGCGCGTGCGCTGCGGTGCCGCGCGATCGGCCTGGCCGGCCGAGGCGGTGGCATCGAGCAACAGCCAGACCGTGATCGGGCTTTCGCGTTCGGATTCGCGCACGAAGAAGCGGTCCGAACGCGCGTACAGCTTCCAGTCGATCTGGCGCAGCTCGTCGCCCGGTTCGTAGGCCCGGTACTGGGCGAACTCGAGGCCGGCACCGCGGCTGCGGCTGGCGTGCTGGCCGATGCCACTGGCACCGCTGGCCAGGCGCGGCCGCAGCCGCAGCAGGCGCAGGCGCGCACGCAGTTCCGGTGGCAAGGTCAGCGGGGTACCGGCGTTCACGCGTGGATCAACCCGGGAATGGCACGGCCTGCAGCAGGGCGGCGACCACGTCGTCGGCACGCTTCTGCTCGGCCTCGGCGGCGAACGACAGCAGCAGGCGATGGCGCATCACCGGCGCGGCCAGCGCCTGCACGTCCTCGCGGGTGGCGGCGAAGCGGCCCTGCAGCAAGGCGCGCGCTTTTGCCGCGAGCACCAGCGACTGCCCGGCGCGCGGACCGGCGCCCCACTTCACCCATTGGTTGATCGCCGCCGGGGCGCCTTCGCCGGGCCGGCTGGCGCGCACCAGGCGGGTGATCCAGGCCAGCACGTCGGGGCTGACATGCACCTGCCGCACAGCCGCCTGCAGGGCGATCACCGCCTCGGCATCCATCACCTTCGGCACCGCGTCGGTGGCACCGCCGGTGGTCTGTTCCAGGATCCGCCGTTCCTCGTCTTCGCTGGGGTAATCCACCAGCACATGCAGCAGGAAGCGGTCCAGCTGCGCTTCGGGCAGCGGGTAGGTGCCGGCCTGCTCGATCGGGTTCTGCGTGGCCAGCACGAAGAACGGCGCGGGCAACGCGTAGGTGGTGCCGGCGTAGCTGACCGTGCGTTCCTGCATTGCCTCCAGCAGTGCGGCCTGGGTCTTGGGCGGGGTGCGGTTGAGTTCGTCGGCCAGCAGCAGGTGGGTGAAGATCGGGCCCTGCTGGAAGCGGAAATGGCGATGGCCGGTGCCATGGTCTTCCTCCAGCAGCTCGGTGCCGAGAATGTCGCTGGGCATCAGGTCGGGGGTGAACTGCACGCGCCGGAACTGCAGTTCCAATGCCTGGCCGAGTGAGCGCACCAGCAGGGTCTTGCCGAGCCCGGGCGCACCTTCCAGCAGGCAGTGGCCACCGGCCAGCAGGCCGATCAACAGCTGCTCGACCACCGTGTGCTGGCCCACCACCGCGCGTGCAAGCGCGGCGCGCAGTTCATCCAGGCGCGGCAGCAGGGAATCGAGGTCGGGGGAGTTCATGGGCGTGCAGGTCCTGTCAATTGTTCAACGCGTACATCACGATGTTGACGCCAAAGCGGGTGTTGTCTTCGGCCAGGAAGCGCTTGTTGCGCCAGTCGTAGTCCCACTCGCAGCCATAGTCCTTGTTGCTGTAGAGCAGGCCCAGCCGACCATCGACCTCGATGCCTTTCAGATAGTCGTGCACCAGGTCGTCGCCCCAGCCGTTGAGTTCGAAGCTGGTGGCGGGCGGACCGTCCGGGAAGCGGAAGAAACTGCGGTACAGCGCGTGGCTGTTGGGCAGTTTCTGCAATGCCTTCGGGCCGAACAGCCGGCCCATCTGTGCCTCGAACGAGGTGGCGAACAGGCCGTCGATGTCATGGTTGCAGTCGTCGACGAAGACGAAGCCGCCATTGCGCACGTAGCGCACGAAGTTCTGCCGTTCGGCGGCGTTGAACTCCACCAGCGTGTGCCCGGCCAGGTAGCAGAACGGCGCTTCCAGCATGCGCGGGTCGGCCAGGGCCACCACGTGTTCCTGCGGGTCCACGCGCAGCGAGGTGTAGTCGATCAGCGAGGTGATCAGGTTGGACGGCATGCGCGCGTCCACGTCCCAGTCACCGGAGTCGTACTGCAGGCGGGTGAACCAGAAGTCGTAGCGCGAACTGCGCGGGCCTGCCTGTGCCCAGGCTGGCAGCGCCGCCGCCGAAGCGGCAGCGGCCAACCAGCGCAGGCAGGCCCGGCGATCCATCAGACCGCGTCGGACAGCGAGGTGAAGGTGAAATCGCGCAGCTTCATCGGCGGGATCATCATCACGAAGCTGGACTCATCACCGGCCACACGCACCGGCTTGCCCAGCTCTTCGATGTTGTTGAGCATGATCACCGGCGACTCGTTGAAGCGGAAGTTCTTCACCGGGTACTTGATCTGGCCGTTCTCGATGTAGAAGGTGCCGTCGCGGGTCAGGCCGGTCAGCAGCACGGTCTGCGGGTCGACCATGCGGATGTACCAGGTGCGGGTGACCAGGATGCCCTTCTGGGTGCCGCGCACCAGCTCGGCGGTGCTCTTGTCGCCACCGCTCATCAGCAGGTTGCCAGGCGTAGCCTTGGCGGTCTTGCCCTGCTTCTGCGCCCAGAAGCGCGAGTAGTCCAGGTTGGCGATCCTGCCGTTCTCGATGATGGCCATGCGTTCGCGCGGCAGGCCTTCGTTGTCCCACGGCAGCACCGGCGCCTCCGGATGCCACGGGTCGGCGATCATGGTCACGCGCGGGTCGTAGACCTGCTCGCCCAGCTTGTTGCCGCCGCCCTTCTTCGACAGGAAGCTGCGGCCCTCATCGGCCGAGCGTGCACTGAAGAAGTTCATCATGAAGCTGATCAGGCCTGCAGCTGCGGCCGGCTCCAGGATGACCGTGTACTTGCCCGGTTCCAGTGCCTTGGCTTCGGCCGATTCGGTGGCCTTGCGCATGGCGATGCGGATGTCCTGGTCAGCCTTGAAGTCCGCCGCGTCCTTCAGGTTGCGGCCGACCCAGCCCGAACCGCGGCCATCTTCGGTGCGCACAGTGCAGGTGTAATCGAAGTTGGTGGTGCGCTGGTAAGCGAAGTTGCCGTTGCTGTTGGCGGTGGCCTGGAAGCCCTGCCCGTCCTCCAGGAAGCCGGCGGCGATCAGGCCGTGGCCGCGGCACGGGGCGATCGAATCGGCAGCGACCTTCGCACGGAAGGCCGGATCGATCGCGGCGGTGGATTCGCTGAAGGTCGGGCTGGCGCGGTAGCTCTGCTTGCCGATGGCCGGCATGAACTCCGGGTTCTCCGGGGCCAGGCGGGCCAGGTCTTCGGCACGGCGTACCACGCGTTCCAGCGCGGCGTCGTCGAACTCGTTGATCGAGGCAGTGCCGACGCGCTTGCCGAAGGCGACGGTGACCGCCAGTTCGGTGTTGTCGACGATGCCGCTGGTGGAGACATTGTTCAGCGCGAAACGGATGTTGCCGCTGATTGCACCGGCCAGCACGGCGGTGCACTCGTCGGCCTTGGACAGGGCGATGACCTTGTCGAGGATGGCCTTGGCCTGGGCTTCGGTGAAGATACTCATGTGTAAGGGCTCCTGACCGGTCAGCCGAGGCTGCGTGCGGTGTTGATGACGTTGATGCCGTTGAAGCGCGCGGTGGACGAGCCGTGCGAGACCGCCGAGACCTGTCCCGGCTGGCCCTTGCCGTCGAAGAACGAACCGCCCAGGCGGTAGTCGCGCTCGTCGGCCACGGCGGTACAGGCGTTCCAGAATTCCGGCGTGCGGATCTGGTAGGCCACGTCTTCCAGCATGCGGGTGATCTGGCCGTTCTTGATCTCGTAGAACAGCTGGCCGCCGAACTGCGCGTTGTAGCGCTGCTGGTCGATCGAGAACGAACCGTCACCGATGATGTAGATGCCGTTCTCCACGTCCTTGATCAGGTCCGGCACGCTCAGCGGCTTCTTGCCCGGTGCCATCGACACGTTGGCCATGCGCTGGAACTGCACGCTGGACCACGAGTCGGCATAGCAGCAGCCGTCGGACTCGGTCTTGCCGAGGATGTGCGCCTGGTCGCGGATGGTCTGGTAGTCCACCAGCTTGCCGTTGCTGATCAGGTCCCAGCGCTTGCACTTCACGCCTTCATCGTCGTATGCCACGGCGCCAAGGCTGCCCGGCTGGGTCTTGTCGGCGAAGATGTTGACCAGCTCGCTGCCGTACTGGAAACGCTGTTCGCGCTTGTCCAGGGTGGCGAAGCTGGTGCCGGCGTAGTTGGCTTCGTAGCCGAGCACGCGGTCCAGTTCCAGCGGGTGGCCGATCGACTCGTGGATGGTCAGCCAGGTGTGCGACGGATCGAGCACCAGGTCGTACTTGCCCGGCTTCACCGACGGTGCCTTCAGCTTTTCCTGCGCCTGCCGGGCGGCGGCGATGGCGTCTTCCTTCATGTCGTAGGAAGAACTGTAGTTGACCACGCCATTGGGGCTGACCACCTTGCCCGCGGCGGCGCCGTCCAGGTACTCGTAGCCCAGGCCCATCGGCGAGGACAGGCCCGAACGGGTGCGGAACTTGCCGCTGGCCTTGTCGATGGCGGTGACCGTCATCGGCGCCCAGATGCGATGCACGTCCTGGTCGATGTAGGAACCGTCGGTGGAGGCGAAGTACTTCTGCTCGTTGACCAGGAACAGCATCGAGTTGATGAAGCTGGCACCGGCGCCCATTGCGGCGGCGTTGACGTCCAGCAGCAGGCCGACCTTGTCCTTGATCGGCACCTCCATCGCATTCTTGCGGATCGGCGTGCGCCAGCTCACCTCACCCACGCCCGGCGCCTTGGCCAGCTGCACCGGCGCGGTCTGCACGCCGGCATTGGCCTTGGCGATCGCCGCCGCCTGCTGCGCGGCCTTGGCCACATCGGCCGTACCCAGCGCGTTGGTGGCGGCAAAGCCCCACGCACCATTGACGATCACGCGGATGCCCACGCCAGTGGACTCGGTGTTCACCACGTTCTGCACCTTGTCTTCGCGGGTGATCACGAACTGCCGCAGGTAGCGGCCGATGCGCACGTCGCAGTAGGTGGCACCGGCCTGGCGGGCGGCAGCCAGCGCCGCATCGGCCAGGCGCTTCTTCAGCCCCAGGTCCAGCGTGCTCTGCAGCTGCTCGGCGGCGATCACCTTGCCGAAGAAGGAGGGCACGATCAGCCCGCCCGCGGTAAGCCCGGTCAGGGCCAGGAAGTCACGTCTTTGCAAGGCTGCTCTCCATGTCGAAGGATGGGTGGCTCAAGCGCCGAGACTGCGCGCGGTGTTGATGATGTTGATGCCGTTGAAGCGGGTGGTGGATGAACCGTGCGAGACCGCCGACACCTGGCCCGGCTGGCCCTTGCCATCGAAGAACGAACCGCCCAGGCGGAAGTCGCGTTCATCGCAGATGGCGGTGCAGGCATTCCAGAATTCCGGGGTGCGGATCTGGTAGGCCGCATCCTCAACCATGCCGGCGATCTTTCCGTCCTTGATCTGGTAGTACAGCTGGCCGCCGAACTGCGCGTTGTAACGCTGCTGATCGATCGAATACGAACCGCGGCCGTGGATGTAGATGCCGTTCTCCACGTCCTTGATCATGTCCTCGACGCTGAGCGGTTGCTTGCCCGGCGCCAGCGAGACATTGGCCATGCGCTGGAACTGCACGCTGGACCAGGAATCGGCGTAGCTGCAGCCATGCGATGCATCGCGGCCGAGGATATGGGCTTCGTCACGGGTGGCCTGGTAATCGACCAGGATGCCGTCGCGCACCAGGTCCCAGCGCTGGGTCTTCACGCCCTCGTCGTCGTAGCCGACCGCGCCGAGGCTGCCGGGCTGGGTCTTGTCGGCGAAGAAGGTGACGATGTCGCTGCCCCAGCGGAAGCCGGCATCGCGCTTGTCCAGCGTGGCGAAGCTGGTGCCGGCGTAGTTGGCTTCGTAGCCGAGCACGCGGTCCAGCTCCAGCGGGTGGCCAACGTTCTCGTGGATGGTCAGGAACAGATTGGACGGGTCCAGCACCAGGTCGTACTTGCCGGGCTTCACCGACGGCGCCTTCAGTTTCTCGCGCGCGTGGCGGGCGGCCGCAATGGCGTCCTCGACCGGGTCGTAGGAATCGCGGTAGGCAGTGATGCCACCGGGCAGCTGCACCTTGCCGCGCGCATCGCCATCGAGGAACTCATAGCCCATGCCCATCGGCGAGGACAGGCCGGCGCGGGTGCGGAATCTGCCGCTGGCCTTGTCGATGGCGGTGGCGGTGAACGGCAACCAGATGCGGTGGATGTCCTGGTCGATGAACGAGCCGTCGCTGGAGGCGAAGTACTTCTGTTCGTTGACCAGGAACAGGGTGGAATTGATGTAGTCGGCGCCCGCATCCAGCGCAGCGGCATTGAGGGCCAGCAGCAGCTCGACCTTGTCCTGGATCGGCACCGCCATCGCGTTCCTGCGGATGGGCGTCTGCCAGCGCACTTCACCGACGGACGGCGTGGGTGCCAGCTGCACCGGGCGGGTCTGGATGCTGGCGTTGGCGCGGGCGATTGCTGCGGCCTGCTCGACCGCTGCGCGCACGGCGGCCTCGGTCTGCTGATGGGTGGCAGCAAAGCCCCAGGCGCCGTTGACGATCACTCGCACACCCACGCCGGACGATTCTCGGTTGGTCACATTGCCGACCTGGTGCTCGCGGGTGATCACCGACTGGTTGAGGTAGCGGCCGATGCGCACATCGCAGTAGCTGGCCTTGGCCGAGCGTGCGGTGGCCAGCGCGACCTCGGCCAAGCGCCGGCGCTGGGCGGTATCGACCGGCGCCAGCAGCTGCTCGGCGGCGATGGCACGGGAATGCGGCAGCAGCAGGCCGGCCAGGCCCAGGCCGGAAAAAGCCAGGAACTCACGTCGTTGCACAGCGTTTCTCTCTCTCGCTTGCGTGCGGTCGGCAACGCGCCGGACCGATCACGTCAACTCCTCGACTTTCGCCAGCGCGGCGCAACCGGGCAAGTGACTGCAGTCATGGTTGGGGAGGGTTTCGGCAGGGCTTGCAGCCCTGCACCTGCTCAATGCAACGGCAACGGCAACGGCCAAAGCCAAAGCCAGAGCGGCATTCCGTGGGTGGGCGGGGCGGTGTCGGATTGCGGGGACGCCGTGAATCCGTCCATGGAGGCTTGGCAGCCGCATCCATGCGGCTGACACCCCGCAATCCGACACCGCCCCACCTCTGACAGATTCCTGCGGCTGTTGGTAGGTGTCGACCTTGGTCGACACATCTGTCAGGTATCGAAATGAATCCGGGGTCAGATCCGTTTTCCTGTGGAAAACGGATCTGACCCCAAGAGCACTTCCGACAGATCGCGGAAATCTGTCGAAGGCGGGGTGGGTCCGGTTGCGGGGGCGTGAGCCGCATGGATGCGGCGACCGAGCCTACAGGGACGTATTTACGGCGCCCCCCGCAACCGGGCCCACCCCGCCAACCCACGGAATGCCAGCTTTTGACGTTGCTCTGGCTCTGGCTCCGGCTCCTGCGGGTGCAGGGCTGCAAGCCCTGCAGACACCCCCTCGTGCACAATGGGGCCGACCCCGCCTGGACACCGTCCTGATGTCGAGCAAGCCGTATTCAGAAGCCTGCGAGCGCAACCGCGAACCCATCGCCACCGCACTCGACCCGTGGATGGGCGACCGCCATCGGGTGCTGGAGATCGGCAGTGGTACCGGCCAGCACGCAGCCTTCTTCGCCGAGCGCTGGCCGTGGCTGCGCTGGCAGCCCAGCGACCATCCGGACCATCTGCCCGGCATCGAAGCCTGGCGTGCGGAGGCCGCGCTGCTGAACCTGCTGCCGCCGGTGGCGCTGCAGGTGGAGCTGCCACCGGCGACGGGCCTGGACCTTCCAGAAAGCAGCACGTTCGACGCCGCATTCAGCGCCAACACGCTGCACATCATGGGCTGGGAGTACGTGCAGGTGCTGTTCGGCGCGCTGCCGCCACTGTTGCGTCACGGTGCGCTGCTGGCGATCTACGGTCCGTTCAACTATGGCGGCCGCTATACCAGTGACAGCAATGCGCAGTTCGATGCCTGGCTGAAGGCGCGCGACCCGCGCAGCGGTATCCGCGACAGCGAAGCGGTGCAGGCGCTGGCGGCCGACAACGGGTTTACCCGGTTGGGTGACGTGGCGATGCCGGCCAATAACCGGTTGCTGCTGTGGCGGTTGGGGTGATCAGGCCTCCGGTGCCATGCTGGAAAGGCGTGCCGCAGCAGCACGCAGTCCCTGGAAAATAGGTCCGGACACGTTGGAAGGGAAATCATCCGGGAGCTGACGCGTGACCTGTGCGATGGCAGGTTCCACGGATTCCAGCAGTGTCTCGATCCATGGTTCTGCGCCATCGCTTACACCGCAGACGCGAGCTGTTTCGTTCCAATGCCGTCGTCGAATATCCAGCAGACTTCGGTGTCGATTCCGTCCGTTGATACTCATGGCGAGCTTCGCATCACGAGGCTCCAGCTGGCCGGGTCCGCGGCCGAGAATGGGGTAGACCGAAAGCACGTCATAGATGGGCGTTAATCTGAAGCGGCCGCCAGCTTCAATGTGAACGCTGAAGTTCTTGGCATGGCCATCGATTGCAGCCAACATCCAGAAAAGAATCTGCGTCTTGAAGAAGGTCGCGCGGTCCTCGGAATGCTCGGATTGTCGAAGCAGATCCATGATGGCCACGATGCCTGGGCCACCATCCGATTCATATTTCCTGGCGGCGGGCAGACCAAAGACCTGGCACATGTCTTCCTGTGGCAACCTCAGCCACCATCGGCGGTCCGCAGACAGACGGCGGTCGAATCGCTCAACAATGAGCGCGCGTTGGTCCTGGAAACGTCCCATTTGCGTCTCTGCAACGGGAATTCCGAAGGCGGAAAGCAGATGCATGCACAGCCACTCGTTCTCGACTGACTGGTGCATGTCTGCCCTCATGTTGCCGACCAGGCCTAGGGGCAACTTGAAGATATGAGTAGAAGGCGTGCTGCCGATGGGAATACACCACTGATCCTCGTGCAGAAGTAGCCCTGTCTTCTCCTGTGCACCGGCGATAGAGATTCGAAACTCGTCACTCGGATGGTGCCTTGATCCTGGCAGTGCGGGTGCAGTAACTCCTCGCAGGATGTCCGCAACTTCGCCCTCATTCAATGGCCGGAATTGGATGCTCTGCAGATCGTTGGGTGTGGCTGCAACGGGTAGCAGCTGCACAGCGCCAACGCAATCCCGACCGATGGCCTCGAGAAGGTCAAAGGTTCCCGCTGAGCGGGTTGAAAAGCGATCGCGTAGCCTGCTTCTGATCTCGCTGTTGTCAGGAAGAAGGTTGTCGAAGTAGTCGACAACCTTCTGTCCACGGTGACTTTCACCAAGTGGCAGCAATGGGAGTGAGAGGGAAATAGGGCGTGGCGAACCAGACTCAAGCCAGTTTTGGGTGTAGGTAAGGCGCGGAGAGCTGTTCGAGTTCTGCTGCCATTTCGCTACCTCTACACCGTTCATCCAGATCGCTAGCTCACTCATCGCTACCATTCCATATCTTGATTGCTTGAGCGCTCCGTGCCCTGCTGTAGAGTCACCTCGATTCCTAGTACCGCCCACACCTTCATCAGGCGCCCAAACGAAGCTGTTTCTGGTTCGTGCTCCAGAGCTGTCACCGCTTGGCGGCTGATACCCAGTTGTTTGCCAAGATCTGTCTGTGTCAGGCCCGCCTGCTTGCGAAACGCTTTCATGAGCGAGCCCAACTGTTGGGGAGTTCGGACAACAAACTTGACTGCCACAGAGCTTTCTCCTTCATCGGCGATGCGCTGGTCAGGCGAGCGCGGGTGGTAGGCGCCCCGATACAAGCCCTTCCGCTGCAAACGAGTCAGTACCCTGCGCTCGAGGATAGCAATCCATAGGTTGCTTCGTTGTAAGGCAACCTATAGCTTTCTTATTTGAAATGCAACCTATAGCTTTCTTATTTGGAATGCAACTTATAGCTTGCCCCGCTTCTTGCGTCCTTTCTCAAGCCACCTGCACGATATGCAGCGCCTTCCGGTTGCGCCACTGCGCCAGCAGGGCCGCTTCGCGCGCCTTGGCCTGCGCGAAGTGGGCTTCCTTGACATGGCCGAAGCCGCGGATGTGCTCGGGAATGCTGGCGATCTCCACCGCCAGCGACAGACGGTCGTCCTCCAGCCCGTCCAGCAGCACCTGCACCGTCGCCTCGTAATCAGCAATCAGCTTGCGCTCCATGCGGCGCTCCTCGGTGCGTCCGAACACATCGAAGCGGCCGCCACGCAGGAACTTCAGCTTCGCCAACAGACCGAAGGCCTTGAACATCCACGGGCCGTATTCCTTCTTCAGCAGCCGTCCCTGCTCGTCCTTCTTCGCGAACAGCGGCGGTGCCAGATGGAAGCGCAGCTGGTAGTCGCCCTCGAACTGCTGCTGCAGGCGGCGCTGGAAGTCGCCGCTGGTGTACAGGCGCGCCACTTCGTACTCGTCCTTGTAGGCCATCAGCTTGAACAGGTAGCGCGCCACGGTCTCGGTCAGCGCAGTGGAACCGCCGATGCGGTCGGCTTCGGTGGCGCGTACGCGCGCTACCAGGTCACGGTAGCGCCTGGCGTAGGCGGAATCCTGGTACTCGACCAGGAACGCGGCGCGGCGCTCGATCATTTCATCCAGCGAGCGCGACAGGCGGGCGTCGTCCAGCGGCAGGAACGCCACGTCGCCACCGTGCGAGGGCAGGCCACGCAGTTCGCGTTCGTCGCCGGTGTTGCGCGGTGCCGCAGTGGCACCCCATTCATTGCCCTCCCACTCGCCTGGCGGCAGCGGATGCAGCGGGCCCGGGGTGGATTCGGTATCGGTATGGCGGTTGCGCACCAGGCCGGCGGCCTGCTGCACCGCCTGCGGATCGACCACGGCCAGTCGGCCCCAGGCGAACGCCTGCTGGTTCATCGCCACGGCGGCGCCATTGAGCTCGATGGCGCGCATCAGTGACTCGAACGAGAGCGGCACCAGGCCCTGCTGCCAGGCGTAGCCGAGGATGAACAGGTTGGCGGCAATGGCATCGCCCAGCAGCGCGGTGGCCAGTTGGGTGGCATCGAGCAGCAACGGCTCCTGGCCGCCCAGTGCCACGCGCACGCCGGCGATGATGTCGGCGGCGGGGAACTGCATGTCCGGGCGGGTGGTGAAGGTGCCTGGCATCGCTTCGTAAGTGTTCAGCACCACCTGCGAACGGCCGGCACGGACCTTCGACAGCGCCCAGTAATCGTTGACCACCACCATGTCGCAGCCCAGCACCAGGTCGGCCTCGCCAGCGGCGATGCGCACGGCATGGATGTCTTCAGGGCGACGGGCAATGCGGATGTGCGTGGTCACCGCGCCGCCCTTCTGCGCCAGGCCGGTCTGATCGAGCACGGTTGCACCCTTGCCTTCCAGGTGGCCGGCCATGCCCAGCAGCGCACCGATGGTCACCACGCCGGTACCGCCGACGCCGGTGATCAGGATGTTCCAGGGCTGTTCCAGGCTGTCGCGGAGGGTCGGCGCCGGCAGGTTGTCCAGCAGCGTGGACGCATCGCGCTTGCTGCCCTTGCGCGGCTGGCCACCGTGCACGGTGACGAAGCTGGGGCAGAAGCCGTTCACGCAGGAATAGTCCTTGTTGCAGTTGGACTGGTCGATCTCGCGCTTGCGCCCGAACTCGGTTTCCTTCGGCAGCACCGACACGCAGAAGCTCTTCTTCCCGCAGTCACCGCAGCCTTCGCAGACCAGCGAGTTGATCATCACCCGCTTCTGCGGGTCTTCCAGCTTGCCTCGCTTGCGGCGGCGACGCTTCTCGGTGGCGCAGGTCTGTTCGTAGATCAGGATCGAAACACCCTTTACTTCGCGCAGGCGCTTCTGCACTTCGTCCAGTTCGCTGCGGTCATGGAACTCGACGTCGCTGGGGAAGTGCTCGCGCTGGCCGGTCCACTTGCCGATGTTGTCCGACAGCACCACGATGGTGTGGATGCCTTCGGCGCGCATCTGCTTTGCAATGTCCGGCACGCTCAGCGGACCGTCCACCGGCTGGCCGCCGGTCATCGCCACCGCATCGTTGTAGAGGATCTTGTAGGTGATGTTGACGCCAGCGGCGACCGCCTGGCGGATCGCCAGCGAGCCGCTGTGGAAGTAGGTGCCGTCGCCGAGGTTCTGGAACACGTGCGGGGTATCGGTGAACGGCGCCTGCCCGGCCCAGGTCACGCCTTCGCCGCCCATGTGGGTGAAGGTGTCGGTGCTGCGGTCCATCCAGGTCACCATGTAATGGCAACCAATGCCGGCCAGCGCACGCGAGCCTTCCGGCACGTTGGTGGAGGTGTTGTGCGGGCAGCCCGAGCAGTAATGCGGTACGCGCGGGAAGCTGGCGCGCGGCAACGCAAGCTCGGCTTCCTTCTCCTGCATCCACTGCAGCCGCTGCTCGATCGATGCGTTGTTGAAGAACTTCTGGATGCGGCGGCCGATCACGCCGGCGATGGTGGCCGGGGTCAGCTCGCCGGTGGACGGCAGGATCCATTCGCCAGTCTCGTCATACTTGCCGACGATGGACGGGCGCTGGCCCCAGCTGGCCGGCCAGTTGAAGAACTGTTCCTTCATCTGACGCTCGATGAAGGCACGCTTTTCCTCCACCACGATGATGTCTTCCAGGCCCTGCGCGAAGCGCGCGATGCCCTGCGGCTCCAGCGGCCAGGTCATGCCGACCTTGTACACGCGGATGCCGATGTCGGCGCAGGCGGCTTCGTCCAGGCCCAGGTATTCCAGCGCCTGCAGCACGTCCAGGTAGCTCTTGCCGGTGGTGACGATGCCCAGCCGCGCGCGCGGCGCGTCCATCACCACCTTGTCGATGCCGTTGGCGCGGGCGAACGCCTGTGCGGCCTTCACCGCATAGCGGTGCAGGCGCATTTCCTGGTCCAGCGGCGGGTCCGGCCAGCGGATGTTGAGACCGCCCGAAGGCATCTCGAAGTCTTCCGGCAGCACGATGCGGCGCGCCATCGGGTCGACCTCGACCGAGGCCGACGATTCGACTGTCTCGGCGATCGTCTTGAAGCCGACCCAGCGCCCGGTATAGCGGCTCATCGCCCACCCCAGCAGGCCCATGTCGAGGATGTCCTGCACACCGGCCGGATTCAGTACCGGCATCATCGCGCTGACGAACTCGTCCTCGCTGCCATGCGGCAGGGTTGAACTGCGGCAGGCATGGTCATCGGCGGCCAGTGCCAGCACCCCGCCGTAGCGCGAGGTGCCGGCGGCATTGGCGTGCTTGAACACGTCGCCGCAGCGGTCCACGCCCGGGCCCTTGCCGTACCACATGCCGAACACGCCCTGCACGTTGGCGCCGGGGAACAGGTTGGTCTGCTGGGTGCCCCACACCATGGTGGCGCCCAGGTCCTCGTTCAGGCCGGGGGTGAACTTCACCTTGGCCGCGTCGAGGTGTTTGCGTGCGCGCCACAGCTCCAGGTCGAAGCCGCCCAGCGGGCTGCCGCGGTAGCCGCTGACGAAGCCGGCGCTGTCGATGCCTTCGTGTGCGTCGCGCAGCCGCTGCATCAGCGGCAGCTTCACCAGCGCCTGCACGCCACTCAGGTAGATCCGCCCCTCGTCGCGGGTGTACTTGTGGTCGAGCGTGTAGTCACGGTCGATCAGGTCGGTGGAGGAGGGCGACGTGAGTTGCGCGGTACTGGTCATGGCTGGCCCGGTCAGGATCGGCTGGCACCGGCCGCGTGCAGGCACGCGGCGGGAAAGGCGCGAATTGTAGCAGCGAGGCCCGGCCGCCCCGGCACTCGCGCCGGCGGCCATGCTGGGGTTAGGATCGGGGAGAGAGAGAGGGGGCTGCGGTTGCGGCCTGGGGAGAAGGGATGTCAGTTGCAGGAAAGATCCTGGGCAGCATGTTGCTGGTCTCGGGAACGGCCCCGGTGTGGGCCGCGCCGGCGGTGCCGGCACCACAGGAGTTCTACTTCGACAGCGATGCGGCCGCCGTGCCCATGATCGTGGTCCAGTCCGACGGGGATGAGCTGGTGGCGCAGCTGCTCAAGCAGCGCGAGCGCGGCCGGCGGACCGTGGAGGCCACCGTGCAGCTGGCGTCGGTGGCCATTGCCCAGGGCCGTACCGAACTGGGTGAACAGCTGTATCGCGAAGCGCTGAAGGATGCGCCGGTGCAGGGCAGCCTGGGCCGTGGCGTGCGCTGGAACTACGGCTGGGACCTGCTGCGTCAGGGCCAGCCCGAAGCCGCCCTGGAGCAATGGCAGGCCGCTGCCGGTGGTTCGCTGAGCAAGCCGGGCTGGTTGCCACCGACCTATGCGCTGGCGCTGTGGCGGGCCGGGCGGAAGCAGGAGGCGGTGCAGTGGTATGCCGCCGCAGTGCGTACCGAGCCGACGCAATGGAGCGACAGCAGCCGCTATGCGCAGTTGTTGCCGTTGTGGCGAGACGACGAGCGTGCCTCGCTGGCGGAAGTGCAGCAGGCGTGGGCGGCCGCGCCGCCGGCCTGGCCCTGAGGGTAGGGGGCGGCCGGGTTGCACCCGGCACCCGCAGAAGCAACAGCCGAAGCAACAGCAACAGCGGGCAATCCGCGGGATGGCGGGGTGGTGTGGGTTGGCAGGACACGCCGTAAACCCCGCTCCGCGGCCCGGCCCAGCCGCTGGAGGCTGGGCGTTCGGGCGCTTGCGAAGCAGTGCTTCGCAAGCAAAGCGCCCTCACCCATGGGGGCTCGATGGCGCCTTGCTCGTGTGCGCAGTCCTGCGCACACGGCAAGACCGGGGTTGGGCGTCCTGACCAACCCGCCCGACGCATGCCTCGGGCCCATGGCGCCAACGGTCCTGCCAACCCACACCGCCCCACCTCTGACGGTTCGACGCTGCTGTTGGTAGGTGTCGACCTTGGGCGACACGGTAGATCCACGCCATGCGTGGATGAATCTGCATCGGAATCGAGTATCCGATATCTGATCGAAAGGCAGCGGAGCGTGGGGTCGGCTCGACAAAAAGGAGCCAGCCAAGCGCGGCTTTTGGTGTTCACAGCCAACCAGCCGCCACGAGGGGCTGCGCCGTTCGCGGGAACCTCAATCGTCCGCGGAAACCGTCCGCCCCGACGCCCATGCCCGCAGTGCCTCTACCTGCTCGGCCATCAGCACCGACAGCGGCCGCGTCGTGCGGATCTCATTCATCAGCAGCTCGGTGTCCAGCGGCCGGCCTTCGGCGTGCGCTGCGTACAGTCCGGCCACGATCGCCTGCTCGATCTCCGCGCCGGAGAAACCATTCGCCGCGGCCGCCAGCGCCGGCAGCGCGAAGTCGTCGCCATTGAGCTGGCGTCGCCCGAGGTGCAGCCGCAGCAGTTCCACGCGCACTTCGGGGGGGGGCAGGTCGACGAAGAAGATCTCGTCGAAACGGCCCTTGCGCAGCAGCTCGGCCGGCAGTTCGTGCACCTGGTTGGCGGTGGCGACGATGAAGACCGGCGCCTTGCGTTCGGCCATCCAGGTCAGCAGGTAGCCGAGCACGCGGCGCGATACGCCACCGTCCTCGCCACCACTGGCCAGGCCTTTCTCGATCTCATCCATCCACAACACGCAGGGCGCCAGCTGCTCGGCCGAGGCCAGCGCCTGGCGCAGGTTGGCCTCGGTCTCGCCGTGGTACTTGTTGTACAGCGCACCCACGTCCAGGCGCAGCAGCGGTACACCGAAGCCGGCGGCGGTGGCCTTGGCCAGCATCGATTTGCCGCAGCCCTGCACGCCCAGCAGCAGCATGCCGCGCGGCGGGTCCAGGCCGGCCGGTGCCGAGCCGGCGATGAAGGCCACCCGGCGCTGGCTGATCCAGCGCTTGAGCCGGTTGGCGCCGGCCACGTCGCCGAAGCGTGCGCTGTCGTGCTCGAAGAACAGGTGGCCGCTGCGGTTGAGCAGCTCGAACTTCAGCCGTGCCAGCTGCGGCAGGTCGTCGTCGCGCAGCGCGCCATCGGCGTAGATCAGCTGGCGGGCAATGCGGCGGGCATCGACCAGGCTCAGGCCCTGCAGGTTCTTCAGGATCTTCTTCACCGCCTCGCTGTCGACCTCGACACGGCGGCCGCCGTGCTCGCGTGCGTAGGCGTCGGCCTCCTCGCGCAGCATCTTCAGCAGGGCGTTGGCATCGGGCAGGCGCGGGTTGAAGCGCACCGCCAGTGCTTCCAGCTCGGCCGGCAGCTCGACCTTGGCGCCGATCAGCACCAGCACGTGCGGCTCGCTGTGGCGGCGCTGGATCAGGTCGCGCAGTGCGCGCTGGTGGCTGGCATAGCCCAGGTAGGGGTGGAAATCGAGCAGCAGGTAGACACCGCGCTGATCAGCCTGGCGGATCATCTGCAGCGCGGCGCTGGCATCGGGCGGGCCGACCGGCGGATCCTCGCGGTCCAGGTCGATGCGGCGCAGGCCCTCGGTGATGGACCAGCGGTGCAGGGCCCGCCACACGTGCATCAGCGTCTGCCGGAACAGTTCAACGATGCGCCCCTCGTCCTGGGTCTCGATGACGATCAGGGGGGTATTGGCGCGGATCAGTGCGCTCAGGTCCTGCAGTTCGCTCATGCCGGTTCGATCCTTCGGGGGCGCCACGATAGCAAAGGCGATGGCCACGGGTTCAGCACGGCGCTACCTCCCGTCACCACCGCCGGTGTACGCTCGGGGCACGTACCCGGAAGCGAGGCTGGCATGAAGACGATCCTGGTGGCCGGTTCCAAGGGCGGGGTGGGCAAGACCACCGTCGCCACCCACCTGGCCGCGTACGCGGCATTGCAGGGCAAGGCCACGGTGATCGCCGATGCCGACCCGCAGGGCTCCAGCACCCGCTGGGCACAACGGCGTGCCGGGCTGGAAAGCGCGGTGCTCCCCATCGATGTGTATCGGAAGAAGCAGTGGGCGCAGAAGCTGCCCGACGGTACCGATACCGTCATCATCGATGCACCCGCCGGCGCGCTGGCCGACGATATCCCCCATTTCCTGGACGCGGCCGACGCCGTGGTGGTGCCGGTGCTGCCCTCGGCGCTGGATATCGAAGCCATCGTCGGCTTCCTCAACAGCCTGGCCCAGAACCCGCGCGTGCACAGCCGCAAGCTGCCGGTAGGGCTGGTCCTCAACCGCACCAAACCCTGGACCCAGACCTCGCAGCAGGCATTGCAGATGCTGGCCGAATGGCCGTACCCGGTGGTCGCGCAGCTGCGTGACAGCCAGAGCTACGTGGTCATGACCGGCCTGGGCCGCAGCCTGTTCGACTATCGCTCCGCCCAGGTGCGCGAACACCAGGCCGACTGGGAGCCGCTGCTGTCCTGGCTCAAGCTTTGATGCCTGCCTCACTTCTCCTGCTGCATCCTCTTCTCCATGGAAACCCGCGATGCGTGAACTGATCCTGCTGCGCCATGCCCATGCCGAACCCGCCGTTTCCGGCCAGGCCGACCTCGACCGGCCGCTGTCGCCGGTAGGGCTGGCCGAAGCTGAAGCCGCCGGCAAGTGGTTGAAGGAAAACAAGCTGCTGCCGGACTGCGTGCTGTGCTCGCCGTCGCGACGTACCCGTGAGACCCTGGAAGCGGTGATGACGGCCATCGGCTATGTCGAGAAGCGCCTGGAAGACCGGATCTACGAAGCCACCCCGGGCACCCTGGCGGCGCTGGTGGACGAGCGTCGCGACCTGGACCGGGTGCTGATCGTGGGCCACAACCCGGGCCTGGAGCAGCTGGTGGCCCTGATGACCGACGGCACCAGCAGCGACTACCGCGGCATGCCGCCGGGCGGCGTGGCCGTCCTCGGCTTCCCGCGCGAGGTCTCGATCGAGCCGGGCGTGGCCAGCCTGAACGCGTTCTGGTGGCCGTGATCCGATGAGCCAGGCGCGGCGCAGCCGCTTCCTGCTGCCCGCGTTGCTGGCGCTTGGCCCGGCCTGGGCCGCCGTGCCCCCACCAACGCCGTTGCCGCCGGTGTCCGCCGAAGCACCGCGGGTAATGCGCCTGGATACCCAGCGCTCGCGGATCGGTTTCGAGGTGCGGACCCGTTTCGGCCAGCGCATCGAAGGCGTATTCCCGCACTTCGAGGGGCGCATCGAGATCCTGTCCGACGGGCGCCACCAGGTGCACCTGAAGATGTTCACCCGTTCGGTGGAGATCCCTGGCAAGGCGCGCTACACCGGCTGGATGCGCGGCGAAGAGTTCTTCGATGCAGGGCGCCATCCGGTGGTCGAGTTCGACTCGCTGCCATACTGGCCGGAGACGGTGGAACAGGGTGGCGACATCAACGGCCGGCTGACCCTGCGCGGCGTCAGCCATCCCGAGTCGCTGCGGGTCGAGAAGGCGGAGTGCGCCCGACCCGGCTATGATTGCGATGTCGTCAGCCGCGGTACCGTGCAGCGAGGCCGGTATGGAATGGACAGCTGGCAGCTAGCCCTGAGTGACCGAGTGACCTTCGTATTACGTGCGCGCCTGAGCGAGGCGCCGAAACCGTGAACCTCCTGCTGCGTATACTGGCGCTGGCAACGGTGTTGCTGGGCAGCGGTTGTGCATCGCTTTCGCATGCCGAGCGCGACCGTGCCGAAGCGATCGCCGTGCAGGCGCGCTCGACCGTGGTCGGCTGCCAGCGCGCCGACCGCTGCGCGCAGGACTCACCGCTGCGTGCGCTGGCCGGCCGGGCGTTCACCGAATCCACCCCCGAACAGCCGCGCCACTACGCCACCCTGCTCGACGAGGGCGAAGGTGCGCTGGTGGCGCGCCTGAACCTGCTGCGCAGCGCTACCCGCAGCATCGACCTGCAGACCTACATCTTCGACAAGGACGACAGCGCCCGGCTGGTCATCGACGAGCTGCTGGCTGCATCGCGGCGCGGGGTGAAGGTGCGCGTGCTGATCGACCAGCTCTCGGCGATCTCCGACCTGCAGATCCTCGGCGCGCTGTCCGGCGCGCACCAGAACTTCCAGCTGCGGGTCTACAACCCGACCTTCGGCAAGGCCCGGCTGAACTACTTCGACTATGCCGGCAGCGTGCTGTGCTGCTTCCGCCGCTTCAACCAGCGCATGCACAACAAGCTGCTGGTGATCGACGATGCGATCGGCGTGGTCGGTGGCCGCAACTACCAGGACGACTATTACGACTGGGACCGCGAGTACAACTTCCGCGACCGCGACGTGCTGATCGCCGGCCCGGAGGCGCGGGCGATGGCCGCCAACTTCGATGCCTTCTGGCATGCCAGGCGCAGCGTGCCGGCCGAGCGCCTGAACGATGTCGGCCGCACCCTGCTGCGCGAGGGCGTGCCGACCCTGCCGCCGGCCAGCTTCCGCCGCCCCGAGCGGGTGCAGCGGGTCAGTGCCGAAGCCAATGACATGGACTTCGTCAGCCGTTCCTTCGTCGATACCGCCTTGCCGGTGGCCTCGGTGCGCTATGTCGCCGACCTGCCACGCAAGCACCGGCGCGAGAAGGCCGATGCGCCACTGGCGGGCCAGCACGTGACCGAGCCGCAGCTGGATGCGCTGATCGCCGGCGCGCAGGAGGAAGTGATCCTGCAGACGCCATACCTGGTGTTGTCCAAGCCGGCGCAGAAGCTGTTCCGCGAGCTGCGCAAGCGCCCGCAGCCGCCGCGGGTGGTGGTGTCCAGCAACAGCCTGGCCGCCACCGACAACCCGATCGTGTATGCGCTGTCGTACAAGTACAAGCGGCGCAACATGCGCGAACTGGGCTTCAACATCTTCGAGTACAAGCCGTTCCCGCTGGATGCACCGGTCGACTACCGCAACCTGCTGCCTGATCCGATCGCCGCGCCCGGGGGTGACGACGACGGCGGGCGCAATCCGCTGATCGGCGGCAGCGCCGCGGGCAGCAATGCCGGCGACAGCCGCGATCGCGATGAGCATCCGGCACCCACCGGCAAGCAGCTGGCGGTGAACCCGCGCACCGGCAGTGCCTACCAGAACGCGCGCGAGCGCCGCCGCGCGGCCGGCAGCGAGGTCGAGACCCGCCTGCTGCGCACCGAGACCCGGCCCTCCTTCCTGGGCAGCAAGGCGGTCAACAAGCCGTTGCCGGTCACCCGCAAGGGCGCGCGCATGGGCCTGCATGCCAAGTCGCTGGTGGTCGACCGCCGCATCGGCGTGGTCGGCACCCACAACTTCGATCCGCGCAGCGAGAACTACAACACCGAAGGTGCGGTGATCATCGATGACCCGGCCTTCGCCGAGCAGCTGGCCGAGAGCATCCTGCGCGATATCCACCCGCAGAACTCGTGGACGGTGGCGCCGCGGGCCAAGCCGCCGGTGCTGTCCGGGCTCAACTACAGCGTCGGCAAGGCCTCCGAGGCACTGCCGATCCTCGACTTCTGGCCGTGGCGCTATGCCACCGGCTACGAGTTCAAGCCCGGCCCGGACTGTCCGCGGCCGCTGCCCCGGCAGGACCCGGACTTCCACCGCTGCTATGTCGCCGTGGGCGATTTCCCCGAGGTCAATGTCGGCCCGAAATGGCTGCTGGTCCGCATGCTCACTGCATTCGGCGCCGGCCTCGTTCCCATCCTCTGAAGGTGCCCGCATGACCCTGGTGTTCCGCGAAGCCGTTTCCCTCGAGCAGCTCAACACGCTCAGCCGCAACACCGCGATCGAGTCGCTGGGCATCGTCTTCAGCGCGGCCGGCGACGATTGGCTGCAGGCCACCATGCCGGTGGACGAGCGCACCCGCCAGCCCTACGGCATCCTGCATGGCGGCGCGTCGGTGGTGCTGGCCGAGACCCTGGGCAGCAGCGCCGGCAACCTGTGCGTGGATACGGCCAAACAGATCTGCGTGGGGCTGGAGATCAACGCCAACCATGTACGCGCCGTTCGCTCGGGCACCGTGACCGGCACCGCACGTGCACTGCACGTCGGCCGCAGCACCCAGCTGTGGGAGATCCGCATCGAGGACGAGCAGGGCCGCCTGGTGTGCATCTCGCGGCTGACCCTGGCGGTGGTGGCGGCCGGCCACGGCTGAGCCCCGGACGGCCGGTGACGGCAGCGGAACCCAGCGTTCCCCGCCGATTGCCCCGGTCGATGGGTGTTATGGCCTAAATCGGCTGGCAGCGATGACGGCCCTCCGGTATCGTGCGCGGATGACTTCCCCCACTCCGGCCCCCCGCGGCGGCGTGGCGCGTGTGTGCCGTTACCTGTACCGCGTACCGCTGCTGTTGGTCCACATCGTTGTGTTCCTGCCGCTCATCCTGATCGGCATGCTTCGGCCGTGGGGCGAACTGCGCGTGGGCGAGGCGACCCTGGGGGCCAAAGTGGTCAACTGGTGGCAGGGCGGGCTGATGTGGATCTTCGGCTTCCGCCTGGTGCAGATCGGTACGCCGTTGCCCGGCGCCGTGCTGTTCGTCGCCAACCACGTCAGCTGGGTCGACATCTGCATCCTGCACAGCCAGCGCATGATGGGCTTCGTCGCCAAGCGCGAGATCGCCAGCTGGCCGTTGGTCGGTTGGCTGGCCGCGCGTGGCCAGACCATCTTCCACCAGCGCGGCAACACCGAATCGCTCGGTGGCGTGATGCAGGTGATGGCCGATCGCCTGCGCGAAGGCAAGGCGGTGGGCGTGTTCCCGGAAGGGCGCACCCGCGGCGGCCACGAAGTAGGCCCGTTCCATGCCCGCATCTTCCAGGCCGCGGTTGAAACCGGCGTGCCGGTGCAGCCGGTGGCACTGGTGTACGGGCTCAAGGGCGATGCGCAGACCATTGTCGCGTTCGGCCCCGGCGAGAGTTTCTTCGCCAATTTCCTGCGCCTGCTCGGTGAGCCGGCGCGGCGTGCAGAAGTGCACTTCCTGGCACCGATCGGTGCGCAGGACCTGGAAGGCCGTCGGCGCATCGCGGAGACGTCGCGCGCGCGCATCGTGGCGGCCATGAGCTCCGAGTGAGGGTGCGGTGGCCCTGATCCCGCCACCCGTCCTGGACGCCGGCACGCCGACGCTGCACGCGGCTGACTACCAGCCGCCGCGCTGGCTGCGCAATCCGCATCTGCAGTCGATGCTCAGCTCCAGCCGCATGCGCCTGCAGCGCGGCCTGCTGCTGCTGGCCGCGACCGGTGCGATCAGCGAAGAACTGATCCTCGACGGCGGTGATGGCGTGCGCCTGCAAGGCTGGCACAGCCACATCGAAGGCCGCGAACCCAAAGGCATGGCCCTTCTGCTGCACGGCTGGGAAGGCAGCGCCGAATCCAGCTACATGCGCATGGCGGCCGCGCGCATGCTCGAACAGGGCTTCGACGTGGTGCGGCTGAATTTCCGCGACCACGGCAATACCCATCATCTCAACCCTGGCATCTTCCACTCCAACCTGATCGACGAAGTGGTGCATGCCGCGGGCGATATCGCCCAGCGCTGGCCGCAGTTGCCGCTGGTGGCCGCCGGTTACTCGCTGGGCGGCAACTTCGTGCTGCGCCTGGCCCTGCGCGCGCCAGCGGCCGGCGTGCCGCTGCTGCGCGTGGCCTCGGTATGCCCGGTGCTGGATCCGGCGCTGACCATGGAGAGCATCGAGAACGGCCCGGCGATGTACGACTGGTACTTCCGCCGCAAGTGGGCCGGTTCGCTGCGGCGCAAGCGCGACCTGTTCCCCGAACTGAGCGACTGCGACGACCGCGTACTGAAACTGGACATCCGCGCGCTGACTGCCTGGCTGGTCGAGCGCCACACCAGTTTCGGTTCGTTGCAGGCCTATTTCGATGGCTACTCGATTGCCGGCGATCGGCTGTCCACGTTGCAGGTGCCTGCCGACATCCTGATGGCGCAGGACGACCCGGTGATCCCCTACGCGACCTTCAGCGACTGGCAGCTGCCGCACCAGGCGCATCTGGAAACCGCCAGCTGGGGCGGACACTGTGGCTTCCTGGAAAACTGGCGCGGTGACGGCTTCTCCGAGCGCTGGGTGGCGCAGCGCCTGCAGCGCGTGCTGCAAGGCTGAACCGGCACGGGCGCGCAGGCCGCTACAATGCGGGTTTGCCCTTGAACCGGACCGCCATGCAAGACCAGATCATCCAAGCGTTGCGCCAGAACGAGGCCGACCAGGCCGTGCAGCTGGCCCAGGCGTGGACCCGTGATGAACCCGGCCAGGCCGAGGCCCACCGCTGGCTGGCGCTTGCGCTGCAGCAGCAGGGCAAGGCCGAGGACGCGATGGAAGCCCTGCAGCAGGCGCTGCAGCTGGCCCCGGACAACGCCCAGCTGCACCTGCAGCACGCCGGCCTGCTGCTGGCCCTGCGCCAGTTCGACGGCGCCGGCGAAGCACTGACGCGCACCACCGGGCTGGACCCGAACGCATTCGCCGCGTACCTGATGCAGGCCCACCTGGCGATCGGTCGCAACGATTTCGATGAAGCGCAGCGCCTGTCCACGCTGGCCTCGCGTGTCGAGCCGGACCACCCGGAGCTGCTGACCATCGATGGCATGATCGCGCTGCGCCGCGATGATGCCGATCGCGCGCTGACGCTGCTGTCGGCCGCCAACCAGGCCCTGCCCAACGACATCCGCGTGCTTTACGCACTGGGCTTCGCCTACCTGGGCAAGAACATGCTGGCCTTCGCCGAGCAGGCGTTCCGCCGCGTGCTGGAACTGAACCCGACCATCGCCTCGTTGCATGGCCTGGTGGTGCAGCTGGCCATGCGCCAGGGCAACCTGGAAGCTGCGGCAGAAGCGATGCAGATCGCGCTGCAGCAGGAAGGCCTGGATACGCCTTCGATGCGCCGCCTGGCTGGTGAACTGGCACTGCGCAGCGGCCAGCCGCTGCAGGCGCTGGAACACCTGCTGCCGTTGCTGGAATCGCTGCCTGATGACCGCGACGTGCTGCAGCTGCTGCTGATGTCCTGGCAGCGCCTGGGTCGCGAAGACGAGGCCCGCGCACGCCTGGATGCCGCCCTGGAGCAGCACCCGCAGCTGCACGACCTGTGGCTGGCACGCCTGGCGGTGGAGGAGGTCGGCAGTGCCACCGCCGCCGCCACGGTCGAGCGCTGGATGGACGCGATGCCGGGCCACCTGCCGGCGCTGGAAGCGCGCCTGCGGCTGCACGACATGGTGGGCGAACACGCGCAGGCCGAAGCGATCGCCGAGCGTATCGTCAGCCTCGAACCGGGCCGTGTCAGTGGCGAAACCCGCCTGGTCGAAGGCCTGCTCCAGCGCGATCCGGCCGCTGCCGTCGCCCGCGTGCAGGCGCTGATCGGCATGGCGCCGGAAGGCCACCGTGCCGACCTGCGCACCTGGCTGGGCGAGATCCAGGATCGCGCCGGGCAGCACGAAGACGCGCTGCAGACCTGGCTTGCCCTGCAGGCCGACCAGGCCCCGCAGCGCCTGCCGCTGCCGCCGCAGGCCAAGGCACCGCCGAGCTGGCCGGACAAGGGCGAGATCGACGGTGATGCCACTTCCGCACCGATCTTCCTGTGGGGTGCGCCGGGGTCGGGCGTGGAGCGCGTGGCGACCGGCCTGGCTGCGGCCAGCCCGGTACTGCGCAGCGACCGCTATACCTCCAACGCACCCGACGACGCGTTCCAGAACTACCACACGCTGCAGGACCTCGCTTCGGGCGTGCTGACGCCGGAGCGGCTGGTGCAGCGCTGGCGCGAACAGCTGCCGTCGCGCGGCGTGCAGGACGACGCGATCATCGACTGGCTGCTGTGGTGGGACAACGCGCTGCTGTGGGCGCTGCGCCCGCAGTTGCCGCAGGGCCGCCTGCTGGTGGTGCTGCGCGATCCGCGCGACATGCTGCTGGACTGGGTGGCCTACGGTGCGGCCGCGCCGCTGGCGATGACCTCGCTGGCCGAAGCCAGCGAATGGCTGGCGCGCGCGCTGGCCCAGGTCGCCGCCCTGCACGAGGACGATCTGTACCCGCAGGTGTTGCTGCGCATCGACCAGATCGGCAACGATCCGCAGGCGATGGCCGAACTGCTGGGCCGACTGTTCGAGCGGCCGATGCCGCCGGCCGCGCAGCTGGGCGCGCCGCGTTTCCCGCCGGGCCACTGGCGCAACTACCGCGACGTGATGAGCGCCGCCTTCGCCAAGCTCACCCCGATCGCGGTGCGCCTGGGTTACCCGGAAGAGTGAGGACACGCCGATGCAACTGAGCAGCCACAGCCTGACCAACGGTGCACCGATCGACCGCGAATTCGCCGCAGGCGATGCCGCGGGCTTCGCACCGGACCGCAATCCGCACCTGGCCTGGAGCGATGTGCCGGATGGCACCCGTTCGTTCCTGCTGGTATGCGTCGATCCGGACGTGCCGACCGTGCCGGAGACGGTCGGCCGCACCGACATGAGCGTGCCACGCGACCAGCCCCGCTGTGATTTCGTGCACTGGGTGATGGCCGATATTCCGGCTTCGGTGCGCGAGATTGCCGCAGGCAGCTGCAGCGACGGCTTCGTGGTGAAGGGCAAGACCACGCCGGCCGGGCCGGCCGGCAGCCGCCAGGGCCTGAACGACTTCACCGGCTGGTTCGCCGGCAACCCGGACATGGCCGGTGACTACCTGGGCTACGACGGCCCCTATCCGCCGTTCAACGACGAGCGCGTGCACCGCTACTTCTTCCGCGTGTTCGCGCTGGACGTGGCATCGCTGCAGCTGCCGGCACGCTTCACCGCCGCCGACGCGTACCGGGCCATGCACGGCCACGTGCTGGCCGAAGCGGCACTGCACGGCACCTACACGTTGAATCCGGCGCTGGGTTGAGGCGGCATAACGGGTCGTGCCGGCCGCTGGCCGGCAACGTCCGTGTGTTGCTGCATTCGCCCGTGGCAGCCGGCCAGCGGCCGGCTCTACCACTGACGAAGACGGGCGACCCTGCGGCCGCCCTTTTCATTCGTCCGTACCGGCTACCGGCGCGAACACCAGCACATCGCCATGCGCATTGCGCAGCAGCAGGCGGCCACGCTCATCCAGCGCAAGCGTCATCTCTGCGCGTGCATTCACCAGCGTGCCGGCGACACGTTCCTGTTCGGCCACCTCGGCCCGCATGCAAGCGGCTGTGGTGATGATGCCGCCCTCAAGAAGCAGCCGGTCACCTTGCAGGTGATAGGTGCTGCTTGACTGGTTGCACAGGTTCAACTCGCTCATGTAGCCGGGTTGGAAGCGCAGCGTGTAGGGCGGTCGACCGCGCACGAACAACGCATCAATGCGCCGGCCCTGCGCGTCGGTGGCGCGCGCGAGTTGCCACGGATGTGCCTCGAGCTGCCCGGTGGTGGGCGTGCTGGCAGCGGCCACATCCGTAGACATGGCCAGCAGCGCGGCAATGATGAGGGCGGGGACGTGCTTCATGCCGATCTCCCTGATGCATGCGGGTAGTGCCGGCCGTTGGCCGGCAACATCCGTGTGTTGGCGGTGCTCCGCAAGGCAGCCGGCCAGCGGCCGGCTCTACCCACCACGAAGAAGGGCGACCTCGCGTCCGCCCTTCAAGAGCCAGCCGACTAACAGTCGGCTCTACATCACTTCTCGATGGCCGACTCGACCACCATGTCCAGCACGTAGGCCTGCGACGGCGCATCGGCCGGTGGGTTCTTCACTTCGTAGCGCTTCACGCGCACTACGTTGCGCACGCCGTCTTCGTGGGTGTAGCCCTCGATGTTGCCGTAGAAGTTCTCGAACTTGCCCGGCTCACCCTGCTTCAGGCCCTTGTCGTCGAACTTCACTTCGCGCACCTGCAGGCACTGGTAGTCCGGAATCAGCGGGTGCGAGCACTTCTCGGTCTTCGCGGCCACTTCCAGGAACACGGTTTCGCCGGCGCCGCCGTAGCGGGTTTCAGCGGTCGGTTCCGGGTTGAACACCAGCACGTCGCCCTTGGCGTTGGTCAGGGTCAGCTTGCCATCGGCATCCTGCTCGGCCTTCAGTTCGCCCTGCAGGCGGCTCGACACGGCTTCGTCCAGCGCCATCAGCGCCTTGTCGGTGCAGGCCATCATGGTCGAGGCCATCGCACTGACCGTCAGCTTGCCGTCGGCCAGGGTGTAGCCGCCGCCCATGCGGTTGCAGGTGTTGCTGACCGACAGTCGGCTATCAGCGAAGTCCAGGGTGACCGGCTTGTCTTCGCGGGCGAACAGCGCGTCGATGCGCTTGCCGTCGGCGCCGGTGGCCTGCTGCAGCAGCCAGTGCTGGCTCTGCAGGCGCTGCGCATCCAGGTGCGCCAGCGTCTGCTGGTCCGCTGCCTTGGTCGCGGCCGGGGCCACGTCGTCGCCGCCATTGCCGGCCGGGGCCGGGGTCTGGCTGCAGGCGGCCATCAGGGCCAGCGGGAGGAGCAGGGTGAGCTTGCGGTTCATGGTGATTCTCCTTGGGGAACCGTGGGGGAAACGGGGTGGGGCCGGCCATGGGGTTACCGTGCCCCAGTGCTGTTCAGCTGCCGGAGGGCAACCACAGCAGCAGCGCCGCGCCCAGCGCGATGCGGTAGAGGGCGAAGGCGGTGAACCGGTGCGACTTGATGTAGCCCATCAGCCACTTCACTACGACGAAGCCGGTGATGGCCGCGGCAAGGAAGGCCACGCCCACCTCGGTCCAGTTCTCGCTGCCCAGCTGCCCGTCCCTGGCCAGTTCCAGGAAGGTGTAGGCGCTGGCGGCGAACATGGTGGGAATGCCGACCAGGAACACGAACTCGGCGGCAGCGGCGCGGCGGCTCAGGCCCAGCAGCATGGCCAGGAAGATCGCCGAGGCCGAGCGCGAGGTACCGGGGAACACGCCCGCCACCACCTGCGCCAGGCCGACGCCGATCGCCACGGTCCAGGTCACCTGGTCGCGGTCGGGCAGGCGCGCGGTGTAGGCCTCCACCAGCAGCATCCAGACGCCACCGACGATCAGTGCCCAGGCCACCGGGCTGACCGTCTCCGGCAGCGACCAGCCGGCCTTGCGCACCACTAGGCCGACCACGGCGGTGACCAGGAAGGCGGCGCCCAGCTTGAACACGTACTCACGGTTCTCGCGTTGGTTCAAGCCGGTGGCCAGCTGCAGCAGGCGCTGGCGAAACACCAGCACCACGGCCACGATCGCGCCGGCCTGGATGACGATGTTGAAGAAGTCCGAGCGGGCACCCAGCCAGTGCTGGGCGATGAGCAGGTGCCCGGTGCTGGAGATCGGCAGGAATTCGGTCAAGCCTTCGAGGATGCCCAGCAGCAGGGCGGAGAGCAGGTCGGACATGGACGGTGCGGGCACGGGCGGCGGAAGGAAGAAGGTCGAGAGGATAGACGATCCCTGCTGCACCAAACGGGTGCGTCTGATGGCGGGTGCACCGGTTTGGTGCGCACCGTTCTGCACCGGCGCGGGGCAGCCATATTGAAATCAACAACTTGCGGGTATCAAAAAGTTGGCACGGTCATTGCTGTACCTCAGCAGGCATTCATCCCCATCCGAGGTCGTACCGATGTCCGTGGAAAACGTTGAGAAGCTGATCAAGGACAACCAGATCGAGTTCGTCGATCTGCGTTTCGTGGACATGCGTGGCGTCGAGCAGCACGTCACCTTCCCGGTCAGCATCGTCGAACCGTCGCTGTTCGAAGAAGGCAAGATGTTCGACGGCAGCTCGATCGCCGGCTGGAAGGGCATCAACGAATCGGACATGGTGCTGCTGCCGGACCCGTCCAGCGCCTACGTCGATCCGTTCTACGCCGATCCGACCCTGGTGATCAGCTGTGACATCCTCGATCCGGCCACCATGCAGGCCTATGGCCGCTGCCCGCGCGGCATCGCCAAGCGTGCCGAGGCCTACCTGAAGTCCTCCGGCATCGCCGAAACCGCGTTTTTCGGCCCGGAGCCGGAGTTCTTCATCTTCGACTCGGTCCGTTTCGCCAACGAAATGGGCAACACCTTCTTCAAGGTCGACTCGGAAGAAGCGGCGTGGAACAGCGGCGCCAAGTATGACGGCGCCAACAGCGGCTACCGTCCGGGCGTGAAGGGCGGCTACTTCCCCGTCCCGCCGACCGACACCCTGCACGACCTGCGCGCGGAAATGTGCAAGACCCTGGAACAGGTCGGCATCGAAGTGGAAGTGCAGCACCACGAAGTGGCCACCGCCGGCCAGTGCGAGATCGGCACCAAGTTCAGCACCCTGGTGCAGAAGGCCGACGAGCTGCTGCGCATGAAGTACGTCATCAAGAACGTCGCGCACCGCAACGGCAAGACCGTTACCTTCATGCCCAAGCCGATCGTCGGCGACAACGGCAGCGGCATGCATGTGCACCAGTCGCTGTCCAAGGGCGGCACCAACCTGTTCTCCGGTGACGGCTACGGTGGCCTGAGCCAGCTGGCGCTGTGGTACATCGGCGGCATCTTCAAGCACGCCAAGGCCATCAATGCCTTCGCCAACTCGGGCACCAACAGCTACAAGCGCCTGGTGCCGGGCTTCGAGGCGCCGGTGATGCTGGCCTATTCGGCCCGCAACCGTTCGGCCTCGTGCCGCATTCCGTGGGTGTCCAACCCGAAGGCGCGCCGCATCGAAATGCGCTTCCCGGATCCGATCCAGTCCGGTTACCTGACCTTCACCGCGCTGATGATGGCCGGCCTGGACGGCATCAAGAACCAGATCGACCCGGGTGCACCGAGCGACAAGGACCTGTACGACCTGCCGCCGGAGGAAGAGAAGCTGATCCCGCAGGTCTGCTCCTCGCTGGACCAGGCGCTGGAAGCGCTGGACAAGGACCGCGAGTTCCTCAAGGCCGGTGGCGTGATGAGCGATGACTTCATCGACGGCTACATCGCGCTGAAGATGCAGGAAGTGACCAAGTTCCGCGCGGCCACCCACCCGCTGGAATACCAGCTGTACTACGCCAGCTGACCGGGCGCGATGGCGGTGGGTCCCCCCTCCCACCCGCCGCCATCGCTTCCGTTCTCGCGGCTGGGGAGCCGCAAGGCGGGCGCAGGCCCGCCGTTGTAGAGCGGGTCGCTGGCCCGCTGCAGTACAGCGGACTGCCGGTCCGCTGAAACAGGGGCAAGAGAGACCGGATACGCGACCAGGGCCGCCCTCCCTCCCGCGTCGGTCGTGCAAGGAGAGAGGCACGGCCGTCCCGGCCCTGTACGTGTCCGGTGCAACAGCCACGGTCATCACCCTGATGACCTGTGGTTGCCTGATGCCAACGCGCGCTGGCGCGCTGGCCCCATCCACCATCGGGACATGCGCATGAAACTGATCTCCGCCATCATCCGACCGTTCAAGCTCGACGAGGTCCGCGAGGCCCTGTCCGATGCAGGCGTGTCGGGCATCACCGTGACCGAAGTGAAAGGTTTCGGTCGCCAGAAGGGCCACACCGAGCTGTATCGCGGCGCCGAGTACGTCGTCGATTTCCTGCCCAAGATCAAGATCGAAACGGTGGTCACCGACGAGCGTTCCGACGCGGTGATCGAAGCGATCCAGTCGTCGGCAGGCACCGGCAAGATCGGTGACGGCAAGATCTTCGTCACCGCCGTTGAACAGGTCATCCGCATCCGCACCGGCGAAATCGGTGCCGACGCGCTGTAACCCCCTTCCGGAGATTCCCCCCATGAAGATGCGCCTTCTCACCGGGTGGCAAGCCCGGTTCCACCTGGTGTGCCTGCTGATGCTGCTCAGCGCGCTGGCCGCCGGTGCCTGGCCGGGCAGCGCCCACGCCCAGGCCCAGGTCTCGCCGTTGCCGAGCGAAAGCGTGGCGGTCGAGCCGTTGCACGATCCGGCCGCCAGCGCCGCTGCGCCGGCCGTGGCCGAAGCGGCCGCCGCGTATGATCGTGGCGACGTCGCCTGGATGCTTACCTCCACGTTGCTGGTGCTGCTGATGGTGGTGCCGGGCCTGGCCCTGTTCTACGGCGGGCTGGTGCGTTCGAAGAATGTGCTGTCGGTGCTCAGCCAGATCCTGGTGGTGTTCTCGCTGGTGCTGCTGCTGTGGGTGGCCTATGGCTACAGCGCGGTGTTCAGCGCCGGCAATCCATTCTTCGGTTCGTTCACCGAGTTCGCCTTCCTCAAGGGCTTCACCCCGGAGTCGGTGGGCAACACGCCGATCAAGGGCCTGCCGGATTACCTGTTCGTCGCCTTCCAGTCGACCTTCGCCGGCATCACCACCGCGCTGATCGTCGGTGCCTTCGCCGAGCGCATCAAGTTCCGTGCGGTACTGCTGTTCTCGGCACTGTGGTTCACCCTCAGCTACATCCCAATGGCACACATCGTCTGGGGCGGCGGCTACCTGGGTGAACTGGGCGCGATCGACTTCGCCGGTGGCACCGTGGTGCACATCAATGCGGGCGTGGCCGGCCTGGTCGGCGCGTGGTTCGTCGGCAAGCGCCTGGGCTACGGCCAGACCGCGCTGAAGCCGCACAACGTGCCGTTTACCTACATCGGCGCGATGCTGCTGTGGGTGGGCTGGTTCGGCTTCAATGCTGGTTCCGCCGCCGCCGCCGATACGGTGGCCTCGCTGGCTTTCCTCAACACCGTGCTGGCCACCGCTGCTGCCGTGCTTGGCTGGACCCTGATGGAGGCGATCGGCAAGGGCAAGCCGTCGGCGCTGGGCGCGGCCTCGGGTGCGGTGGCCGGGCTGGTCGGCATCACACCGGCCTGCGGCACGGTTGGCCCGCTCGGTGCGATCGTGATCGGCTTCGTCGCCGGCATGGTCTGCGTGTGGGGCGTGACCGGCCTCAAGCGCCTGCTCAAAGTGGACGACACGGCCGACGTGTTCGGTGTGCATGGTGTCGGCGGCATCGTCGGCGCGATCCTCACCGGCGTGTTCAGTGCACAGTCGCTGGGCGGCACCAAGGCCGATCTGGATATCGCCCACCAGGTGTGGGTGCAGGTGGTCGGCGTCGGCTTGACCGTACTGTGGTCGGCGGTGGTGACCGCAGTCATCCTGCTGGTGGTCAAGCTCGTGGTCGGCCTGCGCGTGACCGAGGAAGCAGAGCGCACCGGCCTGGATGTGACTTCGCACGGCGAATCGGCGTACGAGGCCTGACCGGCTTCACGGTTTCGCGGACGCCTCGTTACTGCCGTCGCACAGGCAGTAGCGGGCGTCCGCCCTCGGCGGCCCTAGGGCCGCCGATGTCTATCCACCGGCTGGCAGCGTCGGAGCAGATTCCGATGGCCGCCGGCTGCCAGAAGCCGCCTCGTCGGACATCACACTTTGCTGGGCAAGGCTTTGGCCCGCATAGCTTGCCGGCTCTGTCGCCTTCCATGCGATTCCCCTAAAGTGCGGCCTCTTCCAGCCGAATACTCGTCGGACTGGCAGTTATCCGCAGGGAAAGAGCATCGTGAAACAGGGACGTAAGGTACGCAGCCGCGCGTTGCGGTGGCGGTTGTCCGTGGGCGTGGGATTGGCCATCGCCGGCCTCCAGGCGCCGGCATGGGCGCAGACGGTGTCGCCGGAGCAGGAACTGCTCCGGCAGCAGGAGCGCGAGCGCCTCCTGCGTGAACAGCAGGAGTCCACGCCGGACGTCCGCCTGCAGCCGGCTACCGAAGACCTCGGCCACCTGCCGGTGGAGGAGTCACCGTGCTTCACCATCAACGCCATCGCGCTGCAGGGGGATCTTGCGGACCGCTTCCGCTGGGCGCTGGCGGCAGCTGATCCCCGCAGCGATCCCGCCACCGGGCGCTGCTTGGGTACGGGCGGCGTGGACGTCGTAATGAAGCGCGTTCAGAACGCGATCATCGAGCGTGGCTACGTCACCACCCGCATCCTGGCCGCACCGCAGGACCTGAAGGCCGGCATCCTGACGCTCACGGTCGTGCCAGGGCGCGTCAACGCCATCCGCTTCGCCGATGGAAAAGGCCGCACCCCCGCCCTCTGGAACGCGATGCCGGTGACGCGCGGCGAGGTGCTGAACCTGCGTGACATCGAGCAGGCGCTGGAGAACCTGCAACGCGTGCCGACCGCCTCGGTGGACATACAGATCGCGCCACCAGCCGACGGCGCGGCCGCCAAACCCGGCGAAAGCGACCTGGTGATCAGCTGGAAGCAGGCGCGCCTGGTACGGGTCAATCTGACCCTGGACGATGCCGGCAGCCAGAGCACGGGCAAGATGCAGGCCGGTGCCACGGTGTCGGTGGACAATCCTGCGGGCCTGAGCGATCTGTTCTACATCAACGTGGGCAGATCGGTGTTCAATGGCAGCGAACGTGGCACCGACAGCTGGGCAGCGCACTACAGCCTGCCGCTGGGCGGTTGGTTGCTGGGCGCCAATGCCAGCAAGTACGACTATGAGCAGACCGTTGCCGGTGCGTTCGAGAACTACGTCTACAGCGGCTCCAGCCGCAATGCGGAACTGCGTTTGACCCGCATGCTGTTCCGCAATGCGCACGCCAAGACCAGCATGTACGCGCGTGGCTGGTATCGCGAATCGGACAACTTCATCAACGACACCGAGATCGAAGTGCAGCGCCGCCGCATGGCCGGCTGGGAGCTGGGCCTGGGCCACCGTCACTTCATCGGCAAGGCGACGCTGGATGTGAACCTGGCGTACCGCAAGGGTACCGGTGCCTTCAACGCGTTGCGTGCACCGGAAGAGGCCTTTGGCGAAGGCACGGCGCATGGCCGCATCTATACCGCGGACGCGCAGCTGGTCCTGCCCCTTCAGTGGGGCAAGCAGAGCCTGCGCTACATCGGCAGCTGGCGCGCGCAGTGGAACCGCTCGCCATTGGTGCCGCAGGACCGGTTCTCCATTGGTGGCCGCTACACCGTGCGTGGCTTTGATGGCGAAATGTCGCTGACCGGTGAGCGTGGCTGGTTGCTGCGCAATGAAGTGGGCGTGCCCCTGGGCGGCGGCGTGGAGGCCTACGTTGCCGTTGATCACGGGCGTGTTGCCGGCCCGTCCACGGCGCGATTGCTGGGCAACCGGCTCACCGGTACCGCGCTCGGACTTCGCGGTGGCACCCGCCACATCAACTGGGATGCGTTCGTCGGCAGCCCGCTGTCCAAGCCACGTGGTTTCCAGACCGCCTACACCACGTTCGGAATGAACGTGGGCGTCTCGTTCTGACACCTGCACATGACCGGCCTGCGCAGTCCGCTGCGCGGCCAACACGATGCGGTACCGCGCAGCCTGCTACGCATACAACCCAACAGCACCGAAAGGAATCAGCGCCGTGAACAAAGTCTACCGTCTGGTCTTCAACCGTACGCTCGGGGTCATGCAGGTGGCGTCCGAGCTGGTCAACGCCGCGCACGGCGGTGCCGACAACCGGGAAGGCCGTACGGTTGGCACGCTGCGTCCGATCAGTTTCGCGCTGTGGCTGATGCTGGGGTGGGTGGGTCTGGTGCAGCCGTTGTCCGCGCAGCAGGCGCCGGCCGACCCGGGCCGAATTGCCGCAGACCCCGGCGCGCCGGCGAACCAGCGCCCGACGGTGATCACCTCGGCCAACGGCACGCCCCAGGTCAACATCACCACGCCCAGCGCTGGCGGCGTGTCGCGCAATACCTACCAGCAGTTCGACGTCGGCCAGCAGGGCGTCATCCTCAACAACTCGCGCGGTGAGGTGCAGACCCAGCTGGGCGGCTGGGTGCAGGGCAATCCGTGGCTGGCCACCGGTAGCGCGCGCGTCATCCTCAACGAGATCAACAGCAGCAATCCGAGCCACCTCAATGGCTACGTGGAAGTGGCGGGTGCGCGGGCGCAGGTGGTCATCGCCAACCCGGCCGGCATCCAGGTCAATGGCGCGGGCTTCCTCAATGCCAGCCGGGTGACCCTCACCACCGGTACGCCGATCGTCACCCAGGGCGTACTGGACGGGTACCGCGTGGAAGGTGGCAGCATCGGTATCGGTGGCGCAGGCCTGGATACCAGTCGCGCCGACTACACCGACATCATCACCCGTTCGCTGCAGGTCAACGCCGGCATCTGGGCCAACCAGCTGCAGGCCAGCCTGGGCAGCAACGTGGTCAGCGCTGACCACAGCAGCGTGCAGCTGCAGAGTCCTGCATCCGCGGCGCCCACCTTCGCGCTGGATGTGGGCGCGCTGGGCGGCATGTACGCCAATCGCATCTGGCTGGTCGGCAACGAACACGGCGTGGGCGTGAGCAACGCCGGCAAGATCGGCGCGCAGGCAGGCGAGCTGGTCGTCACTGCCGACGGCCGGCTGCAGAACACCGGCGCGATGCATGCGCAACAGGACCTGCGCATCGATGCCAGCGCGGGCATCGCCAATGCCGGCACGCTCAGTGCCGAGCGCGAGCTGCGCCTGCAGACCCCTGCAGATGTCGACAACAGCGGCGGCACCCTCAACGCGCGGCGCATCGAAGTAAATGCCGATGCGCTGCGCAATCGTGGCGGCAGCATCGAACAGCTTGGCGCGCAGGTGCTGCAGCTGCAGGCGGCCGACGTCAGCAATCTGCAGGGCCGTATCGGCAACGTGGCCAGTGCGTCGTCGGGTACCAGCACCGGTACCCCGCCTGGCACGGGTACACCGGCAACCGGGACACCGGGTACGGGCAACCCCGGTACCGGCACGCCAGGCACGGGTACTCCGGGCACCGGCTCTCTTGGCACCGGCACCCCGCCGGTCGCGTCGCTCCCGCCTCTGGCAACCGGCCTGCTCAACATCGCCGGAACCCTGAGCAACGATGGCGGCCGCATTGAAGCCAGTGGCGACCTGCAGCTCAGCGCCCGCAACAGCCTGGACAACAGCGACGGCACCCTTGGCGCAAGCACCCTGCAGGTGCAGGGACAGGCGCTGCGCAACATGCGTGGCACCCTGCAGGTCCAGGGCGCGGCCAGCGCGCAGGTGCAACAGCTGGACAACAGCGGCGGCCGCATGACCTTCGCCCGTGGCTTCGAGTTGAAGGCGATGTCGGCGATCAATCGCGGCGGCAGCCTTGCCCACGGTGGCAGCGCCGAGACGACCTGGACGATTGGCCAGCTCGACAACAGCGAGGGCAGCATCTCCAGCAATGCCACGCGCCTGGGTCTGGACATCGGCACCCTGGTCAACACGCGAGGTGGGATCAGCCACGCTGGCAGTGAAGGGCTGTTGCTGCGTGCGGGGGTCCTGGACGGTGTGCAGGGCAGCATCGCCACCGCAGGCGCGGCAGACCTGCTGCTGGGCCGTGCCGACCATCGCGGTGCGCGGCTGGTCGCCCGCGAGCTCGAGCTGACCGCACAGGACTTCGACAACCGTGGCGGCCGCGTGCTGTCCACCGGGCTGCAGGCCAGTACGCTCAACGTCCGCAATCACCTGGACAACAGCGACGGTGGCCTGCTGGCCAGCAACGCCGACCTGCAGATCGACGCGGCGTCCTTCGGCAATGCTGCCGGCACCGTGCAGCAGGCGGGCGCCGGCAACCTGCGCATTGCCACCGCCAACCTGCAGGGCCAGGGCGGCACTGTTCTCAGCAACGGCACCCTGCAGCTGCACGGCAATACCCTGAACCTGCGCAACGGCACCACCGCCGCGCAGCGCATCGATGTACGTGCCGGCGACCTGACCACCGCCGGTGGCACGCTGACCTCGACGGGCGGCGACGCGCTGCAGCTGCAGGTATCGCGCACCCTGGACAACAGCGGCGGCACCGTCGGCGCCAATGGTGCGCTGGACATCAACAGTGGCATCCTCATCAACGATGGCGGCAAACTGATCGCCGCAGGCACTGGCACCAGCCGCATCCATGCTAGCCAGCGGTTGCAGAACCAGCGCGGCCTGCTGTCCGGCAATGGCGATCTGGACATCAAGGCCGATGGGCTGCTGAACGAGGGCGGCAGCATCGACCATGCCGGCACCGGCACGCTGCAGATCGAGGCGATCACCGTGCAGGGGGCTGGCGGCAGCATCGCCAGCAACGGCCAGCTGCAGTTGAGCGGGCAGCAGCTGGACCTGCAGAAGGGCAACACCCGCGCCCGTGACGTGAAGATCACGGCCACGGGCCTGGACACCAGCGGCGGCACCCTGTTGTCCCTGGGCAACAACGCGATGCAGTTGCAGGTGCAGGGCCTGCTGCGCAACGACGGCGGCAGCATCAGCGCCAATGGCGCGCAACAGATCCAGGCGGGCGCGCTGTCCAACCGCGGCGGTGCGCTCAATTCGGCGGGTACTGCAGCGTCGCAGATCCGGGTCGACGGCACGCTCGATAACAGTGGCGGCAGCATCGCCAGCAACGCGGCCAATCTGCAGCTGAAGAGCGGCGCGCTGGTCAATGCCGGCGGTACCCTCAGCCACGCGGGCAGCGCCGGCCTGGTCATCGATACCGGGCGCCTGGACGGGGCGAAGGGACAGATTGCCACTGCTGGCGCCCTGCAGCTCACTGCGGCCGAGGTCGACCACCAGGACGCATCGCTGGCTGCCGCACAGCTGGATATCACGGCGACCGGGTTGGACAATCGCGGTGGGCGCATCATCGCCACCGGCACCGGCGGCAACACGCTGCGCGTGCAGGGCACGCTGGACAACGGTAATGGCGGCACGCTCGCCAGCAACGGCAACCTGGACATCCACGCGCGCACCTTCGGCAACGCCGGAGGGACTGTGCAGCAGGCCGGTTCCGGCAGCCTGGTCATCACCACGCAGGACCTGACCGGCGCCGGTGGCACCCTGCTCAGCAACGGTTCGTTGGACCTGCAGGGCGACACTCTCGATCTGCGCGATGGCACCACGACGGCGCAACGCATCAGCATCGCCGGTGACAGCGTGATCACCGCGGGCGGCAATCTGAGCGCGCTCGGCAGCCAGGTGCTCCAGTTGCAGGCCCGCAGCCTGCTCGACAATACCGGCGGAACGCTGGGCAGCAATGGCGCCGTCGACGTGCACGCAGGCCGCTTCGTCAACGACCACGGCAAGTTGATCGCCGCCGGTGATGCTGCATCCGCAATCCGTGCCGCGCAGCTGGAGAACCGCAGCGGTTCGCTCTCCGCCAACGGCGACCTGCGCATCGACGCGCAGATGCTGTCGGGCCAGGGCGGCAGCATTGGTGCTGCCCGCGCGCTGTCTCTGCAGGGCGGTTCATTGGATCTCCGCGGCGGCAGCGCGGCGGCCGAGCAGCTCGATATCGTGGCCGACAGCCTGGACAACAGTGCAGGCGCGCTGCGTGCAACCGGCAGCGGAACGCTGGCATTGCAAGTAAGCGGCCGGCTGGCCAACGACGCGGGCACCATCGCCAGCAACGGTGCGCAGCACATTGAAGCCGGTGAGCTCTCCAACCGTGGCGGCACGCTCAGTTCGGCCGGCAGCGCGTCCACTGAGCTGCGCGTCAATGGCCTGTTCGACAACAGCAACGGCACGCTGGCCAGCAATGGTGCGGCGCTGAAGATCGACGCCGGCAGCATGGCCAACGTCAAGGGCACGCTCAGCCATGCCGGCACGCAGGGCCTGCTGCTGCGTACCGGGCAACTGGATGGCCAGGGCGGCACCATTGCCAGCGCAGGGGGCATCACCCTGCAGGCGGGCAGCGTGGACCATCGCGGCGCCACCCTACAGGCCGAGCGCATCGCGCTGGACGCACAGTCGTTCGACAACCGGGCCGGCAAGGTCATCGCAACCGGTGCCGAGGGCAGCCGGATCGAGGTGGCCGGCACGCTGGACAACGGCGAGGGTGGCCTGCTGGCCAGCAATGGCGACCTGGGCATCCAGGCGGCGGTGTTCGGCAATGCCGGCGGTGGCGTGCAGCACGCCGGCGAAGGCGTGCTGTCGATCAGTGCCGGAGCGCTCAACGGTACGGGCGGCACGCTGGTCAGCAATGGCAGCCTGCTGCTCAAGGGCACCACCACCGACCTGCGGGCGGGTGTCACCTCCGCCAAGCGGATCGAGGTGGACACCGGCACCCTGGTCACCGCCGGCGGCACGCTGACCGCGACCGGCAGTGACATGCTGCGGCTGAGCGCACGCGAACGCATCGACAACAGCGGCGGTACGGTGTCCAGCAACGGCGGCCTGGATCTGCGCAGCGCCGTGCTGGTCAACGCCGGCGGTACGCTGCAGTCCGCGGGTACAGCGGCCAGCCAGCTGAGCATCGGCCAGGACCTCAACAACCGCGGTGGCCGCATCCTGGCCAACGGTGGGCTCGGCATCGCTTCCGGCAGCATCGACAATCAGGGCGGTGCGCTGCACAGCGCTGAACGGCTGGTGGTCAAGGCCGATGGCCTGCTCGACAACAGCAACAAGGGCGTGATTGCCAGTGGCGCGGGCATGCAGGTGGCGGCGGCTTCGCTGGACAACCGCAGCGGCAGCATCGAGCAGGCGGGTGACGGCCTGCTGCAGATCGATGCCACTACGCTGCAGGGCCACGCCGGCCATATCGTGAGCAACGGCGAGCTGCAGCTGAAGGGCGAGACCGTCGATCTGAGTGTGGGCACCACGGCCGCGCAGCAGGTCAGCATCGAGGTCGGCCAGCTCGACAACACGGGCGGTACGCTGAACGCCACCGGCAACCAGGCGATGTCGCTGCAGGTGCGCGGCGCGCTGGGCAATGACGGCGGCACCATTGCCGCCAACGGCGCACAGCAGATCAGCGCCGGTTCGCTGTCGAATGCGGGCGGCACGTTGAGCTCGGCAGGTACGTCCGACAGCCGGGTCACCGTCACCGGCCGATTCAACAACGGCGGCGGCACCCTCGCCAGCAATGCCGGCAACCTGCGTATCGATGCCGGGCAGCTGGTGAACGCCGCGGGCAGCATCGTCCATGCAGGCAAGGGCGTGTTGTCCGTGCAGGCCAACCAGCTGGATGGAGCTGCCGGAAGCATCGCCACGGCAGGCGCATTGCAGCTGGATGCGATGACTGTGGACCATCGCGGCGCCACGCTCAGTGCCGATCACTTCAACATCAATGCCGACCGCTTCGACAACCAGAACGGCAAGCTGCTGGCGACGGGCACGCAGGCCAGCAGCGTGCAGGCCACCACCTCACTGGACAATGGCGGCAACGGTCTGATCGCCAGCAATGGCGACTTGGCCCTGACCAGCGCAGTGTTCGGCAATGCTGGCGGCACCGTGCAGCAGGCCGGCACCGGCACGCTGACCATCAACGCGCACACCTTGAATGGCCAGGGCGGCAAGCTGCTCAGCAATGGCGCCCTGCAGTTGACCGGCGAGACCACCGACCTGAGTGACGGCACGCTGTCGGCTGCCCGCATCGCCGTGGATACCGGCACGCTGCTCAACGCGGGCGGTTCGATCATCGCCTCCGGTCGCGATGCCTTGAAGGTGTCCGCGCGCGAAAGGCTGGACAACACCGGTGGCACGCTTGCCGGCAATGGCACGCTGGATCTGCGCAGCGCGCAGCTGCTCAACAACCGGGGCACGATCCAGGCTGCCGGCGGCGGTGGCAGCACCCTGGCGATCACCCGTGCGCTGGAGAATCGCGGCGGCCGCATCGTGACCACAGGAGACGCCACCCTCACAGCAGGTGCGTTCGACAATCGCGGCGGCACCGTGCACGGCGATGGCACCAGCGCGTTGACCGTGCGCGTCGACGGCCTGCTCGAGAACAGCGACAAGGGCACCCTGTCCGCCGGAGGCACGCTGCTGGCCGAGGCACAGTCCATCAACAACGACGGTGGCACCGTGGCGGCTGGTCAGGACATGCAGCTGACCAGCGGTGAAGTGCTGCGCAACCAGGCTGGCCTGGTCCAGGCCGGCAAGCGCCTGCAGGTCTCGGCCAGCGGCGTGAACAACACCAGTGGCCGGATCATCGCCAACGACCTACAGCTGGATACCCGCGGCCAGGCGCTGGACAACCGCAGCGGCATCATTGCCAGCCTTTCCGGAAATGCGGAGCTGCGCAGTGGTGCGCTGGACAATACCGGCGGGTTGTTGCAATCGGCGGCGGCGTTCAGCATCAACACCGCGGGACAGCGCCTGACCAATGCCGGTTCCAACGGCAACGGCATCGTCAGCAGCGGCACGCTGCAGATCCGCAGCGGCGATCTCGACAATCGTGGCGGCGCCGTGTTCGCCAAGTCCGGCGCCGACGTGCAGGCCATCAACATCGACAACAGTGGCGGTGGCTCGCTGGTGAGTGCGGCCGACCTGCTGCTGCGCGCGCAGCAGCTGGCCAACAGTGGTGGTAGCGTGACCGCCGGTGGCAACGCCGATATCGGCTTGCAGGGCGCGCTGCTCAACAGTGGCGGCCTGGTGGCCGCAACCGGCCGCCTCGACCTGCAGGCCAGCCACGTCGACAACCGCAATACGCTCAGCCCGGGCAATGGTCCTGCACTGGGGCTGCAGGGCAAGACCCTGCAGGTAACCACCAGCAACCTGGACAACCAGAACGGCCAGGTGATTGCGGACAACCTCGTGCTGCAGGTGAACCAGCGCCTGGACAACAGCGGTGGCCTGGTGTCGGCGGCCCTGGGCTCCGATGTCCGCGCCGATACCCTGGTCAACAGCGGCGGCACCCTGGTGGCCGGCAGGCAGCAGACCCTCCGCACCCGCGAGATCATCGGTGACGGCCGGCTGATGTCGCAGGGTGACATGACCCTGGAGCTGGGACAGAGCCACACCAACCGTGGCGAGATGGTGGCCAACGGCACGCTGAGCCTGTCCATCCAGGGCAACCTGGACAACACCGGCAAGCTGGCCGGCGCCAACGTCAACATCAGTGCGGGCAACATCACCAATGCGTCCACCGGCGAGATCAGCAGCATCGGCCTGACCCGCCTTGCAGCGGGCGGCGCACTGGTCAACTACGGCCTGCTGGACGGCAACGTCACCCATATCACCGCCGCGACCGTCGACAACATCGGCAGCGGCCGCATCTACGGTGACCGCGTCGCCATCCAGGCGGGCTCGCTCAACAACGTGGCGGCCAACATCGGTGGCGTGGACCGTGCAGGCACCATCGCCGCGCGCCAGCGCCTGGACCTCGGCGTCGGCACGCTGACCAACAGCGGCAAGAGCCTGATCTTCAGCGATGGCGACGCCGCCATCGGCGGCGCCCTGAACGGCCTGGCGGCAGTAGGCAGCGCGCAGCGGGTGGACAACATCGGCTCCACCATCGAGGTCAGCGGCAACCTGGATCTGTCCGCGCTGGCAGTGAACAACATCCGCGAGAACGTAGTCGTGGAGAAGGTCACCACCGTGCACACGCCGGTCCGGCTGGAGCAGCCCGGCTGGTTCAAGAACGCCAACAACAACAACCGCGATTTCAGGGCAACCTCGAATTACCAGCCGTACGAGATCTACTACCTTGATCCGTCGGACATCCTGGAAGACACCCCCTACGTCACTCCGGATGGCCAGCAGATCCGCAAGGCGGTCATCCGGCTGACCAGCAACACCAGCGCCTATGCCTTTGCCCGCGGCGGCGCGTATGGTGCGCGCGCTTCACGCGAACGTCTCAACGTGCAGGACGGCACCGTCACGATCTATTACGTCGGCCGTGCCGACAACCGCAACAATCCCGACCAGCTCGGCGCGGGCGCGGAAGATCCCTTCCGCGACCTGTCCGTCCGCGGGGCCGGTTCGCCGCCGATCGAGTACGTGACCGATACCCTCCGGTACAACAACGCCTACGGCACCTGCACCACCACTTGCGTGCAGCTCATCACCTATCCGGACTATGACAATCCGGACGCGACGCTGATCAACATGCAGCGCCACCCGCAGGAGACCAGCGGCAACGAGAAGACCCGTATTGCCACCCGCACCACCGTGGAAGACGTGGTGGTCTCGGCAGGCAACAACGCCGTGATCAATGCGGGCGGCAACATGCGGATCAGCACCGATCGGCTGGAGAACCGTTTCGCCAACATCGCTGCGGGTCGCGACCTGGCCATCGTCGGCCTGAATCGCGATCAATCCGAGGTGATCAATGCGGCCGAGCAGCTGACCCGCACCAGCACCTTCGACAACGTGTCCATCACCTACGGTGGCTCCTCCAGCCGCTGGAAGGCAGCACCGATCACCGAGAAGACCGGCGCGCTGGGTTCGTCGATCACCGCCGGTGGCAAGCTCACCATCGATGTCGGCAACCTGCGCAACGACAACACCGGGGGCAGCAACCCCAACGCCGGTGGTGGCAAGGGCACCGCGCAGGTGGATACCAACGGCCGCGGTGCAGGTGCGGTCGGTCCCGGCGCGGGCAGCGTGCAGGGGCCCGGCCAGAGCACGGGGCAGGGTGCGGGCAGCGTGGACGCGCAGGGGCCGGGCACCGCTGGCGCGGCGCAGGGGGCCAACGGCGGCCATCAGCAGGCGGTAACACAGGTCGACGGCGTGCGGGCAGGCGCGGCGGGTGCCCAGGGCCCCGGCCAGGCCGGCAATGCCGGGGCGGGCGCTGGCACGGCCCAGGACATCAGTGCCACCCAGGCCGGGCAGGCCAATGCCAACGGCCCGGCGGCGGTGCGCGCTGGAGAGCATGCCGGCAGTGGTGGCAATGCCGCGGTGGATGGCAAGCAGGCCACAACGGCAACCGGTGCTGATCCGCGCGTGGTGGTCACCACCAACCCGAATGCCAGTGCGCCCACCGCCAGCCTGTTCAATGTGGACGCCAACCGTGGCAACCACATCGTGGAAACCGACCCGCGCTTTACCAGCTATCGTGATTGGCTCAGCTCGGACTACCTTCTGCAGCGCGCAGGCTTCGACCCCGCGCAGACGCAGAAACGTCTGGGTGATGGCTTCTACGAGCAGAAGCTGGTGCGCGAGCAGATCGGAGAGCTCACCGGCCGCCGCTTCCTTAGCGGCCACGCCAGCGACGAGGAGCAGTACCGTGCGCTGCTGGAGGCCGGTGCCACGGTGGCGAGCGAATGGGGCCTGCGCCCCGGCGTAGCGCTCACCGCCGAGCAGATGGCACGCCTGACCAGCGACATCGTCTGGCTGGTGGAAAGGGACGTCACCCTGGCCGATGGCTCGGTGGTTCGCGCGTTGGTCCCGCAGGTCTACCTGCGGGTGCTGCCGGGCGACCTTGGCAACGATGGCGCATTGCTGGCCGGCGCGGAGGTGGACGTCAAGCTGCGCGGTGACCTGGTCAACAGCGGTACGATTGCCGGCCGGCAGCTGGTCAGCATCGATGCCGGCAACATCCGCAACCTGTCCGGCGGCCAGATCAGCGGTGCTCAGGTGGGCCTGTCGGCGCGGCAGGACATCGACATCATCGGTAGTACCGTCAAGGCTACAGATGCGCTGGCGTTGAAGGCCGGTGGCAACATCACCGTGGCCTCGACTACCACGGGATGGAAGGACCAGGGCGATCGCCTGTCGCAGCAGAAGACCACGCTGGATCGCGTGGCTGGCCTGTATGTCACCAATCCCAGCGGCGACGGCGTGCTGTCGGTGGTGGCCGGCGGTGACATCGGCCTCAAGGCGGCGGAGATCCGCAATGCCGGGAAGGATGGCATCACCCAGCTGGTTGCTGGCGGGACCCTGGACCTGGGTGCGCAGACGCTGGGCCAGAGCAGCGCGCTGAACCACGACGACCGCAACCACACCAGCAACAGCCAGACCACGCATGCGGTGTCTTCGATTGAAGGCGCTGGCGATGTGGTGCTGGCAGCGGGCAAGGACATCAACCTGGCTGCAATCCGCATCAAGGCCGATGGCGGCATGGCCCTGCAGGCCGGTGGGGACATCAACAGCCAGGTGCTGGTGGACAGCCGCAGCAGTGACTTCAATGCAGGTGGCAAGCGCAGCTCGCTGCAGATCAGCCAGAGTGATGAGACCGTGCGCGGCAGCCAGCTTTCGGCCGACGACAACATACTGCTCAAGGCCAGCCGCGATATCAATCTGACCGCCACCCAGGTTGCCAGCTCGGATGGCACGCTGAGCGTGGTGGCCGGACGCGACGTCAATCTGCTCTCAGCCAGCGAGACCCATGACTTCAGCCTGGACAGCTACGACAAGAAAAAGAAGACCCTGTCGAGCACCACCACGACCCGCCATGCCGAGAGCAGCGACAGCTATGCCATCGGCACCGCGCTGCAGGGCAAGGCGGTCAACGTCAACGCGGGCCATGATCTGACAGCGGTCGGTGCGGTCATCGATGCCACCGGCAATGTGACCCTGGCTGCCGGCAACAATGTGCTGATCGCTTCCACAGAGGATCAGCACAGTAGCGAGTCCAGCCAGAGCAGGAAGAAGTCCGGCTTCACTGGCGGATTCTCCAATGGCACCGCGTCCATTGGCTACGGCAGTTCGAAAAACAGCAGCAGTTCTGCCGAGCAGTCGATCACCCAGGTTGGCTCTGCGATCGCTTCGCGCCAAGGCAACGTGCTGATCAACGCCGGCAACCAGCTGACGATCGCGGCGTCCGACGTGGCCGCAGGCCAGGATCTGACCCTGGTTGGCAAGGACATCAACCTGATTGCCCGCCAGGACACGGTGGACACCCAGGCCAGCCAGTCGAGCAAGTCCAGCGGGTTCTCGGTGGGCGTCACCTACGACCCAGCCAAGGCGTATCGCACCGCACGCGACAACGCCACCGAAGGCATGGCTGACAGTGGCACGATGATGGGCCGGATCACGCGTACTGCCGAAGGCGTGGCCGCCGGCGTAGCGGCGGCAGTGCTGCCGGCAGTCACTGCCGGCAGCCAGCGCTCGAACAGCAACCAGACCCACTCCACCAGTGAGGCCCGGGTCAGCAACCTCAATGCGGGAGGCAATCTCACGTTGATCGCCAATGGCGGCTCGATCACCAGCCAAGGTGCGCAGATGTCGGCCGAGGGTGACGCCGCGCTGTTGGCGACCAAGGACATCGTGTTCGAGGTGGCGCACAACACCGAGCGCAGCGGCAGCGACAGTCGTGGCAAGGGCTGGGGTATCGCCACCAACTCGGCCGGGTTGCCGTTTGGCACCAACAACTCACGCAGCGATGGCGCCGGACAGAGCGACACCATTACCGGTACCCAGCTGTCGGTCGGTGGCGGCGTGCGCATGGCCACCACGGAAGGCAATATCAGCCTGACCGCCGCCAACATCGCGGCCGAGAAGGACGTCACCATCCGTGCGGCAGGCGACCTGACGATCCGCAGTGGCCAGGACACGGTCAGCAATGCCAACCGTTCTGATAGCAAGGCCATCGGTACCGTGCAGATCTCCGATACCGAGAAATTCTCCGGTTGGCATCGCGAGCAGCACCGTGACGACAGCGCGCAGGTCTCGCAGGTGGCCAGTACCGTTGGCAGCCTGGGAGGCAGCGTCAACCTCACCGCGGGTGGAAAGTACACGCAGACTGCCAGCAACGTGATCGCGGCCAAGGATGTGAACATCACTGCCGCCGAGATCGAACTGCTGACCGCCGACGAGAGTGGTCACTACTCGCAGAGCGACAAGGACCTGAAGATCGGTGCCTTCGCACGGGTCAAATCGCCGTTGATCGATCTGCTCAACAACGTCGACGCCGCGCGCAAGTCCGACGGTCGCCTGCAGCAGATGCAGGGCCTGGCCGCTGGTGCCAATGCCTACCAGTCGGCCAGTGCGATCGCAGGCATGGCCAAGGGCGCTGGTGGTGGCATGCTGCTCAGTGCGGAAGCGGGAGTGGGCTTCAAGACTTCCAGCAGCAGTGCCGACGGCAGCAGCCAGGTCTCGCGCGGCTCCACCATCCAGGGCGGCGGCAACGTCAACCTGACCAGCACCCAGGGCGGCATCCACGTAGTGCAGGGCAATCTGAGCGCGGGCAACACGCTCAGTCTGGATTCGGCCGGTGACATCCTGCTGGAAGCGGGCAAGGCGCATGTGGCCGACCGCAGCAAGAGCAGCAATGCTGGCGCCGAAGTCGGCGTGGGCGTTGCGGTGGGCGCGCAGACCGGTGTGTATGTGTACGCCGAAGCCAGCGTCGGCAGCAGCAAGTCCAATGCCGAGAGCAGCACCTGGCAGAACACCACCCTGACCGGCAAGAACATCTCGATGAACGCCGAAGGCGATACCACCCTGCGTGGCGCCACGGCGACCGCCGACCGCATTGACGTCAAGACCGGCGGCACGCTGAGCATCGAGTCGCTGCAGGACGTCGCCGAGAGCATGTCGAAGAACAGCCAGGTGGGCGGCCGCGTGCAGGTGTCGTTCGGTACTGCGTGGAATGCCGACGGCAGCGTCAGTTCCGGCAAGGCCAGCGGCAGCTATCAGGGCGTCGGCCAGCAGAGCGGCCTATTTGCCGGTGACGGCGGTTACCACGTCGATGCCGGCCACGTGAACCTGGTGGGTGGCGCGATCACCAGCACCAGCGCGGCCAACAGTCAGTTGACCGCACAGACCCTGACCTTCGCCGATTTGAAGAACGAAATGGACTACAAGGCCAGTTCGGGAAGCATCAGTGGCGGTGCTGGCGGGGCGGTCAACAACTGGACCCCGATACCGGGTACCACGACACCGCACGGCTCACCGGGCGTACCGATGAGCGAAAAGGGAAGTGACAGCAGCACAACCCATGCCACCTTGACCGAGGGCAACATCACCATCGGCGGTTCCCGGACCACTGCAGCGGAGCTGGGTATCAGCATCGACGCCAGTGCGGCGCACCGCGCGCTGGATGCGCTTCCTGACACCAACAAGCTGCTGGCGGACCAGCAGGCGATGGCATCTGCGATGGGGACGGTGGCAAGTGTGGGTCAGCAAATTCGCGCCGACCTCAACCGATCGATCGACGAAGCGAAATCCCGCAAGGAGACCGCGAAAGCTATTCTTTCCGACCCCGTCCGCAGTTCGGCACTCAGTGCGGGTGAAAAGACGGCGCTGGTGGCAATGGCACTTGAGTCGGACAAAGATATCGAACGCCTGCAGAAGGCAGGAATCCTGGTTTCCTCGATCGCCGGCGGCCTGGTTGCATCGACGGGAGGTACCGGGGAAATTCTGGGGGCCACGTTGGCGCCAGCGATCTCATACCAGATTGGCCAGTATTTCAAGGAGAATCCGGCCAGGAACACGGTGGATGCGGGTGGTCGAGGCGAAGAAGGCAGCGCTGCCCACATTCTTGCGCACGCCCTCCTTGGTGCCGCAATTGCGTCCAGTAGTGGTAGCAATGCCCTCGTAGGAGCAATCGCCGCGGGAGGTGCAGAGGCCGCAGCGCCGGCTGTCGCCCGGCTTCTTTATGGCAAGGATAGTAAGGATCTGAGCGCAAGTGAGCGGGAAGCCGTCAGTGCGGTTGTAGGCGCTGGCGGATCAATCATCGGGTCGTTCAAGGGTGGATTGATTGGTGCCGCTGCCGGAAGCAGTGCAGCGAAGAATGCCGTGGACAACAACTGGGGTGAGGTCGGACACTACTCCACCATGGCCACGATTCTCTATCTGGCCAACTTCAACGAGGACGATGCCAAGGCTTTGGCTTTGGCAGCGTGGTCGCCGGATACCGACAAGCGCAATGCAATCACAAAGGACAATGTCCAGGCCGGAAACGATCCTTCCGGCTATCAGCAGAGTCATCATCTGCTGGATGGTGAGACTGATCCTGTAAAGGTCCTGGCCAAGCAGAAGGAACTGGGTGAGAAGGTCAGGGGCATACTGGTCGATCTCAAGTACTACCATGACAATCCAACAGCGAAAGCCAACATTCTTTCTGATCCGGAGAATCAGCGTATCCTGCATGCGTTCGGCGACTCTTTCGCGCACGTGAAACCAGACGGAACGCATTACACGGGTGTGGACGGCCATGTCTGGGACGGAACCAAGCCTGACGAACCAAACAATCATCCCAAGGCGTACGCTGCGTTTGTTTCCAGTCTCTTTGAAATAGCATCATCGGTGAGTGGTTCGGGCGTTGGTGACAAGACGCTCAATGATCTGACCTCCTCTGTTATTGCTGGAACATCCGAAAGCGCGCAGAAGAAGGCTCTTGCGGCGGCTGCCAACACGAAGGGAAGCAGTGACGCTGGCCTGGTGAATTCGCCCATTGCGGGGTGCGAGTTTTGGAATCGATGTGGAGGAAATACGGCTAATTCCGAGATTGATCGCATATACAAGGTCACCCGCCCGGGGCCCCCTGTCATTGATTGGTCAAGGCTGAATTTCCCCGCTGGGTGGAGGTGAGTTCGGATGCTGGCTCAAGTGCGTTTCGAGGTGTTCACATGTTGAAGAACGTGTATCTATCCATATGGTCGCTATGCTTGGTCGCATGGGCGCTTGTACTTCTGAATTTCACATTCAGCATCACCTTCACCGGCTGCGGCCAGATGCTGGGGGTGGCGCTCTATGCATGTGATCTGCTGCAGAGCTCGATTCGCTACATCCTCATGTTTGGACTGGCCAGCCTGCCGGTCCTCACTCTCGTGGCGATTCTGCGTTTCATGCTGTACCGCGTTTGCGGGCGCCTTGAACTTTGTCTGATGGTTTCTTCATTGATTCTTTTTGGGCTTTCGGCGAGGCACTTCACTTCCTACTGAGCATACGTTTTCCGGGAAGTGGTCACCCTCGGCGGCCGCAGGGGCCATTTGCACCCGTCATTGATTGGAACAGATTCAATCAGCTCGGCAGGTAATGAACATGAGCGGCGCAATCAAGGTGACGAAGTGGTGGGTCAAGCTTATGTCGAGCCTCAGTGCACCCATGTTGACCGTGGTGATGTTCATCCGGATGGCGTTGCGGCACCGCTCCGCGTTCTTCGAGCTCCCGCTCACGATCGTGGTGCGGGGCCTGTTCCTGTACAACCTGTCGTTCTTCCGGGGTTGAGTGGCAGGCCGGCTGGCCGAGCGCCGAATTCAGTGAAGGCGCTCGGCAGCCGAAATGCCCGGCTTGGGACGTCTGATTCAAATTTCAGGAGGATTGGAGGGTGGGTTTTGAATGAGTCTCCCTGGCTGGTTCGTGGCAAGACGATCACGGGTCTTATTGAGGAGCTTTTGACCTTCGAGGACCAGGACATGCATGTAGAGATTTCAGTTGATGGTGGTGATACCGTTCGGCCAATAAGCTTGGTTGGAAAGGATGATGGAAAGTGTGTGCTGTTCTATTTCGGCGATGACGTTTGATGTTGTGTTCTCCTTCGATGCGTTTGTTGTGAGCTGCTTCTTGAGATTCATGTTCTCTGACTGATCTATCGCCTCGTTGTTTCAGAAAAATTCTGTTGATCTGTGCTTCCGCCATGCGTCGGTGCGTCGGGCCACCTGTGACGTCGTTCTGCACGCGGCATCGAACGGTGGCCTCAGTCCATGGTTACAATCCGCCCATGATCAGCCCCCGCCTCCTGGCTCCCACACTGCTGGCCCTGGCCCTTTCGGCCTGCACCGCCACCGCGCCCGTGCAGCACAACCCGCTCGCCACCTGGGTGCCGTCACCCAACCAGAACGCGCGCACGCCGGTCATCATCGTCATCCACCACACCGAGCAGAAGTCGGTGCAGCAGAGCCTGCATACGTTGCGCACCGCCAACAGCGGTGGACCGGTCAGTGCGCACTACCTGATCGGCGCCGATGGCCATCGTTACCAGCTGGTCGCCGATGAGCGCCGTGCCTGGCACGCCGGGGCCGGGCGCTGGGGCACCATCACCGATCTCAATTCGGCCTCGATCGGCATCGAACTCGACAACGATGGCCGCAGCCCGTTCAGTGCGGCACAGATCGAATCGCTGATCGTGCTGCTGCGCGACCTCACCACGCGCCTGAACATCCCGCCGCGCCAGGTGATCGGCCATGCCGACCTGGCGCCGACGCGCAAGCAGGATCCGAGCCGCTTCTTCCCATGGCAGCAGCTGGCCGAGGCCGGGTTCGGCGTGTGGCCGCGCGCGGCCGACGGCGCGGCACCGGAAGGCTTCGATGGGTGGAATGCGCTGGCCCGCTTCGGCTATCCGCTCGACAACCGCGACGCCACCGTCGCCGCCTTCCACCGCCGCTTCCGTGGCCGCGACGACCTGCCGAAGACGCTGGATGCCGAGGACGCCCGCATCCTGCATTCGTTGCTGCTGCAGATGCCGTGACACCGCGCATGAACGCTTGACCCCGCGCTGGGTTGCCGCACAGCGGCCGGCACTCCACCATGGCGGCATGATCGATTCCGCTACCTTCTTCAAGCGCAAGCACTGGACCCTGTTGGCAGCGGCGGTGCTCGCCGGTTGCGCCACCACCGCTCCCCGCACGGGCTCCGAAGCGCCCACGCCGACCCCGCCGCCGGCGGCCACCTACGCCAAGGTCGACTGGAAAGCCCTGCCCGCAGTCTCCGACGCTGATCTGCAGGCGGGCTTCGTGGCTTGGCGCAGCAGCTGCGCCCGCCTGAAAAACGACGCGGTCTGGGCCAAACCCTGCGCCACCGCCGCAGCGGTGTCAGACAAGGACCCGGCCGCGATCCGCCAGTTCCTGCAGCGCGACCTCGATGCCTACGCGCTGCGTGCCGGTGGCCATCAGGCCGACGGGTTGATCACCGGCTACTACGAGCCGATCTACCCCGGCAGCCTCACCCGCACCGACAAGGCGACGGTACCGGTCTACGGCACGCCCGATGATCTGGTGGTGGTGCAGCTGGACAGCCTCTACCCGGAACTGAAGGGCAAGCGCCTGCGCGGTCGCGTCGAAGGCAAGGTGCTCAAGCCCTATGACGACGCCGGCACCATCGCGGCCAAGGGCGCCAAGGCCCCGGTGCTGGCGTGGCTGACCGACCCGATGGACCTGCAGCTGCTGCAGATCCAAGGGTCCGGCCGCGTGCGCCTGGCCGATGGCAAGCAGGTGCGGCTGGCCTACGCGGAACAGAACGGCCATCCCTACCGCGCCATAGGTCGCTGGCTGGTGGACCAGGGCCAGCTGAAGAAGGAAGACGTCACCATGGACGCGATCCGCGCCTGGGCACGGGCCAACCCCGCGCGCGTGCCGGAACTGCTGCGCAGCAACCCCAGCTACGTGTTCTTCGTGCGCAACCCGGACAGCCCGGAGGGCCCGCGGGGTTCACTGAACGTGCCGCTCACCGCCGGCTACAGCGTGGCAGTGGATCGCACCGTGGTGCCACTGGGCAGCCTGCTGTGGCTGTCCACCACGCGCCCTGACGGCACCCCGGTGGTGCGCCCGGTGGCTGCGCATGACACCGGCGGCGCCATCGCCGGCGAAGTGCGCGCCGACCTGTACTGGGGCAGCGGCGATGCCGCCGGCAAGCTGGCTGGCGACATGAAGCAGAAGGGCAACATCTGGATGCTGTGGCCGAAGGGCGTGCCCCTGCCGAACTGAACCGGCAAGGGTCGGATCCCTTCCAAAGGAAAGGGCTCTGACCCCGGATGCCTGATAATGGCGCCATTCCGTACTTTCCGGCCGCGCCTGCGGCCAGGGCTCCTGCAATGACCTACGCAAAGCACAACGCAAAATCCGGCGCGAAATCGGCCGCAAAGAAGTACTACAAGCACTGGGCCGAATCGGGCCTGGGCAAGGGCAACGTGCTGATGGAAGCGCGTGGCGAGAAGATCGTGCGGCAGGTGGAAATCTACGGGACCAAGATGGTCTGGGCCGACGAGCATGCCCACAGCGACGACCGCTTCCTGCTGGCCGACCAGCCGGTGTCGTTCCTGGATTTCGACGAGGACGACGAAATCTCCGCGCGTGAATTCGAAGCCGCCTGGAAGAAGGCACGGGAAGCCACCGGCTACCCGGTGTAATCCCCCTCGCCACCCGTCTTTGTAGAGTCGAGCCACGCTCGACTGCCGTTTGCCAGGAGCAGTCGAGAGTGGCTCGACTCTACAACGGCTACATGTGAAATGTTATATAATTACATTTTATCGCAGCCGCCTCTTCCCATGAAGACTCCCACCCTGGTGGCCGCCCTCGCGGCCGCACCGTTTGCTCCTGAAGCCTTCGCACAATCGGCCGACGCCGCGCTCACTCTCGGCAAGGTGCAGGTGCACCAGCACGGCGAAGGCCAGCTCAGTGCGCATCAGGTACTGACCTCGGTGGACGTCCTGGGTGCAGACCAGATCGAAAACCGCAACGTCTCGCACAGCTGGGAACTGCTCGGGCAGATGCCCGGCATCCAGCTCACCGAAACCCGGCAGGGCGCCGAATCGGGCAAGGTCAGCTTCCGCGCCTTCAACGGTGAGGGCTACCTCAATGCCATCAAGACGCTGATCGATGGCATCCCCAGCAACGTCAACAGCGGCAACCAGCGCTTCATCGACATGCTGTTCCCGCTGGACATCAGCTACATCGAAGTAGTGCGCGGGACCAACGACCCGCGCTATGGCCTGCACAACATCGGCGGCAACGTGAACTTCGGTACGCGCCAGGGTGGCAGCTACACCGATGCGCGCCTGGCCTACGGCAGCTACAACACTCGTGATGCGCAGCTGGCAGTTGGCCGTGAAGCCAATGGCTTCGCGCAGAACTATTTCGTTGGCACCCAGGCCAGCGACGGCTACCGCGACCACGACACCTCGAAGAAATATTCGCTGGGCGGCAAGTGGTTCTACGGCTCGCTGGACGACGGCCTGCGCGTGGGTCTGACCGCCCGTGCGTACCACCACGAAGCCGACGAACCCGGCTTCATGACCGCCGACGAGCTGCGCACGCACCGCCGTGGCAGCGAGCTGCGCAACGGCAACGATGGCGATGACCGCGACATGCGCCAGCTTGCTGCGCACCTGGACATGAAACTGTCCGACGCAATCACCTTCGGCACCCGGCTGTACTACAACCGCTACGAAGACGACCGCCGCGTGACCTTCAGCGACCTGCCCACCGGCAACCTGCCGCGCCAGCGCCGCATATGGGACGAGCGGCAGCATGGCCTGCTCAGCACGCTCACCTGGCAGGCCAGCCCCACGCTCACCGTCGAAGGTGGCCTGAACTACGAGCAGCAGGACAACGGCTACCTCCGGGAGCGCTACGCCTACGCCGAACCCACTGATTTCAGCCAGCCCCCAGCGCGGGTGCAGAACAATGATCGCCACAGCTTCGACAACTGGGGCGCCTACGTGCAGGCCGTCTACCAGCCCGTCGAGGCCTGGAAGATCGTGCCGGCCTATCGTATCGATCGCTTCAGTGGCAGCACGCACCTGATGAACGGCGTCTACGGCCGCCTGCAGGACTACAGCAGCATCGGCCAGCCCAAGCTGAGCGTCATCCACAGCCTGGGCCAGACCACCCATGTCTACGCAAACTGGGGCCGCACCTTCCAGGTACTGACCGGCTCCACCGCACCGGCCTACCTCACCCCAGGGCAGGCACCGATGCAGCCGTCCACCAACACCGGCATGGAGCTGGGCCTGAAATTCCAGCCGTTTGCCGGCAGCCAGGCACGCCTGGCGGTGTGGCAGCAGGACGCGGAAAACGAGGTGTCCAACATGCCGGCCACCGGCACCACGGTCACCCTGGGCAAGACCCGCCGGCGCGGCGTGGATGCGCAGTTGAGCCTGCAGCTGGGCGACGACTGGACGGTATGGGCGTCGCACGCCTACCAGGAAGCGAAGATCACCCGCGACGACCGCGATGCCAGCATTTCCCTGCAGGGCCGGGAAGTGGCCGCCACCCCGCGCCACATCAGCAACCTGGGCGTGGACTACCGCGCCACGGATGCGCTGCGGCTGGGCCTGCAGGCGCGTGCACAGGGCGATTACTACCTGGAAGAGCGCAACGTGGCCGGCAAGTTCGGAGGCTTCGCCGTGCTCGACCTCAGCGCGGCCTACCAGCTCACCCCGCGTTTCAGCGTGGACCTGCAGCTGAAGAACGTTACCGGCCGCGAGTACGCCTACGCCTGGTACGACAGCTTCTTCTGGGACAGCGCCCGCCCGATGTTCTCGCCGGCCCCGGGTCGCAGCGTGTTCGTCGGCCTCAACATGAAGCTGTAACCGGCCACGCATCTGGTAGTGGTCGAGCTTGCTCGACCTGCAGCAGGGGGTCAGAGCCCTTTCCAGGCGGAAAGGGATCCGACCCCGAACCCCGCGTTTTGCACTACATTGGTGCAATGTCCGACCCCGCACCGCCGCCGACCCTCGATGCCCTGGGCACGCCGCTGGCCTGGGCCGGGGCCGATGGCTGCATTGCCGGCTGCAATCCGGCCTTCGCCCGCTGGCTGGGCGTCAGCGTCCGGCGCCTGCTGGGTCGGCCATTGGCCGCCTTGGAAGTGCAGGGCGAGGCGTTGGCCCATTTCCTGGCCCGCGACGAGCGCGACAGCCTGCGCCTGAACCGGCTGGCGCTGGCGGTGCCCGGCGAGGCGCCGCGCTTCGCCGAGGGTTGGATGAGCCGCCGCGACGATGGCGGCTGGTTGCTGGAGGCGCATCCGGTCGACGAATTCCCCGGGCTGGACCCGACCCAGGCCCTGCCCAGCGCGCTCAGCGCGGCGCTGAAGGGCTTGGCCCACGAGCTGCGCAACCCGCTGGCCGGGTTGAAGGGTGCGGCCCAGCTGCTGGCCCGCCGCGCGGCCCAGCGCGAGGCCAGCGAACGTGAGCTGATCGAACTGATCGGCTCGGAGATCGAGCGCCTCAACGGCCTGCTCGACCAGCTGCTGTCGCCGGCCCCGGCCGCGCCGCATGCCGAACTGAACATCCATGCCGCGCTGGAACGCGTGCTGCGCCTGGCCGAGAGCGAAGCCGGCTGGGCGGTGCGCCTGCAGCGTGACTACGACCCCAGCATCCCCGAATTCCATGGTGACGCCGACCGCCTCACCCAGGCGGTCTGGAACCTGGTGCGCAACGCGATCCAGGCCGGCGCCGGCAACATCACCCTGCGTACCCGCGTGGAGCATGGCGTGCGCATTGCCGAGCAGCTGCACACGCTGGCGTTGCGCCTGGAAATCGCCGACGACGGCCGTGGCGTTCCCGAGGAACTGGCTGAACACCTGTTCCTGCCCTTGGTCAGTGGCCGCGCCGAAGGCACTGGCCTGGGCCTGGCGCTGGCCCAGCAGGTGGCGCGCGAGCATCGCGGCACGCTGACCTACCGCTCGCGCCCGGGCCATACCGTGTTCACCCTGCTGTTGCCGATCGGCAACGGCGCCGCCCCGGCCGAGGAGGCCCCGCGCGATGTCTGAGTCTTCTTCGTCCCCGCAGCGCATCTGGGTGGTCGATGACGATCGGGCCGTGCGCTTCGTGCTGTGCACCGCGCTACGCGAGGCGGGCTACCAGGTCCTCGATTTCGACAGCGCCGCACCCGCCCTGCAGGCGTTGAGCGAAGGCCCGCCACCGGCGCTGCTGTTCACCGATGTGCGCATGCCCGGCGACGATGGCCTTGTGCTGCTGGACAAGCTCAAGGCCGCGCTGCCGCAGCTGCCGGTGGTGGTGATGTCGGCCTATACCGATGTAGCCAGCACGGCCGGCGCGTTCCGCGGTGGTGCGCATGAATTCCTGTCCAAGCCGTTCGATCTGGACGATGCGGTGGCACTGGCGCAACGGGTGCTGCCGGCCGTCGCACCGGCATTGGCGGCGGCCACACCTGCGGCCGAAGCGCATAGCGACCAACCGCCGCAACTGGTGGGCGATACCCCGCCGATGCGCGCGCTGTTCCGCGCCATTGGTCGCCTGGCGCAGGCACCGCTGGCGGTGCTGATCACCGGCGAGACCGGCACCGGCAAGGAGCTGGTGGCCAATGCGCTGCATCGCGAATCACCGCGCGCGCAGGGGCCCTTCGTCGCGCTCAATACCGCTGCAATCCCGTCCGAGCTGCTGGAAAGCGAGTTGTTCGGCCACGAGGCCGGCGCCTTCACCGGCGCGCAGCGCCGCCATATCGGCCGCTTCGAGCAGGCCGATGGCGGCATACTGTTCCTGGATGAGATCGGCGACATGCCGCTGCCGTTGCAGACCCGGTTGCTGCGCGTGCTGGCGCAGGGCGAGTTCTTCCGCGTCGGTGGCCGCGAACTGATCCGCGTCGACGTGCGCGTGGTCGCCGCCACCCACCAGGACCTGGAAGGGCTGGTTGCACAAGGAAAGTTCCGCGCCGACCTGCTGCACCGCCTGGACGTGGTGCGCCTGCAGCTGCCGCCACTGCGCGAGCGCCGCGAGGACATCGCGCAATTGGCCAGCACCTTCCTGGCTGCCGCCGCACGCAAGCTGGATACGCCGCCGAAGCGCCTGACCGCCGCGGCCCTGCAGGCGCTGCGCGAGCACGACTGGCCGGGCAATGTGCGCGAGCTGGAGAACGTGTGCTGGCGGATGGCCGCGCTGGCCGCCGCCGACACCATCGGCGTGGCCGATGTCGATACCGCGCTGAACCGCGCGCGCGGGCGCCGCAGCAGTACCAGCGCAGCCGATCCGGGGCAGTGGGAAGCGCTGCTGGCCGAATGGGCACGCCGTCAGCTGGCCGAAGGCGTGGAAGGGCTGCACGCGCAGGTGCGCGAGCGGGTCGACCATGCCCTGCTGGAGGCCGCGCTGCAGATCACCCACGGCCGCCGTGCCGAAGCCGCGGCCCGCCTGGGCCTTGGCCGCAATACCCTTACCCGCAAGCTGGGCGCCGGACGCCGCCGCGGGGGCCATTGAACGGCCCATGCACGCGATCCTCGCGCCCGCTTGCCGAACCGTTGATCGTTCATGGACGATGCAACGCTTAGTGTCATCTGCAAGGAGTCTTTGATGCGTCTGTCCTTTGCCATCCTGCCGTTGTCCGCCGCCGTGCTGCTGTCTGCCTGCGGCAGCGCGCCGAAAAAGACCGAACCTACTCCGCCGCCGCCGACCGTGGTCAGCGCAGCGAAGCAGGGCGAGGCCAATCTTGCACCGGCCTCGGCCAGCATCGTCAGTGGCCGCATCGCGCTGATGGTGGAGCCCGGTGGCATCCACATCACCGGCCTGGTCGGTGGCCTGCAGCCGATGCAGCAGGCCGGCTTCCACATCCATGAGCGCGGCGACTGCAGTGCGGTGGATGCCAGCAGTGCCGGCAATCACTTCAATCCCGGTGGTGCTGCGCATGGCCGCGCCGGCACCGGCAAGCACCACCTGGGCGACATGGACAATCTGCGTGCCGATGCCCAGGGCCGCGCCAACGTCGATATCCACCTCAAGGGGGTTACCCTTGGCGGAGGCGCCGCCACCGATATCGCCGGACGCGCACTGGTCGTGCATGCCAACGCCGACGACTATCGCAGCCAGCCCGCCGGCAATGCCGGCGTCCGCATCGCCTGTGGCGTGATCCGGGTCGTCCGCTGATCACTGCAGGCATCATCGAGGGAGAGATTCCAATGCGTCTGATCCACACTTCGCTGTTTGCGGCCATCGCCGCGCTGGGCCTGGCGGCCTGCAACCAGCAGCCCGCCGCGCCGCAGACTGAAACCCCGCCGGCCGCGCCGGCTGACGGCGCCACCACCGAGCCGGCTGCAGCCCCGGCACCGGCGGCGGCACCGACGGGCGATGCTTCGGCAACGGCCGAACTGGCACCGACCCAGGGCAACGAGACCAAGGGCAGCGTCACCTTCAAGGTGGTTGATGGCAAGGTCCACGTGACCGGCCAGATCACCGGCCTGAAGCCGGGCAGCGAACATGGCTTCCACATCCACGAGAAGGGCGACTGCAGCGCGCCGGACGGCATGAGCGCCGGCGGCCACTTCAACCCGGGCAAGCAGGATCACGGCAACGTCGCCACCGATCCGCACCACGGCGGCGACATGCCCAACATCAAGGCCGACGACAAGGGCGTGGCCACCATCGACGGCCCGGTGTCGAGCAACGTCAACATCGGCAAGGGTGATGACTTCGACATCATCGGCCGCGGCCTGATCGTCCACGCCGACGCGGACGACTACAAGACCCAGCCGACCGGCAACGCCGGCGCGCGCCTGGCCTGTGCGGTGATCCAGAAGGCCCCGTAAGAAACAAAGAACGCCGGCACAAGCCGGCGTTTTTCCTGATGGGTAGTGCCGGCCGCTGGCCGGCAATCACAGATCCGGAGGGTGCCGGCCAGCGGCCGGCACTACCCACATATCACCCGGATCAGCGCGCCAGCAGTTCGCGCGCGTCCTGCCCGGCCTCGCAGTGCACGAACAGTACCGGCACGCCATGTGCTTCCAGCACCGCGGCCATCTGTCGCTGGCGCATCAGGAACTGCTCGTAGATGCCCTTCAGGCGATCGCAGTCGTTCTTGCTGTGGCTGTAGTGCGCGCACCAACCGGCCGGGTCGAACAGCGCCATGCGTGCTTCGCCATGCGTATAGCGCAGCAGCGGCTCGGGCGCGGCATTGAGCCACTCGTCCTCGCCCGGCGCCATGATCGCGGTCTCGATCAGCGGCCACAGTGCGGCCAGGCCCTGGTTGTCGTACTGCATCGACATCATCGCGGCCAGGTCGTTCACGGTGAAATAGCGCGCGTGCTCGATGCGGGCACCGAAGGTGTTCTGCGCCATCAGCGCGGTGTCGGCGTGCGCCATGCCGTTGGCCAGCAAGGTTTCTTCCAGCGCATCGGCGACCGCGCTGGTGGTGGCCACGTCGCTGCCGGTCAGCAGGAACGGCACCACGCGCAGGCCACCGCCCACCAGCGTGGCATCGGCCTGGAACGGCAGTGGCACGTCACCCTCGGCATCGGTACCGAAGGCCAGCAGGCGCGGGCCCTGGTTGCGGCCCGGGGCACGCATCTGCAGTTCTTCCAGGCGGCGATGGATCGGCCAGCCCGGGCGCAGCACTTCAGCCGGGTCGAAATGCGCGGCGGCGAACACCAGGTCCAGCTCGGCGACCTGCGGCACCAGCTTGGCCAGGTCGCGGCCGACGCGTTCGGCCAGTTCACCGGCCTGTTCAGCGCTGAGCACCGCCTGGCGGGGGATTTCGCCGCCGGCCAGTTCCAGGGCCAGCACGCCAAGGGCATTCATCGCGGGGTCGGGTTTGCTCATGGTTCCACGGTTGGCCCATCACAGGGCGGCAGCTACACTTGGCTCCATTATGCCTGCTCCGTCGTGCAGGCCATGTTGCAGACACCCTCATCCATGCCAGGTATCTCCATGCCCAACGCTCGTCCCGTCGCCATCCTCGGTGGCGTCCGCATTCCGTTCTGCCGCCAGAACACCGCGTACTCGGATGTCGGCAACCTCGGCATGTCGGTCCGTACGCTGGGCGCGCTGGTCGAACGGTTCGGCCTGCATGGCCAGCAGCTGGGTGAAGTGGCGATGGGCGCGGTGATCAAGCATTCCAGCGACTGGAACCTGGGCCGCGAAGCGACGCTGTCCTCCGGCCTGTCGCCGCTGACCCCGGGCATCACCCTGCAGCGCGCCTGCGGTACCTCGCTGGACAGTATCATCACCGTGGCCAACAAGATCGCGCTGGGACAGATCGAATCGGGCATCGGCGGTGGTTCGGACACCACCTCCGACGTGCCGATCGTTTACGGCAAGAAGCTGCGTGCACGCCTGCTGGCGGCCAACCGCGCCAAGAGCACCGGCGAGAAGATCCGTGCGCTCACCGCCGGCTTCAAGTTCTCCGAGCTCAAGCCCGAGTTCCCGGGCGTGGCCGAGCCGCGCACCGGCAAGAGCATGGGCGACCACTGCGAGGACATGGCGAAGGAGTGGAACATCTCGCGCGACTCGCAGGATGAGTGGGCGGTGTCGTCGCACAAGAAGCTGGCTGCCGCCTACGAGCGTGGCTTCTTCAACGACCTGATCGCACCGTTCCGTGGCGTCGAGCGCGACAACATCCTGCGCCCGGATACCTCGCTGGAAAAGCTGGCGACGCTGAAGCCGGCGTTCGACAAGGTTTCCGGGCGTGGCACGCTCACCGCCGCCAATTCCACCCCGCTGACCGACGGTGCCGCTGCGGTACTGCTGGCCAGCGAAGAGTGGGCGCGCGCGCATGGCCATGAGCCGCAGGCCTACCTGCGTGACGCACACGTGGCGGCAGTGGACTTCGTGCATGGCGAAGGCCTGCTGATGGCACCGACCATCGCGGTGCCGGAGATGCTCAAGCGCAACGGCCTGACCCTGCAGGACTTCGACATCTACGAGATCCACGAAGCCTTTGCCGCGCAGGTGTTGTGCACCCTGCGTGCGTGGGAGAGCGAGGACTACTGCCGCAACCGCCTGGGCCTGGACGCGCCGCTGGGCCGCATCGACCCGGACAAGATCAACCTGCTGGGCTCGTCGCTGGCCACCGGCCACCCGTTCGCCGCTACCGGCGCACGCGTGATCGCCACGGCAGCCAAGCAGCTGGCCGAACGCGGCGGTGGCCGCGCACTGGTGTCGATCTGCACCGCTGGCGGCATGGGCGTGGTGGCGATCGTCGAACGCTGATCGCATCCATCGGTGGGTGCCGACCGTTGGTCGGCACGATCCGGCCGGCACTCCTGGAACTGAAAACGCCGCCCATCGGGCGGCGTTTTTTTTTGTTCGGATTGTTGCTCTGGTGGGTGCCAAATTCACCGGTGGATGCCGGCCAGCGGCCGGCACTACCCATCAGGGCAACCGCGGGTTGCCGAATTCGTCGCGCTCTTCGTTGGCGTCATACACCGGCGGCTGTGCAACGATGGGCTGCTCCTCCACCGTGGCGCGCAGCGGCGTCTCGGTGCCACGCACCAGTTCCACGCTGTCCTCGCCGCGCTGCAGGCGCAGCGCATTGGCCAGGCACTGCGCGGCCAGCGCGTGTTCGCCACGCTGGGCGAACACTTCACCCAGCGCTTCCCACGCCGGTGCACCGGCGCCCGCGGCGATGGCCTCGTGCAGGAACGCATCGGCGGCATCCCATTGCTGCTGGCCCAGGGCCACGCGGCCCTGCGCCAGGCGCAGCGCGGCCGAGCCGTCATGCACGTTGCGCCAGCGCGCCAGATTGGCCTGGCGGGTGGCCAGGCGCTCGGCGGGCAGGCGGCCATACAGCGCCACCAGATCGTCATTCCAACGCTGGTCCAGTGCCTGTTCCAGCGCCAGCAGCGCCGGCTCATCCCAGTCCAGCGCCACCGCACGGCTGGCATAGGCGCCCACCACGTCCGGGGTGGGGCGCAGCGCCTTCGGGGTGGCCTCCCACTGTGCGGCCAGCGCGTTGACGTCGGCCGCTTCCAGTAGCGCCTGTGCGGCCAGGCGTGCCTCCAGTTCGCTGTTCGCGTCGGCCGGCAGCACCTTGCTCTGGCGCAGCGCACCCAGCTGGCCATACGCTTCGTGCGCGCGGCCGGCCTGTGCCAGCGCTTCGGTACGCAGCCACAGGCCGCGCGGCGGCAGCGGCTGGATCGCCGCTACGTCCAGCGCATTGATCGCATCGACCGGCAGATCGCGCGCCAGCAGCTGTTCGGCGCGCAGCAGCGCCTGCAGGGTGGCGTCGCTTTCACCCAGGCGCTGCAGCAGCGCCTCTCCGGCGGGGCCGTCGGCCCGTGCCTGCGCGCTGCGCACGGCGGTGGCCAGTGCCACCGCGCTCACTTCCGGGTCCTTGGCGGCGCCGTCCAGCAGCTTCTCCGCACGCTGCCACTGGCCATGCTCGTAGGCCTGCAGGCCGTCGATCAGGCGCACCCGGCCCTGCTTGCGGCGGTAGCGGCCCCAGGCACGGAACGGTGCAGCGATCAGGCTCCACAGCAGCCACAGCACCAGCACCGTGATCACCGCCAGCAGCGCTACCTTCGGCAGGTTGCTGTGATAGTCGTAGCCGCCGTAGCGCAGGGTCACTTCGCCGAAGCGGTTCAGGTCATCGGCGCCGAGCCATTGCGCGGCGACCACGCCGATGGCCACGGCCAGCAACAGCACGACCAGGGATTGCAGGGGTTTCATGCGGGCTTACCTCCGGTCGGTCTGGGTGCGCAGTTGTTGCAGGGTGCTGCCAAGGACAGCGTCGTTGGCCTGCAGCGGCAGTTCGCGCAAGGCCTTCAGTTCAGCACGTTGCGCGCGCAGGGCCGGTGAATCCGGCCAGCGCCGCTGTGCCCACTGCTCCACGCGGTCCAGAGCGGTGTTGCGGCCCGCGCGGTCGCCGCGCTCGATCGCGGCGCGCGCCAACGTCAATTCCAGCTGCAGTGCATCGTCGGCGTTGCGCTTTTCGGCGGCCGTCAGCGGGCCGTTCTGGCGGCTCGGGGTGATGTCCACGAACGGTGCCAGCGTGGCCTGCCACCAGGGCTTGGCGGTGCTGCTGCCGGTCGTGCCGGTGATCTGCGAGGGCAGGCCCTGCAGCGCCCGGGCCACAGCATCCAGGCGCTGCAGCGACTGCACGCGCGGGCCGCTGCCCAGCGCATCCAGTGCCTCGCGCTCCTGCACCAGCGCCTGGCGCAGGTTCAGGCCGTCGGCGTCGGGCAGATCGGCCAGCGCGATGGCGGCCTGTGCATACAGGCGGCGTGCGCCGTCCACGTCGTCGGCGTAGTTCAGGCGCTGCGCAGCCTGGGTCAGCAGCAGCTCGGCCTCATCGCGCTGCACCGCCTGGCGGCCCTGGTTGGCACTGTCGGCCAGCTTGGCCACGTTCTCTTCCAGCAGCGCGCTGCGCTGTGAGAGTCCCAGCATCTCGTCGCGCAGCACGCGGTTGGTGGTCGCCGCATCCTGCAGGCGCTGGCTGGTCGCGCGCTGGTCACGGCGCAGCGCATCCAGCGTGGCCTCCAGGCCCTTCAGCTGTACGGCCTTGGCCTGTGCCTGCGCTTCCTGTTCGCGCTGTTGCTGCTGCCAGACGTACCAGCTGGCATAACCGCCCGCGCCGAGCACGACCACGGCGGCCAGCGGCAGCAGCCAGCGCACGGGTCGATGGGGTGGGGGTGCGGGCGGAGTATCGTTCATCAGGCTTCCTTGTCGGCAACGTCGCCGGTCGGGGTGCCGGCAGGCTGCGTTGTGCACAGCATCACCGTTGCCGACGGCAGCGGCAAGCGTGATCCACGTCCCTGTTCAGGTCGCTGCCGGGACGGTGAGCGTGGCGTGTGCAGCGGCCACCAGCTGCGCAGCGGTGGGGCCGGCGCTGCGTGTGATGCGCTGCAGGCCGAGCGCCTGCGCCTGTTCGCCGAGGCGGTCACTGGCAACCACCACGCGGGCAGACGCCCGCAGGCGCTGCTGCCCGGCCGGCGGAAGCTGTTGCCAGAAATGCTGCAACGCTTCGCCACTGCTCACGGCCAGTACCCACGGCTGTGCTGAATGCGCCAACCGCGCCAGCGTTCGCGGGGGCAGTCGCAGCAGGCGACGCTTGTAGACGTCGGCACGTTCGATCGTGGCGCCCGCCGCCTGCAGCTGCGCGGCAATCAGGCCACGCCCGCCGGGCGCGGTCACCAGTCCGACGCGCAGGCCCTGTACGTCGGCCAGCACCGGCAGCGCCAGCAGGCCTTCACTGTCCATCCGCTGCGGCGCGTGCACCTCGGTGATGCCATGTGCCTGCAATGCGCGCGCAGTGCCTTCGCCCACGGTCAGCCACGGGCTGCGCTGCACGCCGGCCAGCGGCAGCAGGGACGCGGCTGCGGCAACGGCGGCCGGGCTGGTGAACACCACCCGGTCGCAGTTCAGCGCGCGTTGCAGCTGGCGCACCACAGCCGTGCCATGCAGGCGCTGCAGGCGCCAGGGCGCCAGGGCCAGGACATTCCCGCCCAGCCCGGCAACGGCGCGGCGCAGCGCCACGTTCTGGCCCCGCGGGCGCAGCGAGATCAGGGTCCAGCGTGGGCCGGAACGGCTGGCGCCAGTGGGTATCGTATGGTCGACCATTGCCTGCATTATGCGGGCCCTTCGTTGTCGTGGTCGCTGCTCCGATGTCCGTTGATGCCCTGACTTCCTCGTTGGCCGCCCTGCAGGACGTGCTGGACTGCATGCCGGCGGTGCGCGCCATGCAGATCCAGCTCGACGGCTATGCCGATGGCGTGCTGCGCATCACCGCGCCGCTGGCGGCCAACGTCAATGACAAGGGCAACGCCTTCGGCGGCAGCCTGGCCTCGGTGCTGACCCTGTCCGGCTGGGCGCTGGTCAGCCTGCGCCTGCGCCTGGCCGGCCACGATGCCGAGGTCTATGTGGCCGACAGCAACCTGCGCTATCTGGCGCCGGTCTATGAGGACCTGCACGCCCACGCCGAAGCGGCCGAAGCCACCGGCTGGGACGCCTTCCTGAATACCTTCCGGCAGCGCCGCAAGGCCCGCATCAGCATCATCGCCACCCAGCCCGGTGCCGATGGCAAGCCCGCCGCCGAATTCAGCGGTCGCTTTGTTGCCTTCGCCAAAGGGTAGGATGGCAGGCTGACGTTCTGGGGAAACCACCGATGCGCCGCCTCATCCAGTTCCTGATGTATTCCCTGCTGCTGGCCAGTGCCGTGGCCTCGGCCGACGACCTCAGCCGCAAGCAGCGCAAGCTGCTGGAAGAGACCCAGATCGCCTACGGGGCGACCATCCGCTGGGGCAGCATGGACGATGCCATCGGCTACCTCGACCCCAAGCTGCGCAAGGAAAAGCCGCCGACCGAGTTCGAGCTCAACCGTTACGCGCAGCTGCGCGTGTCGTCCTATCGCGAGCGCAGCAGCGCCTCGCTGGACGGTGGCCTGGTCGAGCGCCGGGTCGAAATCGGGGTGATCAACCAGAACACCCAGGCCGAGCGCACCGTGGTCGTGGTCGAGCGCTGGCGCTGGGACCCGGAGGCCAAGCGCTGGTGGCAGACCGCCGGCCTGCCGGACCTGTGGAAGGGGCAGTGACGGGCCGCGTCCGGCTTGTGCGACAATCGGCGCCCGCTTAATCGACCCGTGACCTGAGTGAATTACGAAGAGTTGCTGGCCTTTGCAGGCCGAAACCCGATGCTGTCCGCGGCCCTGGTCGGCCTGACCGTGGCCATCATCGTCACCGAGATCCGCCGCCTGTTCCGGGGCTTCAAGGGCATCAAGCCCGCCGAACTGACCCAGCTGATCAACGCGGGCGGCACGGTGGTGGTCGACCTGTCGGCCAGCGGTGACTTCGAGAAGGGCCACATTGCCGGCAGCCGCAACGCCCAGGCCAGTGCCTTCGGCCCGGAAAACAAGCTGGTGGCCAACGCCAAGCAGTCGCCGGTGGTGCTGGTGTGCCGCAGCGGCAACGCTTCGGAAACCGCCGCCAAGGCGCTGAAGAAGGCCGGTTTCGAGAAGGTCTACGTGCTCGACGGCGGCATTCCCGCCTGGCAGCAGGCCGAACTGCCGCTGGTCAAGGGCCGCAACTGATTGTCGCAGGTGGCGGATCCGGCCTTGTCTGGGCCGGGTCCCGCCCCCATCGCAGTAGTTAGACCATCGTTTTCATTGCATTCACCTGGAGTTACTGGAAATGTCCGAAGAGATCACCAACGGCGCCGCTGCGCCGGTCGATGCCGCTACCGGCCCCGCTTTCACCGTCGAGAAGATCTACGTCAAGGACGTCTCCTTCGAGTCGCCGAACGCGCCGACCATCTTCAATGACCAGGTGCAGCCGGAGCTGCAGCTGAATCTGAACCAGCAGGTGCAGCGCCTGGGTGAGAACGCCTTCGAAGTCGTGCTGGCCGTGACCCTGACCTGCCAGGCCGGTGAGCGCACCGCCTACGTGGCCGAAGTGAAGCAGGCCGGCGTGTTCGGCCTGGTCGGCCTGGACCCGCAGTCGATCGACGTGCTGCTCGGCACCCAGTGCCCGAACATCCTGTTCCCGTACGTGCGCCAGCTGATCAGCGACCTGATCCAGGCCGGCGGCTTCCCGCCGTTCTTCCTGCAGCCGATCAACTTCGAAGGCCTGTACGCAGAAACCCTGCGCCAGCGCCAGGAGCAGGGCGACGCACCGTCGCTGGCTGACTCCGAGCCGGCCGGCAACGCCTGATTCCTGCCGCGACGTCACGGATGAGCACTCCCGCTGACAAGATCGCCGTGCTCGGCGCCGGTTCCTGGGGAACCGCCCTGGCCAGCCTGCTCGCACGGCACGGTCACCCGACCGTGCTGTGGGGGCGCGACGCGGCCGTGGTCGACGCCATCGACCAGCGCCACGAGAACCCGCGCTACCTGCCGGGCATCCCGCTGCCGGACAGCCTGCGTGCCACCACCGATCTGGCGTCGGCGGTGCAGGGCGCGGCCTGGATCCTGGTGGTGACGCCGTCGCACGCGTTCGGCGAGACCGTGCGTGCGCTGGCGCCGCTGCGACCGGCCGGTGCCGGCGTGGCCTGGGCCACCAAGGGCTTCGAACCCGGTTCGGGCCGTTTCCTGCATGAAGTGGCGCGCGAAGTGCTGGGTGAGGATGTGCCGCTGGCCGTCGTCACCGGGCCGTCGTTCGCCAAGGAAGTCACCCAGGGCTTGCCGACCGCGATCACCGTGCACGGCGACGTGCCCGAGTTCGCGCAGACGGTGGCCGAGGCGATGCATGGCCCGGCGTTCCGCGCCTACACCGGCGACGACATGGTCGGTGCCGAGCTGGGCGGCGCGATGAAGAACGTGCTGGCCGTGGCCACCGGCGTGGCCGATGGCATGCAGCTGGGCCTCAACGCCCGTGCCGGCCTGATCACCCGTGGTCTGAACGAGATGCTGCGCCTGGCCGCTGCGATCGGCGCCAAGCCGGAAACGCTGATGGGCCTGGCCGGCCTGGGCGATCTGGTGCTGACCTGCACCGGCGACCTGTCGCGCAACCGCCGCCTGGGCCTGGCCCTGGGCCGCGGCCAGACGCTGCAGGATGCAGTGCGCGAGATCGGCCAGGTGGTCGAGTCGGTGCAGACCGCTGACGAAGTGATGCGACAGGCGCGCCGTCATGGCATCGACCTGCCGATCTCCGACGGTGTGCGTGCCGTGCTGCATGGCGAGCAGACCCCGGAAGAAGGCCTGCGCGCACTGCTGGCGCGGGAACAGAAACCGGAGTATCCGGACACGCTGTTCAAGTGAATCGAAAAACCCCGGCCACGCGCCGGGGTTTTTTTATGTGCGTGCCCTATCCACGCATGGCGTGGATCTACTGCCGAACCCGCTTCTGGTAGCTGCCAACCTTGGTTGGCGCCCGGCGGCAGCAATCACCGCGCCCGCGGCGGCGCGCTGGTGTTGTCCATGTCCGAAAAGATCAACCACGGCCCATCGTCCACGCGCTTCAACGTGAGCGTGAACTTGCCGGTATCGCCCACGTTGTTGCCGTAGCTGTACGCACCGACGATGTAGCCCGTGTTGCCCTCCATCGAATACGCCAGCGCACGCAGCCGCAACGGGCTGCCGCCCTGGCCGGCATACGCGGCCTCGATCGCACTGCGGCCGCGCACCGGCGGCTGGTTGCTCTGCAGCACAAAGCCATCCTCGGCGAACAGCGCAGCCAGTGCCTTGGCATCACCCGTGCGTCACGCCTGCTCGTAGTCGCGCAGTACACGGTCCAGCGGTGCGGGCAGCGCGATATCGGGAAGCGGCTGTGCGGGCTCCGCGCCTTCTGCATCGTGGGCATTTGCCGGCGATGCCATCAGCAGGGCACTGCAGAAGATCATGGCGAGTGGTGTACGGCGCATGCGTCCGGCTCCAGGCGATGACGGGAAGCTGCGAACGCATCCTGGCGCGGTGCTGGTTAGAATCACGCGGCCGCCGATTTGGCGGACGCAGCGCAGATCAGACAAGGACACGGAATGAAGATGCGAATCACAGGGATGGCGATGATGGCCGCGCTGCTGGCAGCCTGCGGACAGGCACCGGAGAAGACTGGCGGGACTGCACCTGCTGCGGCGCCAGCGCCGACCACCGAAGCACCGGCCGCCGCGGCGACGGTGGTCGAGGAGGAACCGTCCGCCGAAGACGGCGTGGCCCCCTCGGTGTGGGACAACGAAGGCGAACCGGAAGACCCGGGCGCCGGCGGCGAACTGACCTGCGCGGACAACCCGCTGGCGACCCACTTCTTCACCCTGGTGGGCGGCAACACCGTGGACGACTGTGGCCGCAAGGATCCGAAGGTGCTGGCCGCGTTCAACGCCCTGATGAAGAACACGGCCGCAGCCGAATCCGCCGACAAGGAGATTCCATCGCTGCGCGAACGCCTGTTGAGCGGGCCCAGCGGTCCTGGCGAACTGGTAGTGCTGCAGGGCGAGCCGTGGTGGTTCTACACCGCCTGCCAGGCCCACGACTGCCCCGGCACCGCGTTGGCGATGCTGTACTCACCCACGCAGGCGAAGATGGTCGGCCGTCTTACTGCGCGCTGCCGTGTGTGGTGGCTGGGCGAGCCGACGGCGGAACAGCGTGTGCAGATCGAACAGCGCCAGCCACTGCAGGATGCCGCGCTGAAGGAAGACAGCGCGCTTTGCGGGTGATGTGGCGCGCGCCGCAGCGCAGGGCCGTGCCCGGCGTTGCAGTGAGCGTTGTTCCCCGTGTCACCCTTCCGGGCGCATGCGTGCGCTGACCTGTGCGGTCAGCGACAGACTGGCCATCATCAGGCCCTCCATCACGCGGTCGCCCACGTACTCTTCGTCGGGACCGTTCTGGCGCACGCGCTCGGCAGCCAGCAGCATTTCCAGCGCCACGCGCAGGCCGGTCAATGCGCAATCCGCGTCGGCCAGCGCCATGCGGCGGCCGGGCATCTGATGACGTTCGGGCCAGGGTTGGCCGTCGGCGGCGGCGCCCTTGCCGATGCGGTCGAGGGTGGCGATGAAACCGAGAGGATCCTGCTGGTGCGGTGCTTCCGAAGGCGCGTCCGCGTTGGCGGGCACGTATTGCGTGCGTAGTCGGGAGGATTCGGGTGTGCTCATGGCAATGCTCCGTGCAGGACAGACGGCAGCCGCCACACAAAGGTGGCGGGCGGAGACGTGGCTCGAAAACCGGGCGCTTGTTGAAACCGGCAGGCACAGGGCCTCCACGCTCCGCCCGCCATAGCCGGCAGACGGATTGCCCGCCGGCGCCACGAGGGGTGACGCCGGCGGGCAAGCGTTGTTAAACAAGCGCACGGGTTTTCGAAGCCCGGCCATCCTTTTTCGATGGCACGTCATCTGTACGCGTGCTGCTGCGGTGCCAATCAGAACAGTTGCATTCAACGCTTGATCAAAGACGCTTTCGGCATTTTTGCACGCTGTTAAGCTGTCGCAGACGCAGGCGCCGCAACGGCCGTAGCGGCATGGGGAATATGCGACATGGGTCGAAGTTGATGACGTGGCGTACGGGCACCCCACCAAGTCGATGACGACAGTGCGGGGCGAAGAACGCAATTCGACTCCCACACACTTTGATCTGTCAGTGCTCTTCGCATCTCTCGTACCAGGCTTGTGTACGGTTCACGATCCGCACCACGGACAGCATGACCGGTACCTCGATCAGCACACCCACCACGGTGGCCAGCGCCGCTCCCGAGTGCACGCCGAACAGTCCCACCGCTGTGGCCACAGCCAGTTCGAAGAAGTTGCTCGCACCAATCAGCGCTGACGGGCCGGCCACGCAATGCGCCACGCCCAGACGGCGGTTCAGAAGGTAGGCCAGGCCCGAAGTGAAATAGACCTGGATCAGGATCGGCACCGCAATCAGCGCGATCACCAGCGGTTGCTTCACGATCTGCTGGCCCTGGAACCCGAACAGCAGCACCAGCGTCAGCAGCAGCGCGGACAGGGACAGCGGGCCCAGCCGTCGAAGCGCGCGCTGCAGGCCCGCCTCGCCGCTGCGCGAAAGCATCCAGCGCCGAAGCAACGCGGCCACCAGCACGGGCACCACGATGTAGAGGCCAACCGACAACAGCAGCGTGTCCCAGGGCACAGTGATCGCCGACAGGCCCAGCAGCAGCGCAACCACCGGCGCGTAGGCAACCACCATGATCGCGTCGTTCAACGCCACCTGGCTCAGGGTGAAGTTGGCATCACCGCGGCACAGGTTGCTCCACACGAACACCATGGCGGTGCAGGGCGCGGCCGCCAGCAGGATCAAACCGGCGATGTAGCTGTCGATCTGTGCTGCGGGCAGCCAGTCCGCGAAGGCATGGCGCAGGAACAGCCAGCCCAGCAGCGCCATCGAGAACGGCTTCACGGCCCAGTTGATGAACAGTGTCACGCCGATGCCCTTCCAGTGCTGCTGCAACTGGCGCATCGCAGTGAAGTCGACCTTCAGCAGCATCGGGATGATCATCAGCCAGATCAGCACCGCAACCGGCAGGTTGACTTTGGCCACTTCGGCGGAGGCCAGCACCGCGAAGGCATCGGGCAGGACGTGGCCCAGCAGCGTGCCCATCGCAATGCACAGCACAACCCACAGCGTCAGGTGTCGCTCGAACAGGCTCATGGCAGTGGCACCGTCATTGTGCGCCGTCGGTCGGCAGCAGCTGGCCGATCCGGTCCAGCGCGTGCTGCAGCGCTTCGCGTTCGGACCACACCGATTCGGGCAGTGCGAGCAGCGCACGCAGGCGCGTTTTCACGATGGCATGGGCCAGTGCGAAGGCTGCGGCCTTGTCGGCATCGCTGCCTGCCACGGCGGCCGGATCAGGCAGGCCCCAGTGGCTGCGGATGAAGTCACCGAACACCACAGGGCAGGCTTCGGCAGCGGCCGCGTCACACACGGTGATCACCAGATCCATCGGGGCTGCATCCACGAACTCATCCCACGACTTGCTGCGCAGCCCTTCAACGGGCATTCCTTCGGCCTGCAGCTGGGCGAGCGCGAAGGGATTGATCTGGCCAGTGGGCTGGCTGCCCGCACTGAAAGCCCTGAAGCGATCGCCGCCCCATGCGCGCAGGGTGGCTTCAGCCAGCACGCTGCGCGCGCTGTTGCCGGTGCAGAGGAACAAGACATTGCGGGTCATGTGGCTTCCGTGGTCAGTGAGTGGCTTGGACATGCACAGCGCGCTGGCCGGGCAGAGACGAGTGAACTCGGCAGAGCTGCGGATCGCCTCCGCTATCTGCGCGCGATCGCATCCGGCATAGCCGTGCCGCGCGAACCACGGGCCTGCCGACGTTGTCAGCAGCACCAGTTCCCTGACCTGCATGCGGCGGGCCATGTCCTCGGCCGCTGACAGCAACGCGCGCCCAAGGCCGGTACTGCGTCGGTCGTCGGACACCACCAGGGAGCGAAGCAGGGCCGACGCGCCGAAGATCTGCAATCCAACGGCACCCACGGGAACACCTTCGAGGTCTGCGACGAGAAACGCCACCTCGCTGCTTTCCAGATCGGCCACGGGCAACTGCGCCTGCCGCAGAAGGTCGCGGATGGAGCACAGGTCGTCGCGCGTGCCTGCACGAATCACCGGATCGGGTTTCATCTCAGCACCTGCATGCCGGTTCGGTGACCGCGCACCGCTCATCCGGGGAGCCCGCGCAGCAGTTGTGCGTCAGGTACTGGATCAAGCCGTTCATCGCATCGAAGTTGGCGCGGTAGCAGACGTGGCGGCCTTGGCTTTCGCTCTCCACCAGCCCGGCCTGCACCAGCTCCTTCAGGTGGAAGCTGAGCGTGGCTGGGGGTACCTGCAGGGCCGTGGCGATGTCGCCCGCCATGCGCCCTGCCGGGCCCGCCTCCACCAGCAGTCGGAAGGCAGCCAGGCGGGTGGCATGGCCGAGGGCGGTCAGGGCGGTGATTGCATTCGATGTTTCCATATTTCTAGAATAGTCGAATGAATGAGCCAATCACAAGCCTGGACCTGCCCAACCTGGCGGAATCGTCATTGCCCCAGCCCAATCATCACCAGCTCGCCGCGGCAGATCTGGGGCCGCCACGCATTCTCCTGCTCTACGGCTCGCTGCGGCCCCAGTCGTTCAGCCGCAAGCTTGCGCTGGAAGCCGAGCGGCTGCTGCGCCACCTGGGGTGCGAAACCCGGGTGTTCGATCCGCATGCGCTGCCGATGCTGGACAGCGTGGACAGGAATCACCCCGAAGTGCAGCGACTGCGCGAATGGTCACAGTGGTCGGAAGGGCAGGTCTGGGTCAGCCCCGAGCGGCATGGCACGGTCACCGGCGTGTTCAAGAACCAGATCGACTGGTTGCCGCTGGAAGATGGCAGCGTGCGGCCCACGCAGGGCAGGACGCTGGCGGTGATGCAGGTGAGCGGCGGCTCGCAGTCGTTCAATACCGTCAACACGTTGCGCGTGCTCGGCCGCTGGATGCGCATGCTGACCATCCCCAACCAGTCGTCGGTGGCCAAGGCCTGGCAGGAATTCGATGACGACGGCCGGATGAAACCCTCGCCGTACTACGATCGGGTGGTGGACGTGATGGAGGAACTGGTGAAGTTCACGCTGCTGACGCGGGGCCGGTCGGACTACCTGGTGGACCGCTACAGCGAGCGGAAGGGCGACGCGCACGCCGCGGCATTGGCGCGGGCTGCAGGGGCTACGGCTTCCTGAGTTCCAGCACGCGCGCTACCTGCTCGCGCGCTGCGCGCCCTTGCTGTTCTCGTCCTTTGCATCGCCACGGCTCTGCGCGAACGCCGGGAAGGTCTTCGCGATCGAATCCTTGTCCGGCAGGATGTAGAACACGCCGCCCTTCTCGAACGTGGAGTGCACGATCTGCTCGTAGAACGCCGGCGAGACGTTGATGCACCCGTGGGTGACGCGGTTGTCGTCCGGCGTCGGCGTCGCCAGTCGTTCGGCGCGCTTTTCCTTCGGGGTGCCCGGCGGCAGCGGATGCATCGACACGGCGGAATCATAGTCCACCCACAGCACGCGCCCGGCATCGTCGGAGGGGCCATAGGCGCCGATGAAGCGGCCCGCAGGCGTGGTGCGGTCGTGGCCGGGAATCGCGCTCAGGGCAAGCTTGGCGACGCCGGGTGCGGAATGATCGCCGATGGCCGAACCGAACAGCGCCGGCGCGGCGCCGCGCAGCTTGCCGTCGCCGCCGAAGACCAGGACCTGCGCGGCGGCCTTGTCCATGATCGCGAACGGATAACCCTGATTGTCCTTGCTGGCGACCACCCAGCCGGCCAGCTCGATCACTGTTTCGGAGACGCTCTGGTCGGGCGGAAGTTCATCAACGGCGGCCGCCGGTGCTGCGGGTGCGTCCTTGTCCCTGGCGTTGGCTGCGCCGCTGCATGCAACGGCCAGTGCCATGGCCAGAGCGGCATGGAAGGCGCGGCGTGCAGGGGAGGAGGAGGTACGAATGGGAAGGCTCCTGGCAATGCAATCCTGGTGGAAGGAGGCCAGTGGCCGGCGAGGGCCACTGGTTCCCGATACAGAGGTGGATCAATTCAAACGGTGAGGGAGCGATCAGCCGCGCGGCTTGCGTCCGACGGGTGCCCTTTCAAGCTGCTGCACGCGGCCTTCGATCTGGTCCAGGCGCTGGTTGGCCTGCTGTGCCGACTGGTTGGCGGACTCGGCACTCTGTGCAGCGCCCTGCACCTTTACATCGAGCTGATCGAGGCGCGAGTTGATGGTTGCGAACTCGTCCTTGTAGGTGGCACAAGCGCCAAGGCTCACGGTGGCGATGAGCGCTACAGCAAGTGCGCGGGCCGTCTTCATGTGTTGCGGGTTCAGGTTCATTGCACTCCCTCCTTCGTCTGGGGAAGCTGGAATATAGCGGCGTTTGTTCCCCACGCTGACAAGCGCTTTCAGCTGAAGTTGGAAGACGTGGAAGGGTTGTGAAATATGTTCATCAGCAAAGCTTAACGAGTGAGATCAGGCGAGCTGATGTGCACAGAGGCGATGGCCTTGCGGTTGCTCGAATCGCCCAATTCATCAGCCTGAAGACGGCTTCATTCCTACCCGTTTTCCACTGGCCCACACGCCGGGCGCCATTCACTTGCGGCGAACAACGCCGGCGCACTTTCCGGACGCACCGTCAGCAGCGTGGCGACGGCACCAGCTTTGTCATCGGCGCGGGCAACGTAGTCAGCGGCAATGCGGTAGCCGATCCAGTAGCCAAGATCGCCGCGGCGCGTTTCGTCGCCCGCTCCGTTGTAGAGCCATTGCGACAGATCAGTACCAGCGCTGTCCCGGGCGAACTGGCGTTCCAGGGCGCATTCGCGGCCCTGCGTCCAACGACGCAGATGCGCGTTGGCCGGTTGCCCCGAGATCAGTTCGCCCACGTACTCGGCGCCGCCTTCAAGCAACGTCTGATAGAGCAGGGTGGGCTGCGCGACATCGACGCTCGCACCGGGCTGCTGCACGTGCACGTACTCATGGGCGATCAGGTGCACGAATCGATCGCCGATGTCGGGCTGCATCCAGTCGGCGTGGCACAGTGCCTCCAGTCCGATCACCACGCCGTCGGGCGTGGTGACACCGCCGCTGTTTCCCCGACCCACCAGCACGGTGACCGGCGGAAAACGTGCGGAGGGAAACAGCGTGCCCAACCGATCGAGTGCCTTGGCAACCCGCTCGCGGATCTCCGGCAGTGCCGTCGCACAGGTACGGGCTTTGGCAAACAGCGCAGGTCTGCGCTGGATCGCATCTGCAAGACGATCCATCGAGCCGATACGGCTGTCAGTGAAGCTGCGTAGTGCATCCGTACCCGCATGCAGATAGCCGCGCTGCAGATCGTCGGCATTCGGCTTCCCTCCGCTTGCATCCAGCACGCTGAAGAAGCGCGTGACATCGTCGGTCTGAATCACGATGCGCCCGGAAGGGCGGGTACGCTCGGCTGCGTTGGCTACCTGCAGCATCATCGGCAGGGCGAAGAGCAGCAAAGCCCGCACTGTGCGCCGGGCATGAAGCGGAAACAGCAGTGACGCGACTGATGCGTGCGGCATGAGGAGTTCCCTGAACGCCAGCCTTATTTATACACCAGTCAGTTCAATATTCAGGGTCGATTAGACCCCCTAACGGATAATTCACACCTGTCGACCGCCTCCTCTCTCTCCCCCTCCCGGGAGACGGCCGACGAAACCAAAATAATTAAAGGTGTGTCCCGATGAACAAGAATTCGCTGCTCGCCCTGGGCCTTCTGGCTGCCCTGCCGTTCGCTGCATCGGCAACCGATGGCCTGTCGTACAACTACGTTGAAGGCGGCTACGTGAACACCGATGCCAAGGGCGGCGACGCCGATGGCTGGAAGGTGAAGGGTTCCGTGGCGGTGCACCCGAACTTCCACATCTTCGGCGACTACAGCGCCCAGGAGACCGACACGTTCAAGAATGACGTCGACCAGTGGCGCATCGGTGCCGGCTACAACTACGGCATCGCACCGAACACCGACCTGGTCGCCCGTGTCGCGTACCAGAAGTTCGACATGAAGCACGGCCTGGACTTCAACGGCTACTCCACCGAAGTCGGCGTGCGCACCGCGTTCAACCCGTACGTGGAAGGCTACGTGATGGCCGGCTACGAGGACTACACCAAGAAGCACGGCATCAACCCGGACGGCGAGTTCTACGGCCGCGTCGGCGCCACCGCCAAGTTCAACCAGAACTGGGGCCTGAGTGGCGAAGTGAAGCTGGCCAAGGCCGGCGACCGCGAGTGGTTCGTGGGCCCGCGCTTCACCTGGTAACAAACGCCCGTCGTTAGAGCGTGTTGTGCTGGCGTGTGACTCTCTCTCTCTCCCACACGCCAACCGAAGCCCGGCCTCGCGCCGGGCTTCTTCTTTTGTGTGCGTCCGGAGAGTGCAGGGCCGCAGCAGTTCCATGTAGCGCGGGAATGCACGGTGCTGCTCGCAGGACGGAACGAGAAACGCTCCGTCGCCGGTCAGGCGGTTCCGCTATGATCCCGGCACGTCGCCATTGACGATGCACCCGCCTCAAGCCAGCAGGAACTGCCGTGAATTCCCAGCCCGCACCGATCACCGCCCTCAACCACACGCTCGACAACGAGCCGCAGCAGATCACCGCACCGCTTACCCATTCGGCGGCGTTTCTGGTGCTGAAGGTGAAGGATGACGAGGCGTCGATCGCCAAGGCACGCGAGGTGCTGGCCAGCACCGATGACCTGATCAAGAACACCGCCATCCGCGAGATCGAGCGCACCTTCACCTGCAACGTGGCCATCGGCCATCGCGTGTGGCAGCCGCTGTTGGGCTCCACGCCGCCACGCGAGCTGAAGCCGTTCCGCGAGATCAAGGGCGCGACCCACACCGCTGTGGCCACGCCCGGTGACCTGCTGTACCACATCCGCGCACGTACCATGGACCTGATCGTGGCGTTCGAGCGCAACCTGCTGATGGCCTTCGGTGATGCGGTGGAAGCGGTCGATGACGTGGCCGGCTTCCGCTACTTCGATGGCCGCGATCTGCTGGACTTCGTCGACGGCACCGCCAACCCGGAAGGACTGTCGCTGCCGGAAGCCACCATTGTTGGCGATGAAGACCCGGAGCATGCCGGCGGCAGCTACGTGGTGGTGCAGAAGTACCTGCACAACCTCGATGCCTGGCGCGCGCAGAAGACCGAGGCGCAGGAGGCGATCATCGGCCGCACCAAGCACGACAACATCGAGCTGGATGATGCGCCGGCCGATGCGCAGAAATCGCACAAGACGCTGTGCACCATCGAAGACGCCGACGGCGAGCACGAAATCCTGCGCGACAACATGCCGTTCGCCAACCCGGGGCGCGGCGAGTACGGCACCTACTTCATCGGCTACACGCGCCGCCTGTGGGTGATCGAGAAGATGCTCGAGCGCATGTTCATCGGCAATCCTGCGCCGCTGCACGACCGCATCCTCGACTTCTCCACCGCCACCACCGGCGTGACCTTCTTCGCGCCCTCGCGCAAGGTGCTGGCCGACCTGGGCGAGTGATCGCGCCGGGCCATCACGGCCCGCCATCTGCCTGTCATCTATGGCGCCGACCATGGCGCGCTGGATGGGAGCGCAGGAGGCAGGCGATGGCCATGGCAGGGAACAGGACCGGCATCCGCCGCTGGTGGCGGCGTCTGGCTGCGGTGTTCGGCACACTGGCACTGGGGAGTGCCGCGGCGTCCGCACACGAAGCCCCTGCGCACTGGATGGCCTACGCCGCCGCCGTGGGTGGCCAGCTGCAGCAGCGCCTGCAGCAGGAACAGGACCCGCAGGCGCAGCGCGTGGTGGAGTGGCTGCGTGCACACCCGGATACACCCACGCCGCTGCCGGTGAGCCTGTGGATTGCGGCGGACGGCCGCATCTCGAAGCTGGAGTTCGACAGCCTGGGTGACCGCGAGGTGGATGCGGACCTGCGCGTGACGTTGCAGGCCGCGCCGTTGCAGGCGGCTCCGCCGGCCGACATGCGCCAACCGCTGCGATTGGGTCTGGTGCTTGACCGGTAGATCCACGCCATGCGTGGATGGGCCTACCGGTGACCCTTCAGCCACGCATGGCGTGGCTCTACTGTGGATGGCCAGCGCACAGCCCGGCCATCCGCATCAACGAACCGGCGCCACCTGCGGTTCGCGCGCGGCCGCGCTCCATGCGCGCAGGCCGAACACGGCCAGGCCGAGGAAGAACACGTACAGCGCGGCAGTCACATGCAGCGACTTGAACAGGTACGCACCCACATAGACCACGTCCACCGCGATCCACACCCACCAGCAGGCCACATGGCGGCGTGCCTGCCACCACTGGCCGACCAGGCTCAGTGCGGTCAGCATCGCGTCCAGCCACGGCAGCGCGGCATCGGTGAAGGTGTGCATGGCCGCACCCAGCGCCACGCCACCGCACAGGCCGAAGGCCAGGTCGCGCAGCAGCTTGCCTCGCGCCAGTGGCACGATGCGGATGCTGCCCTCATCGGCGGCGTGCTGGCGCCAGTTGAGCCAGCCGTAGACCAGGAAGCCACCGAAGGCGACCTGCAGCAGCGTGTCCGAGTACAGCTTGGCCTCGGCGAACACCAGGCCATAAAGCGTGACCGACAGCAGGCCCACCGGCCATGCAGACAACCGGCGCCGTGCCATCAGCCAGACGCCGAGCACGCTGCACAGCGCGGCGGTCCACTCGAGCACGACGCCGTTCACAGCGCGAACGTCACCGACAGGCGCGCCTGTCGCGGTGCGCCGGGGAACAGGTAGTAGTCACCGCCGCTGCTGCCGGTGTCACGCCAGTAGAAGCGGTTGAACACGTTGTCCACCGACAGGTTCCAGGTCACCGCACGCTCGTGCAGCCGGTGCTGGAAACGCAGGCCGGCATCGAACACCGAGTAGTCCGGCGCGCGCACGGCGCCGTCGGCGCGCGCCACGTTGGCACCCGCATAGCGCCAGCCGCCAGTGACATCCAGGCCCTGCACGAACGGCAGTGCATAGGCCACGTGCACGCTGGCACGCACCTTCGGCACGTTCACCAGCTGATGGCCTTCATAGGTGGGCGTGCCGGTATCGCGCGCGCGCGCCTGCAGCACGCTGGCGCTGGCCACGATCTGCAGTGCATCGGTCAGCTGGCCGTTGGCGGTCAGCTCCAGGCCGGTGTGGGTCTGCGTGCCTTCCTCGACGAAGGTGTAACCCACATCGCTGTTGTCGGGCTTGGCGTACTGGTACGGCTGCGAAATGCGGAACACCGCCGCACCCAGGGTCAGCGCTTCGACCGGCACGTACTTCACGCCCACTTCCAGCTGGCGCGACTGTACCGACGGCAGGAAGGTGTCGGCGTTGCTGGTCCAGAACGGCGCTTCCTGGCCCAGCGAAATGCCGCGCACGTAACTGGCGTAGGCGTTGAGCTGGTCGGTGGCTTTCCACACCACCGCAGTCTGTGGCAGGAAGCGCGACAGGCGGCTGTGCCGCTGCGGGATGCCGCGCTTGTCGTAGGCGCGCTCGTCCAGGCGGACGAAGCGGCCACCGGCCAGCCACTGCCAGTCGTCACCGAAGCTGATCCGGTCCAGCGCGAAGAACGCGGTCTGGCGACTGTCCAGGCGCCGTGCGGAGGGGCCCGGCATCTTCGGCGACGGCGCGAACACCGGCACCGGTGCCTCGTGGATGTTGCTGGTGCCGACGTACTCGTTGACGCTCGGGCGCCTGTCCACGGTGCGGCGGAAGTAGTCGGCACCGACGGTCAGCTGGTGGCCGATGCTGCCGGTCTCGAAGCGGCCACGCAGTTCGGCACGGGCCTGCTGGTTCTGGCGGGTGTCGTCCGGGCTGCGGTAGTCGTAGATGTCATAGTCGCCGTTGGGCGCGAAGTAGTTGCCCGGCACGCTGCCATCGGCACATTGCGCGGCGTAGTAGCAGCCGTAGGCGAAGGCGACGTTGTCGTCGATCACCGAGCGGCTGTGGCCGACCGAGACGCGCGACTGCCAGGCCTCATTGAAGTCGTAGGTGTGCAGCGCGGTGATGTTGGTGCTGGCGATATCCACCGGGCGCTGCCACGGCTGGTAGCCGAGCAGATGCTCGCGGTCGACACCGCGCGGCAGGTCACGCGCGCCCAGCAGCTGGTAGCCGGACACCGAGCGCTGCGCGCTGGTCTGGTAGTTGGCATCCACTTCCAGCTTGCCGCGCTCGCCGATCAGCCAGTCGGCGGCCAGCGAGTAGAAGTTGCGGCGGCCATCGGCATGCTCGACGTAGGAATTGCTGGAATCCCATGCGGCATTCAGGCGCAGGCCGAAGCGCGGGGTGATCCAGTGGCCGACATCGATGGCGACGTAGCGCGAGCCTTCCGAATCGGTGCCGAGCGTGGCGGTGCGCACTTCGGCCGGGCGCTTGCCGATGTAGTTGATGATGCCGCCCGGCGCCATCACCCCTGCCGCCAGGCCGGCTTCACCCTTGAGGATCTCCACCGACTGCACGTTCTCCAGCGCCAGGCGCTGTTCGCCGGCGATGGACAGGCCGTTGAAGCGGTAGCCGGTGGCGGCGTCCAGGGCGAAGCCGCGGATGGCGATGTTCTGGTAGTAGCCCACCGGCGCGTAGGCATCACCCAGCGAGGCATCATTGCTGGCCAGCTCGGACAGCGAACGTAGCTGGCGGCGGTCGAGATAGTCGCGCTCGAGCACGTTCACCGAAGCCGGCGTGTCCTTCCAAGAACCGCCACCGAAGGCGTTCACGCGCGAGGTATCGGCCTTCGGCTTGCCGGCCTGCACGCGCACCGCCGCCAGTTCGGTCGGCGAGCGCTCGGCGCCGGTGGCAGCCGCATCAGGGGATGCCTCGGCCTCGCTGGCGTGCAGTGGCAGCGCAGCGCAGAGGGCGAGGGAGAGCAGGGTGGGGCGCAGGCAGCGGTTCATTCGGTTCGTCTTCGGACAACAAGGGAGACGAAGCGACGGCGCGCAGGTGCACTGACCCATGACGGGGGTGTGGCTGCGGCTCAAAGCTCCCTACGCCGGTGCAAACCGGATCAGGTTCCAAGGGACTCTCTCAGCCTGGCAGATCCAGGCACCCCCGCTTCAGGTGACCATTTCACTACAAATGGTACGGATTTGCGAGCGCCACCCAGGGTCAGATCCCTTTCCTGCGGAAAGGGATCTGACTCCAACGCTGCGTCAACCGGATCACGCGGCGGCGTGCAGGGCCTGCAGCAGTGCCTGCCCCGGGGCGGCATGGAACCACGCCGGATGGCCAAGCATGAAGGGCTGCCACGCCACGTCGGCATTGGCGGTCGAGCCGGTGACGCCCTCGAAATACTCCACTTCGGACAGTGCGAAGTCGAAATGCACCATCGGCAGCAGGTCGGCCAGCAGGTGCACGCGTGCCGCCGACAACGGCAGCACCTCGCGGTAGCCATCGAGCAACGCCAGCGCGATATCGACGCGCACGGCCTCCATGCCGCGCGCCAGCTCCAGCCATGCCACGGCGTTGCGCTCGATGGCGGTGGCCAGGTCGAACAGTGCGCTGGTGGGCGAGGCCAGGCCGAAATCCAGCACGGTGCTGACCTGCCCGTCGCGCCACAGCAGGTTGGAGACATGCCAGTCGTTGTGCGCCCACAGCCGTGGTTCGTCGCGCAGGCGCTCGGCCAGGCCCGTGTGCCACGGCAGCACGTCGTGCTGCAGCTGCGCTTCCCACGGAATGCGCTCGAGATAGCGGGCCAGGCCGGGGCGCTCGTGCAGCCCTGCCTTGATTGCCGCCACCGGATCGTCGGCGCGGATCAGATCATCGCGCGCGACCAGCAGATGGGTGCTGCGCTGGGGCGCGCGGTAGCCGTCGGCAGCACGGTGCAGCTGGGCCAGCATGCGTCCGGCTTCACGGGCCTGCGCGACGTCGGTCAGCAGCGACCACGACACCGCGTCGCGGTACAGGTCGTCGCCTACGCCGACGTCGTGCAGTTCAAACGTCCATTCGCCGTGTTCGACCGCGGTGTGACCATCGGTCGCTGCCAGCACCTGTGCCACCGGCACGCCAGCAGCGTCGAGATGGGCGATGAAGCGGTGTTCTTCTTCCAGGCAGGCCGCGTTGCGCACGCTGTGGTGATGGCGCTTGATGAACACCGCGCCGCGCGTGCCATCGACGATGGCGGCAGCCGACAACGGCCGCGGGCTGTGCCAGCGCGGTTGGCTGCCGCTGTGCAGCTGCGGATAGCACTGCCGCAACCACGCGATGTCCGCCGCGCTGATCGGTGGCCAGTCGGCAGCGACCTCGTCGTTGTTGAGGCCCTGCACGCGGTGGGAGGAAGACGTCATGCCGCAGCCCGAGAGGGGAAAGTCACATCCAAGGCTGCGCATTCAACGCCATGCGCGCGGCCAACGCAAACGGGCGGGTCATCGACCCGCCCGTCCCTGCCATCGGCAGGGTAACGCCACCGTGCCGCTTACCAGCCGCGATGGCGACCGCGGTCGTGGTAGTAGCGGTTGTCGTAGTAACGCTCGCGCTGCCAGCGGCGGTCGTCGCCACGGTTGTAGTAGCCGCTGCGGTAGTAGCCACGATCGTAGCGGCGGTCGTAGCGGTTGTCGTAGTAGCGATTGTCGTAATAGCGACGGTCGCGGCGGTCGGAGGTGGTCAGATTGCCGATTGCGCCACCGGCCACGGCACCGCCGACGGTGGCCGCAGGGTCGCCGTTGGAGAGCAGGTTGCCGGCCACGCCACCGACCACGGCGCCGACCAGGGTGCGCTTGTCCTTCCTCGACATCGCGCTGGCATCGCTGGCCACGGCGACACCGGCAACCAGTGCCAGGGCCATCGCCAGACCACGGAAGCTGAGTGTGGAAGTACTGAGCATGTTCGTTCTCCTGTGAGGTGCATGCCACGCTGGGCAGGGAGGGCGCGGGGCGCCCCGGCTGCCGTGATGTCCACGCTGGCGTTCCAACATTGCCGGAACATTGCCTGGTGCACCGAGCGGCTTGCGCATTCATCTAGCGGCAGGCGGCATGAAGCAAGGCTGAAAGCGGCTGCGGCCGCTCAGCTGGCGGAAAGGAAAAGGGCCGCGGAGGTGGCCCCTCCCTTCTCTGCCAAGGCGTTGGCATGTCCGACGCCCATCGCTTTCTGGGCCTGCCGCGCCTGCTCCTGCGGGGTCTCCTGCTGCGGCCGCAGCACGTCAGGCGCGCTCTGGCACCGCACCGCGGCGAAGCGCCAGGCTCTGCCCGCTGGCGGCCCGCGTCTCCACGGTGACGCGGCTGGCGGCCGGACATGCGCCGGTCGATTCCTTCGACCTCGCATTGTTGCCGGTGCGATTATGTGAATCGCGTCTCAAATTTTCCCGTCACGCAGATAGTCGAACAATTCGGCATCGCCCTTCAGCCCCAGCTTGAGCATCGCATCGCCCTTCTGCCGGCTGATGGTGCTGACGCTCTTGTGCAGCAGCAGCGAAATCTCCTTGACCGTCATGCCGGTGCCGAGCAAGCGCAGCACCTCCACCTCGCGCGGGGACAGCGGCTTGCCGTCGCCCTCGCGCATGCGCCAGCTGCCGGCCGCCTCCACCCGTTCGCGCAGGCTGCGGCTGATGTAGGGCTGGCCGCGGTAGACCGACTGGATGGCCTGTGGCAGTTCGTCCATCGACGAACTCTTGTCGACCAGGCCGAGCACGCCGCTGTCGAGCACCATGCGCAGGATCGCCAGGTTGCTGGAGACGCTGAGCATCAGCACGGGCAGGTCGGGATGGCGGCGGCGGATCATGCCGATCATGGCGAAGCCGTCGGCCTGCGGGCTGCCCGGCATGGAGTAGTCGGTGACCAGCAGGTCACAGGGCTGGCTGGCGAGCAGGGTCATCAGCGCCTGCGCGCTGTCGGCCTCGCCGACCACGCGGCCGACGCCGCTCGACTCGATGACGGCGCGGGTACCGATACGGACCACGGGGTGATCGTCTGCGATGATGATGCGCAAGCTCATGCTCTAGTATGGCCATCGGGCACGCCGGACCGCGACCATCGCGGTCCCTGGCAGGATTCTAGGAGATCGACGCAGATGCGTAGGTGGGCTGTTCGCGGGCTGCTCCTGCTGCTGGCGGTGCTGGCGCTGCCCGTGGCCCAGGCACAGCCGGCCCCTGGCCTGCTGCCGCTCAGCCCGTTGCAGCGCGAATACCTGGTGGCGCATCCGACCATCGTTGTCGGGCAGTATGACAGCGGCTGGCCGCCCTTCGAGTCCCTCCGTGATGGCGAGCAGGTCGGGCTGGGACCGGACTACCTGTCGCATCTTGCTCGCCAGCTCGGTGTGAAGGTCGAGGCGCGCCGCTATCCGGACTGGACATCCGTGCTGGATGCGGCATGTCGTGGCGAGATCGACGTGGTGATGAATGTCGGCCTCAGTGCTGACCGCACCCGCTGCATGGTCTATACCGCCGCCTACAGTGAGGCGCCGCTCGCACTGGTGGGCCGGCCCGATGACCTGCGTGCCTCCGACATGCCGGATCTGGATGGGCTGAGGGTGGTGATCGAACAGGACTTCCTGACCGGTCCGCAGGTGCGCGCCCGATTCCCGCGTGCCCGCCAGCTTGTCGCAAACGACACGTTGAGCGCATTGCAGATGGTCAGAGACGACAAAGCGGACGTCTACATCGGCAATGCCTTCGTCGCCACCGAGCTGATTGCCAGCCGGCGCCTGCAGGGCGTGGCGCTGTTGCGGCCAAGCGACCTGCCCCCTGAACGGTTGCACTTCGGCATTCCCAACAGCAAGCAACCCCTGGCCGAAGCCCTGGACCTGGCGCTGGCCGCGACCAGCCAGGCCCAGCGCGATGCCCTCGCACAACGCTGGTTGTCACCGCCGCACTGGTCGGCATCGGCGCAGCTGGCGCTGAGCCAGGCCGAGAAGCGTGTGCTGGAGCAGCCGCTGATGATCGGTTTCGCGCCGAATGCCGCGCCCCTGTCGTTCACCGGCGAGGATGGCCGGCCCAGTGGCTTGGCCAGCGAGTACCTGCAGCGCCTGATGCAGGCCGGCGCCAACCTGAAGGTCGAGAACAGCCACGACTGGTACGAGGTGCGTGAGAAGGCCCGCCGCGGTGAACTGCAGGCGGTGATGGGCATACCCGTTGATTCGCGCTACCTGGGCCCGGACTGGGTGTTCAGCCAGCCCTTCATCAGCGTGCCGAACGTGATTGTGGTCAGGAGCGATGGCGAGTCGCTGCTGGGCCTGGCCGACCTGCAGGGCAAGCGCGTGCTGCTGTCCGACCCGGAGCGCGTGCGTGGCTATGTGCAGCAACAGGCGCCGCAGGCCCGGATCATTGCTGCGCGGAGTGCCGAGCAGGCGCTGCAGCGCCTGCTTGAGGGTGAAGCCGATGCCTATGTCGGCAACCTTGCCGTGGTCGATCACCTGCTGCGCAGCCGTTTCCCGGGGCGGATGCAGGTCGCGGCTCCGGCCGGTTTCAACGACCAGCTGGCGCTGGCAGTGGATCGCCGCCATGCGGCCCTGGCCACGACCTTCGATCGCCTGCTGCTGCAGATGACCCCACGCAAGCGCGAGGCGCTGCGCAGCGCCTGGCTGGCGGTGGAGTACCGCAATGGGGTCGACTGGAGCAATCTGCTGCGGTGGGGCGTGCCCGTGCTGATGGTGCTGCTGACCGCACTGCTGGTGCATGGCGTGGGCCATTGGCGGCTGCGCCGTGAGGTGGCAGGACGCCGCCAGCTGGAGCAGCGCCTGGCCGAGGTGACCGACAACCTGCCGGCGGTGGTCTACCAGGCCCGCCGCGATGCCGATGGCACGCTGAGCTTCCCGTTCATCGCCGGCGACCTGCCTGCGTTGTTCGGCATCACCCGGCAGCAGGCCGAACAGGATGCGAGGGTGTTGCTGGAACGCGTCGAGCAGGAGGACCGCGCGCGCATTCTGCATTCCATCGAGCAGGCCGCGCACCAGTTCGCGCCGTTGATCCTGGAGTTCCGCCTGCGCAGCGGCGGGGAAGGCGTGCGCTGGGTGCGCAGCCAGGCCCATCCCTACGCCGCCGAAGAAGGCGCGGTGATCTGGAGCGGGTACTGGGTGGATGTAAGCGAAGCCCGGATGCAGGCCGATGCACTGGCGGCGGCGAAGGCGGACGCCGAGCAGGCCGCTGAGGCCAAATCGCGTTTCCTGGCCACGATGAGCCACGAGATCCGTACGCCGATGAGCGGCGTGCTGGGCATGCTGGAGGTGCTGGCGCACTCACCGCTGGACAGCGAGCAGCAGCGCATCCTCGGCGTGATCGAGGATTCGGCGCAGATGCTGCGGCAGATCCTCGACGACATCCTCGATTACTCGCGGCTGGAAGCGGGTGCACTGCGCCTGGAGCCGGTGCCGCAACCGCTGCGGCCCCTGCTGGAAAGCGTGTGCCGGTTGATGTCGGCGCAGGCCAGTGCACGCGGGCTGGAGCTGCACGTGCAGATCGACCCTCAGCTGGCGGCAGCGCACGAAGTGGATGGCGTGCGCCTGCGCCAGATCGTGTTCAACCTGCTCAGCAATGCCATCAAGTTCACTGCACGCGGCGAAGTGCGGCTGCAGCTGGAGGTACTGGGCCCGACCGCCGAAGACGGCAGCCAGCCGCTGTGCCTGAGCGTCACCGACACCGGCACCGGGATCGCACCGGAACAGCTGCGGCACCTGTTTGCGCCGTTCACCCAGGCCGGTGCCTACATCCAGCGCGACCATGGTGGTACCGGCCTCGGCCTGAGCATCTGCCAGCGCCTGGTGCAGATGATGGGCGGCGAGCTGGAGTTGCACAGCACGCTGGGCGAGGGCACCCGCGCCGAGGTGCGGCTGGCGCTGGTGGAGGCAGGCAGGGGTGACGTTGAAGCGCTGGTTGCGGAGCAGGAGCAGGCGGCGCTGCTGCCGCCGGCGCTGCGCGAGGCACGCGTGCTGGTGATCGAGGATCACCCGACCAACCAGGCGATGATGGCGTGGCGGCTGCAGCAGCTGGGCGTACCCCATGTGCTGCTGGGCGATGGCCAGCAGGCACTGGACCGCTTGTCATCGGAGGCCTTCGATCTGGTCATTACCGACTGCCGCATGCCGGTACTCGACGGCTTCGGTTTCACCCGCCTGCTGCGCGAGCGCGAGGGCCGTACCGGCCAGCCGCGGCTGACGGTGCTGGCGCTGACCGCCAGCGTGCTGGACGACGATGCGCGCCGCTGCCGCGAGGCCGGCATGGACGAGGTGCTGGCCAAGCCGCTGTCGCTGGCCACGCTGCGCACCGCGCTGCTGCGCTGGCTGCCGCAGGCACAGGGCCAGTCATTCGATGCGCCGGTGCAGGAGACTGTCGCCGACGACGCTGAAGTGCTGCCTGATCTGGCCACCCTGCAGCAGCGCTATGGCTCGCGCGCCGTGGCTGAGCAGCTGCGCGACAGCCTGTTGCAGGCCAGTGAAAGTGATCTGGCGGCGGTGCAGCGCGCCGTGCGGGCCGGTGACCGCGCGACTGCGGCGCTCCACCTGCATCGCCAGGCGGGCGGTCTGGGGGCGATCGGGGCAAGCGCACTGGCCGGGCAGGCCAACGCGCTGGTCGAGCGCCTGCAGGATGCGACCGAGGCCGATCCGGCACCGGTATTCGCCGCTGTAACGGCGTTCGTGGCAAGGCTGCAGCATCAGCTGCAGCGACTGGCTCACTGAGCCGACTGCTGTTGCAGGTAGGCGATCACCAGCGCGCGGCGTTCGGCGCTGGGAAAGGCGTTGTACATGCGCGTGCCGGGCACCACGTGGGTGGGCGACTGCAGGAACGCGTCCAGGGTCTGCGCGCTCCAGGTGATGTCGGCGCGGCGCATGCCGTCGGAATAGCCGTAATCGGGCAGGCTGCCGGCGCGACGGCCGATCACGCCGTGCAGGTTGGGGCCGAAGCGGTGGATGCCGCCAGGCTGCACGGTGTGGCAGCCTGCGCACAGTTCGAACGCGCGCTGCATGGCCTGCTGCCGGGCCTGTTCAGGCGTGGCCGGCGCCGCAGGCGGGCGCTGGCAGGCCGTGGCAAGCAGGGCCACGGCAACGGTGGTGAGCAGGCGGGAGGCACGCATGGGCGGGCAGGATAGCGGTGCGGTGGAGCGGCCGGGCTGCGACACGTGGTCGCAGCCCGGGGCGATCACATGCCCGAGTAGTTCGGGCCGCCGCCGCCCTGCGGGGTCACCCAGACGATGTTCTGGGTCGGGTCCTTGATGTCGCAGGTCTTGCAGTGCACGCAGTTCTGCGCGTTGATCTGCAGGCGCGCGTTGTCGGCGTCGCCGACGAACTCGTACACGCCGGCCGGGCAGTAACGGGCTTCGGGACCGGCGTACTCGGCCAGATTCACCCTCACCGGAATGCTCGGATCCTTCAGCGTCAGGTGGCTGGGCTGGTTCTCGTCGTGGTTGGTGCTGCTCAGGAACACCGAGCTGAGACGATCGAAGGTCAGCACGCCATCGGGCTTGGGGTAGGCGATGCGGGTGTGCTGCGACGCCGGCTCCAGGCAGGCGTGGTCCGGCTGGGTGCGGTGCAGGGTCCACGGCGGGTTGCGCACGCCCAGCTTCGGCAGCAGCCACTGCTCCACGCCGGTCATCAGCGTGGCAACGGTCTGGCCCTTCTTGAACCACTGCTTGAAGTTCTTGGCCTGCTGCAGTTCGGTGAACAGCCAGCTGGCTTCGAACGCCTTCGGGTAGGCGCTCAGTTCATCGTGCTGGCGATCGGCGGCCAGCGCGTCGAACGCGGCGTCGGCGCACAGCATGCCGGTCTTGATCGCGGCATGGCTGCCCTTGATGCGGCTGGCGTTGAGGTAGCCGGCCTCGCAGCCGACCAGCGCGCCCCCGGGGAACACCGTCTTCGGAAGCGACAGCAGGCCGCCGGCGGTGATCGCACGGGCGCCGTAACCGATGCGGGTGCCGCCCTCCAGGTGCTTGCGGATGGAGGGATGGGTCTTGAAACGCTGGAACTCCTCGAACGGGCTCAGCCACGGGTTCTTGTAGTCCAGGCCGACCACGTAACCAATGGCGACCTTGCCGCCGTCGGCGTGGTACAGGAACGCGCCGCCGTAGGTGTCGCTGTCCAGCGGCCAGCCAGCCGCATGCACCACCAGGCCCGGCTCATGCCTGGCCGGGTCGATCTGCCACAGCTCCTTGATGCCGATGCCGTAGGCCTGCGGGTCCTTGCCTTCGTCCAGTTTGTAGCGGGCGATCAGCTGGCGGCCGAGGTGGCCGCGCGCACCTTCGGCGAAGATCGTGTACTTGGCGTGCAGCGCCATCCCACGCTCGAAGGCCGGACCGATGCTGCCGTCCTTCTCGATGCCCATGTCGCCGGTGGCCACGCCGATCACCTCGCCGTTGTCGCCGTACAGCACTTCTGCAGCGGCGAAGCCCGGGAAGATCGCAACCTCCAGCGCCTCGGCCTGCTGCGCCAGCCAGCGGGTCACTTCGCCCAGGCTGATGATGTAGTTGCCTTCGTTGTGGAAGCACTCCGGCAGCAGCGCGTTGGGGGTGCTGCGCGCGCCGGTCTCGCTGAGGAACAGGAATTCGTCGCGGGTGACCTTCTGCTTCAGCGGAGCGCCGCGCTCGGCCCAGTCCGGGAACAGCTCGGTCAGCGCGCGCGGATCCATCACCGCGCCGGACAGCACGTGCGCGCCCGGCTCGGAACCCTTCTCCAGCACGCACACCGACAGCTCGCGGCCGGCTTCGATCGCGCGCTGGCGCAGCCGGATCGCGGTGGCCAGGCCGGCGGGGCCGGCACCGACGATCACCACGTCGAATTCCATTACTTCACGCGGGGGCAGGGCGTTGGCTTCAGCGCTCATCGATTGCATGACTCGTGGGTAGGGCCGGCATCGGGGCCACCGGCGGTGCCTGGGAATCGCGCGTGCGGCCACGGGCGAAACGGTTGTTTGAATGTGTCAGGGTACCGGTACGCGCGTGATCGAGCTAGATCAGCGATGTTCACACCACGATTGCTGCATTGCAGCGTAGTGCTGCAGCTCTGGTGGGTGCCGACCTTGGTCGGCACGCTCTGCCCGGATGACCGACAATGGCCGGGTCCTGACTGCGCGTGAGTGCCATGGCTTTGCATCCGTACGATCTGTTCGATGTCCGTTCCCTGCTCAACGAGGAAGAGCGCGCAGTGCAGGAGAGCGTCGCCCGCTTCACCAACGAGCGCGTGCTGCCGATCATCGGCGATGCTTTCGACCAGGCCCGCTTCCCCGACGAACTGGTGCCGGAGATCGCCTCGTTGGGCCTGCTGGGCGCGACCCTGCCGACCGAGTACGGCGGCGGTGGTCTCGGCGCGGTCAGCTATGGCCTGATCTGCCAGGAGCTGGAGCGCGGCGATTCGGGCCTGCGCAGCTTCGTTTCGGTGCAGAGCTCGCTGTGCATGTATCCCATCTACGCGTACGGCAGCGAGGAACAGCGCCAGCAGTGGCTGCCGGCGATGGCACGCGGCGAACTGATCGGCTGCTTCGGCCTGACCGAGGCGCACGGTGGGTCCGACCCGGCCAGCATGAAGACCCGCGCGGTGCGCGACGGCAGCGACTGGCGCATCAGCGGCAGCAAGATGTGGATCACCAGCGGCCCGGTGGCCGACCTGGCCATCGTCTGGGCACAGACCGAGGACGGCATCCAGGGCTTCGTGCTGGAAAAGGGCATGGCCGGCTTCACGACGCAGGAGATCAAGCACAAGATGAGCCTGCGCGCGTCGCTGACCGGCGCGCTGTTCTTCGATGACGTGCGCGTGCCCGACAGCCATCGCCTGCCGAACGTGAAGGGCCTGAAGGGGCCGCTGGGCTGCCTGACCCAGGCCCGTTACGGCATCAGCTGGGGGCCGATCGGTGCGGCGATTGCCTGCCTGGATGAAGCGCTGGGCTATGCCAAGGAGCGCGTGCTGTTCGGTCGCCCGCTGGCCGCCACGCAGAGCGCGCAGATCAAGCTGGCCGAGATGGCCCGCCGGATCACCACCGCGCAGTTGCTGGCGCTGCAGCTGGGCCGGCTGAAGGAAGCCGGCCAGCTGCAACCGCAGCAGGTCAGCCTGGCCAAATGGAACAACTGCCGCATGGCGATCGACATCGCCCGCGAGTGTCGCGATCTGCTGGGTGGGGCTGGGATCACCACCGAGCACGTGGCGATCCGACACGCGCTGAACCTGGAATCGGTGATCACCTACGAGGGCACCGAGACCGTGCACCAGCTGGTGATCGGCCGCGAACTGACCGGCATCAACGCGTTCTGAGTGCACCGGTAGTGCCGGCCGCTGGCCGGCATTGCGGGTAGGGTGGGCGGCAAGGGACGCCTATCCGGAGATGCAAGCTGAATGAAGAACAATTCCGCTGTGAGGCAGCTGTTGTGCCTCCCGCTGCTCTTCCAAGCCTCCGTGCTGCAGATGGCATGGGCAGGCAACAGGGATGGGGCATGGGCAGGCAGTTATTCGCAGGCGAGCGATCTGTGTACCGAACCGGGCAGCGGACGTAGTTGCCGCGATGGGTTCAGGGACAGCCTGTCGATTGTCGAAGAATCACTGGGCTATACGGTTGAGCTGCACAGTACCCAGGCGATGCAGCACGTCTGCTCCTTCGTGCTGCATATGAAGCCAGAAGGCGGAAAACTGATTCATCAGTCCGAACCAGGCACAGTGGCTATCGAGAAACATGCAGGTGTACTGAGAGTCTCATCCGGCGGGATCGACCCGACGGCAACGGGCTTGGGCATGTGCGGTGCGCATGCCGATATTGATGGCCTGGAGTTTTCTTCTGTGGGCAATCGCACGCGTTCCGGACAACGCGATGGCGCGCGCCCCTGATTGATCCAGGCGGAACGCATCCACGCATGGCATGGATCTACTGCGCGGCTGTCGGGTCCGCCTTGAAGCGAGCCGAGCACCGCAGGTCCGGCGGGGGCGAAGAGGCGCGGGTGTCTGAGCGCAGCGAGTTCCGCGCCGTCCCCCGGCGGGCCGAGGAGCGCAGGGTACCGGTGCGCAGCACCAGCTCGCAGACGGCGGCGCGTTTCTTTTGGTTACTTTTCTTTCCGCGCGGAAAGAAAAGTAACGCCCATGAACGCATGCGCCCGCCACAGCAACAATCAGGCAGAAGAGAGACGCGTGGCGCTACGCGCCACCGGCAAACCCATGCTGCCGCCACGCCTCGTACATCACCACCGCAACGGTGTTGGAAAGATTGAGGCTGCGGTTGTCCGGCCGCATCGGCAGGCGCAGGCGGCGGCCATCCGGCAGTGCATCGAGCACGTCCTGCGGCAGGCCACGGCTTTCCGGGCCGAACAGAAACGCATCGCCCTCTTCAAAGGCCACGCTGTCGTAGCGCACGCTGGCGCGGGTACTGAGTGCGAACAACCGATTCGGTGCGATCCGCGCCAGCGCGGTGTCCAGGTCGGGGTGCACCTGCAGGCGCGAGTACTCGTGGTAGTCCAGCCCGGCGCGCTTGAGCTGCTTGTCTTCCAGTGCGAAGCCAAGCGGCTCGACCAGGTGCAGCTGCGCGCCGGTGTTGGCACAGAGCCGGATCACATTGCCCGTGTTGGGCGGGATTTCCGGTTGGAACAGGATCACGTGGAACTGGGGCGCGGCATTCATCGGCGCAGTGTACCTGCGACGACCGCCGCCTTTACGGCGCACGCCCTGCGCGGGGCAGGGCGGCACCGGTTACGGGCGCAGCAGGACCTGGGCGGTTTCGGTGGCCAGGGCCTGCAGGTCGGCGGCGCTCGGACGCACCTGCAGGGCCGGCAGGTTGACGATGACCGAGTTGGCGACGTTGGTGGCGGCGGCAGCCAGGGTCGCGGCGTAGCGCTGGGCTTCCAGTTCGGCGGCCAGGGCGACGCGCTGTTCCAGGCTCGGGCGCACTTCCACCGAGGCCAGCGTGGTGATCGGCATCGCGGCGGCGACCGGGGCGGCGACGTAGCCGTTGCGCTCGGCCAGCTGGTCGGCGCTCGGGCGCACTTCCACGGTGGCCAGGGTCGGGATGCCGCTGGCCTGTTCCCAGGCCTGCTGGGCCAGCTGGTCGGCGGCCGGGCGAACCTGCACGGTGGACAGGGTCTTGATGGATTCGGAGGCCTGCACCGACGAAACAACCGCGGTGCCGGCGATCAGGGCGATGGCGATGGCAATGGTCTTGGCGTTCATGACGGGGCCTGTTTAGTGTTGGTGAGCAGTGGTGTGGTAGTAAGGTAGTACACCAATTCTGGGCATGCAAGAGAAATTTTCTATATCCTGCATTTGTTCAGTATTCAGTCAGCTTTTGTCTGAAGCCCTTCCTGGCGCAGGAAGTACCAAGCAATCCGCGTGCCAACTTTTAGTTGTTGATTTGCAAGGCTTTTATGTGGTCCCGAAAGTGTCCGGTGGGCGGACACCTGTCCATTCGATAAGCCGCGGACACTGTCCGGACGCCTCCAGCCGGCGTCTGTGACGTTTCAAGAGCGCCCGTGGGCGTCGGGCTGGATGGTCATCTGGGCAAACACCCCCAGTGACTGGCGACCGATTCCGGCCGCCGCGCGCGCAGGCTAGGATCGGGGTTCACCTTCGTGACCAAGGATCCGGATATGTCTCTCGCCCTTCGCCCGCGCGCTGCACTGCTGGCTGTCGCCCTCAGCACCGCCCTGGGCACGCTTGTGCCTTCCCATGCGCTGGCGGCCAAGCCGGCCGCACCGGCCAAGGTCGATATCCCGTACGAGCAGTTCACCCTGCCCAACGGCCTGCGCGTGATCGTGCATACCGATCGCAAGGCGCCGATCGTTGCGGTCAACGTCTGGTACCACGTGGGCAGCAAGGACGAGCCGGCTGGCCGTACCGGCTTCGCGCACCTGTTCGAACACCTGATGTTCCAGGGCAGCGAAAACCACGACGGCGAATTCTTCGAACCGTTCAAGCAGGTGGGTGCCACCAACCAGAACGGCACCACCAACACCGATCGCACCAACTATTTCGAAAACGTGCCGACCACCGCGCTGGACATGGCGCTGTGGATGGAATCGGACCGCATGGGCCATCTGGTCGGTGCGATCGACCAGGCCGCGCTGGACGAGCAGCGTGGCGTGGTGCAGAACGAGAAGCGCCAGGGCGAGAACCAGCCCTACGGCCAGGCCTGGGACCAGCTCAACAAGGCGCTGTACCCGGTGGGCCACCCGTACCACCACGGCGTGATCGGGTCGATGAACGATCTGAACGCGGCGTCGCTGGATGACGTGAAGACCTGGTTCCGTACCTGGTACGGCCCGAACAACGCGGTGCTGGTGCTGGCCGGCGACATCGACCTGGCCACCGCCAAGGAAAAGGTCGCCAGGTACTTCGGCAGCATCCCGGCCGGCCCGACCATGGCGCAGCCGGCGGTGAACGTGGCCAAGCGTAGTGCCGACACGCGCGAGACGATGACCGACAAGGTGCCGCAGGCGCGCATCTACCGCGCCTGGAACGTGCCGCAGGTCGGCACCATCGAGGTCGATCAGCTGCAGTTGTTCGCGCAGGTGCTGGGCGGTGCGAAGTCTTCGCGCCTGAGCCAGCGCCTGCAGCACCAGGACAAGCTGGTGGACAGCATCGCGTCGGGCCTGTCGACCTCGCAGTTGGGCTCGAACTTCGTGATCATGGCGACGGTCAAGCAGGGCCAGGACCCGGCCAAGGTCGAGAAGATCATCGACGAGGAACTGGACCGGCTGATCAAGCAGGGCCCGACCGCGGCCGAACTGGAGCGTGCCAAGACCGGTGCCCGCGCCGGCTTCATCCGCGGCATCGAGCGCATCGGTGGCTTCGGCGGCAAGGCCGACGCCCTTGCAGAATGTGCGGTGTTCACCGGCGACCCGGGCTGCTTCCGTACCTCGCTGGCCAACATCGAGAAGGCCAGTGCTGCTGATCTGAGCCGGCTCGGCGCGCAGTGGCTGGACAAGGGCAGCCACACCCTGGTGATCGCACCGGGTGAGCGCGTGGCGCTGAAGGAAGACCCGAGCCAGGCGCCGAAGCCGTTCACCGTGCCGGCGGTGGACCCGAAGTACAGCACCCTGCCCGAGCAGGTCGACCGCAAGGCCGGCGTGCCGCAGACCCGCGAGTTCCCGCAGCTGAAGTTCCCGGCGCTGCAGCGCGCGACGCTGAAGAACGGTACCCAGGTGATCCTGGCCGAGCGCCACGAGATTCCGGTGGTGCAGTTCAGCTACCAGTTCCCGGGCGGCTTCAGTGCCGACCAGGGCCGCAAGCCGGGCACCGCCAACTTCACCATGAGCCTGATGACCGAAGGCGCCGGCAAGCTGGGCTCGCTGGCCTTCGCCGACGCCGCGGATGCGCTGGGCGCCAGCCTGGATGCCTCGGCCGGCCTGGACTCGATGAGCGTGGACCTGTCGGCGCTGAAGGAAAACCTGGTGCCGTCGCTGGCGCTGTACCGCGACCTGCTGCGCGAGCCGCGCTTCGAGCAGGGCGAGATCGACCGGGTCAAGGCGAGCTGGATCGCGGGCATCCAGCAGGAGAAGGTCAACCCGGGTGCGGTGGCGATGCGCGTGCTGCCCCCGCTGCTGTACGGCAAGGGCCACCCGTATGCCATTCCGTTCACCGGTAGCGGTGACGAGGCGGCGATCAACGGCCTGACCCGCGAGGACCTGGTCGACTTCCACCACGACTGGCTGCGCCCGCAGAACGGCACCCTGATCGTGGTCGGCGACACCACCCTGGCCGAGATCGTGCCGCTGCTGGACAAGCAGCTGGGCGACTGGAAGGCCAGTGGCGAGGCCCCGCAGGTGAAGGCGGCCACCGACGTTGCGCTGCCGAAGGGCCCGCGCGTGTTCCTGATCGACCAGCCGGGCGCGGTACAGGCCAACCTGTTTGCCGGCCAGGTGGTGGCACCTTCCAGCGCCACCAGCTCGACCCGCTTCGACATCGCCAACGGCGTGATCGGCGGCGACTTCACCTCGCGCCTGAACATGAACCTGCGCGAGGACAAGCACTGGTCGTACGGTGCGCGCAGCAGCGCGGTCAATTCGGTGGGCCAGCGCCCGTGGATGGCCAGCGCGCCGGTGCAGATCGACAAGACCGGCCCGGCACTGGCGGAAATGCGCAAGGAAATCGCCGCGTTCGCCGATGGCAGCAAGCCGGCCACCGCTGCCGAGGTCAACCGCATCCGCAACATCCAGACCCTGAGCCTGCCCGGTGCCTACGAGACCGCCAGTGCGGTGGCGTCGACCATCGGTTCGATCGTGCAGTTCAAGCGCCCGGACGACTATGTGCTGCGGCGCAAGGCCGAGATCGAGGCGATGACCCCGGCGCAGGTGCAGCAGGCCGCCGCCGAGATCAAGCCGCAGGCCCTGACCTGGGTGGTGGTGGGTGACCTCAAGCAGACCGAAGCGGCCGTGCGCGCGCTGAACCTGGGCGAGGTGACGGTGATCGACGCCGAAGGCAACCCGGTCAAGAAATAAGGGATGTGCCTGCCCGCCCTGGCGGGCAGGCCTCCCCAGGTAGTGCCGGCCGCTGGCCGGCAACCCCGTCATGCATCCGGGGTCAGAGCCCCGGCTACCCCCGATTCAGGCTGTTCAGGCAGAATCCCCCCATACCCTTCCAGGATCTGCCCATGCGCGTTCTGCTGCTTTCCTCCCTGCTGCTCACCGTCACCGCCTGTACCTGGGTGCCGATCGAACCGGCCGGCAAGGCAACCCGCGTGCTGCCGGCAGGGCCGGTTCCGGCCGGCTGCATCGCCAAGGGCGAGGTGGTGGTCACCGTGAAGAGCAAGGTCGGCTTCTACAACCGCAACCCGCTGCGGGTGCAGGAAGAGCTGGAAACCCTGGCCCGCAACGAGGCCCCGAGCGCCGGTGCCAATGCCGTCCAGGCCGCTGCGGCCCCCGCCGATGGCAGCCAGCGCTTCGCCGCGTTCCAGTGCCCGCCGCGCTGAACGCTTCACCATACGGCCGAGGCTGAATTCGTAAAGATGCGGTGAAAGCCCGGGGGTTATAGAATAGCGCCCCCTTTTGCCTGAGCCTTGGCGCTAACCTCGATGCTCTTCAAGAATGTCTCGATCGCCGGCCTGGCACACGTCGACGCACCGCATACGCTGACGACCAAGGAAATCAACGAACGCCTGCAGCCGACGTTGGATCGCCTGGGTATCCGCACCGATGTGCTCGGCGACATCGCCGGCATCCACGCCCGCCGCCTGTGGGACAACGGCGTGCTGGCGTCGGACGCCGCCACCATGGCCGGCCGCAAGGCACTGGAAGACGCGGGCATCACCGCGACCCAGGTCGGCCTGCTGGTCAACACCTCGGTCAGCCGCGACTACCTGGAGCCGTCCACGGCCTCGATCGTGTCGGGCAACCTCGGTGTCAGCGACGAATGCATGACCTTCGACGTCGCCAATGCCTGCCTGGCCTTCATCAACGGTATGGACATCGCGGCGCGCATGATCGAGCGCGGTGATATCGACTACGCGCTGGTGGTGGACGGCGAGACCGCCAACCTGGTGTACGAGAAGACCCTGGAGCGCATGACCGCCCCGGACGTCACCGCCGACGACTTCCGCAACGAGCTGGCCGCGCTGACCACCGGGTCGGGCGCCGCCGCGATGGTGATGGCGCGCGCGGAGCTGGTGCCGGACGCGCCGCGCTACAAGGGCGGCGTGACCCGCTCGGCCACCGAGTGGAACCAGCTGTGCCTGGGCAACCTGGACCGCATGGTCACCGACACCCGCCTGTTGCTGATCGAAGGCATCAAGCTGGCGCAGAAGACCTTCAGCGCCGCCAAGATCGCACTCGGCTGGGCCGTGGAGGAGCTGGACCAGTTCGTGATCCACCAGGTCAGCCAGCCGCACACCGCCGCGTTCATCAAGAACTTCGGCATCGACCCGAAGAAGGTCATGACCATCTTCGGCGAGCACGGCAACATCGGCCCGGCCTCGGTGCCGATCGTGCTGAGCAAGCTCAAGCAGCTGGGCAAGCTGAAGAAGGGCGATCGCATCGCGCTTCTGGGTATTGGCTCGGGCCTGAACTGCTCGATGGCTGAAGTGGTCTGGTAAGCAGCCCGTTGCCCGACCTCCTGTAGAGCCGAGCCATGCTCGGCTCACGCGCGCAGCGCGGCTCTTCCGCAGCGGACCGGAGAGCAGCCGAGCAACGGCTCGGCTCTACATTGCGCCGCGACTCTCCTTAGGTGCTCCGCATGCGCGATCTTCCCGGTTACCCCGCCCACCCGCAGCGCTTCGAGGTCCGCCCCGGCCTGTCGATGAACTATCTCGACGAGGGCCCGCGCGATGGCGAGGTGGTGGTGATGGTGCACGGCAACCCGTCGTGGAGCTATTACTGGCGCACGCTGGTGGCCGGCCTGTCGGACACCTACCGCTGCATCGTGCCGGACCACATCGGCATGGGCCTGTCGGACAAGCCGGACGACAGCCGCTATGAGTACACGCTGCAGTCGCGCGTGGACGATCTTGATGCGCTGCTGAAGCACCTGGGCATCACCGGCCCGGTGACCCTGGCCGTGCACGACTGGGGCGGCATGATCGGGTTCGGCTGGTCGCTGTCGCACCACGAGCAGGTGAAGCGCCTGGTGGTGCTCAACACCGCCGCGTTCCCGATGCCGGCGGCGAAGAAGATGCCGTGGCAGATCGCGCTGGGTCGCCACTGGAAGATCGGCGAGTGGATCATCCGCAGCTTCAACGCGTTCTCGTCCGGTGCCTCGTGGCTTGGCGTGGAGCGCAGGATGCCGGCCGATGTGCGCCGCGCCTACGTGTCGCCGTATAACAGCTGGGCCAACCGCATCAGCACCATCCGCTTCATGCAGGACATCCCGCTGTCGCCGGCCGACAAGGCCTGGTCGCTGCTGGAGCGTGCCGGCAAGGCACTGCCCTCGTTCGCCGACCGCCCGGCCTTCCTCGGCTGGGGCCTGCGTGACTTCGTGTTCGACCATCATTTCCTGAAGGGTTTCCAGGCCGCACTGCCGCAGGCCCAGGTGCATGCCTTCGAGGACGCCGGCCACTATGTGCTGGAAGACAAGCACGAAGTGCTGGTACCGGAGATCCGCGCGTTCCTGGACGCCAACCCGATCTGATCGGTTCCCGGGGCGGATTCCGGTAGTGCCGGCCGCTGGCCGGCAACCTCATGAACTCGGCGCGCATAGCGCGCTTGCCGGCCAGCGGCCGGCACTACCACTACGCGGCGACCGGTGCCTGCGGCGGCGAGGACGGGCTGTTGCCGTTGTCGTCCGGGTGATCGTCGTCATTGTCGGCGTCATCGCGCCAGCGCCAGTCGGCCGGCGTCAGCGGATCCAGGCCATAGGCAATGCGCGCCTTGTCGCACTGCGGGCTGGCCTTGCCGTATTCCCACGATGCATCCACCTCACGGCACACGCTGGGCCGGTTGGGGTGGATGGTGCAGCGTGAATACACGCCGATCTGCGCATCCAGCGCGACGCAGCGCACCGGCTTGGAATGGGTGCCGCGCATGCACAGGCGGTGCGGATCCAGCACCTCGGTGAGCTGATGCGGCACGCCGCCGGGGGTGACCTCGTCCGATTCCATCCAGTGGAAGGCCACGCGGTACTGGGTGCAGCAGGCGCCGCAGGTCATGCAGGGATGTTGCATGGGCAAGCCGCCTCGGGCGGCAGTCGGAATCAGGAACGAGGGAGCGGATTTTCCACGAAGTGGGCCGCCGCGCAAGAAATTCCGTAAGCGGCGACAATGAACGGATGAACCGACCCTGCAATATCGCCGCACGGCTGCCTGAACTGGCGCGTGAACGCCCCGACCAGATCGCCATCCGCTGCCCCGGCCGCCGCGGCGCCGGCAACGGCATGGCCGCCTACGATGTCACCCTCGATTACCGTCAGCTGGACGCCCGCAGTGATGCCATGGCCGCCGGCCTGGCCGGCTACGGGATCGGCCGTGGCGTGCGCACGGTGGTGATGGTGCGGCCTTCTCCGGAGTTCTTCCTGCTGATGTTCGCGCTGTTCAAGCTGGGCGCAGTGCCGGTGCTGGTCGATCCGGGCATCGACCGGCGCGCGCTGAAGCAGTGCCTGGACGAGGCGCAGCCGCAGGCCTTCATCGGCATTCCGCTGGCGCATGTGGCGCGGCTGGTGCTGCGCTGGGCGCCGTCGGCCACCCGGCTGGTGACGGTCGGCCGCCGCCTCGGCTGGGGCGGCACCACGCTGGCCGCGCTGGAGCGCGCTGGCGCCAGCGCTGGGCCGATGCTGGCCGACACCGATGGCGAGGACATGGCGGCGATCCTGTTCACCAGCGGCTCCACCGGCGTGCCCAAGGGCGTCGTCTACCGCCACCGCCACTTCGTCGGCCAGATCCAGTTGCTGGGCAGTGCCTTCGGCATGGAAGCGGGTGGGGTGGACCTGCCGACATTCCCACCGTTCGCGCTGTTCGACCCGGCGCTGGGGCTGACCTCGGTGATCCCGGACATGGACCCGACGCGGCCGGCGCAGGCCGACCCGGGACGCCTGCACGATGCCATCCAGCGCTTCGGCGTGACCCAGCTGTTCGGCTCGCCAGCGCTGATGCGGGTGCTGGCCCGGCACGGGCGGCCACTGCCGACGGTGACCCGGGTGACCTCGGCCGGGGCACCGGTGCCGCCGGACGTGGTCGCCACCATCCGCAGCCTGCTGCCGGCCGATGCGCAGTTCTGGACTCCCTATGGCGCCACCGAGTGCCTGCCGGTGGCGGTGGTCGAAGGCCGCGAACTGGAGCGCACCCGCGCGGCGACCGAGGCCGGTGCCGGCACCTGCGTGGGCAACGTGGTGGCCCCCAACGAGGTGCGCATCATCGCCATCGACGACGCACCGCTGCCGGACTGGTCGCAGGCGCGCGTGCTGGCGGTGGGGGAAGTGGGGGAAATCACCGTGGCCGGGCCGACCGCCACCGACAGCTACTTCAACCGCCCGCAGGCCACCGCGGCGGCGAAGATCCGCGAGACGCTGGTCGATGGCAGCACCCGCGTGGTGCATCGCATGGGCGACGTCGGTTATTTCGATGTGCAGGGCCGCCTGTGGTTCTGCGGGCGCAAGACCCAGCGCGTGGAAACCGCGCGCGGGCCGCTGTACACCGAGCAGGTCGAGCCGGTGTTCAACACCGTGGCCGGCGTGGCGCGCACGGCACTGGTCGGCGTCGGCGCCGCCGGCGCGCAGGTGCCGGTGCTGTGCGTGGAACTGCAGCGCGGCCGGTCCGACAGCCCGGCGCTGCAGGAAGCGCTGCGTGCGCACGCGGCCGCCCGCCTGCCAGAGGCCGGCCTGCAGCACTTCCTGGTGCATCCGGCGTTCCCCGTCGATATCCGTCACAACGCCAAGATCGGCCGCGAAAAGCTCGCCGTCTGGGCCAGCGCCGAACTGGAGAAGCGCGCATGAAGATCCTGGTCACCGGTGGCGGTGGTTTCCTTGGGCGGGCGCTGTGCCGCGGGCTGGTCGAGCGTGGCCACCAGGTGCTGGCGTTCAACCGCAGTCATTACACGGAACTGCAGGCGATGGGCGTGGGCCAGATCCGCGGTGATCTGGCCGATGCGCAGGCGGTGCTGCATGCGGTGGCCGGCGTCGATGCGGTGTTCCACAACGGCGCCAAGGCCGGCGCATGGGGCAGCTATGACAGCTACCACCAGGCCAACGTGGTCGGCACCGACAACGTCCTCGCGGCCTGCCGCGTGCATGGCATCAACCGGCTGGTCTACACCTCCACGCCCAGCGTGACCCATCGTGCCACGCACCCGGTGGAAGGCCTCGGGGCTGACGAGGTGCCGTACGGTGAAGATTTCCAGGCGCCGTATGCGGCCACCAAGGCAATCGCCGAACAGCGCGTGCTGGCCGCCAACGATGCGTCGCTGGCGACGGTGGCACTGCGCCCGCGGCTGATCTGGGGCCCCGGTGACCAGCAGCTGGTGCCCAGGCTCGCCGAGCGTGCGCGGCAGGGACGCCTGCGCCTGGTCGGCGATGGCAACAACAAGGTCGATACCACCTACATCGACAACGCCGCGCTGGCGCACTTCCTCGCCTTTGACGCCCTGGCACCGGGCGCTGCGTGTGCGGGCAAGGCCTACTTCATCTCCAACGGCGAGCCGTTGCCGATGCGCGAGCTGGTGAACAAGCTGTTGGCTGCGGTGGGTGCGCCATCCGTGGACAAGGCGATCAGCTTCAAGACCGCCTACCGCATCGGCGCCGTCTGCGAGCGGCTGTGGCCGCTGCTGCGCCTGCGCGGCGAGCCGCCGCTGACCCGCTTCCTGGCCGAGCAGCTGTGCACGCCGCACTGGTACAGCATGGAACCGGCGCGCCGTGACTTCGGCTACGTGCCGCAGGTCAGCATCGAAGAAGGGCTGCGCAGGCTGAAGGCTTCATCTGCTGCATAGATCGCCATCACTGGTTGCACACCGCAGGATCGGGAGGATGGACCCACGCCATCCAAGGCTCGACCACCCGCGAGGAGCGCCATGCTGCACTACGCCATCATCTTCTTTGTCATCGCCATCATCGCCGCCGTTCTGGGTTTCTCCGGAATTGCCGGCGCCGCAACGAACATCGCCTGGATCCTGTTCGTGGTGTTCCTGATCCTTGCGGTGATCTCGATGTTCCGCAAGCGAGGCTAGCTGGTAGTGCCGGCCGCTGGCAGGTATCGCTTTCCGCAGAGTCGAGCCATGCTCGACTCTGCGGGCGATAACAACGCTATACAGCGCTCTGCAGTTCGCGATCGGCTTCATGGCGCTCCAGCGCCAGCTCGATCAGGCGGGTGATCAGCGTGGTGTAGTCCACGCCGCTGGCACCCCACAGCTTCGGGTACATGCTGATGCGGGTGAAGCCCGGCAGCGTGTTGACCTCGTTGATGGTGATGTCGCCGCCCGCGGTGAGGAACACATCCACGCGCGCCATGCCGGCACACTCCAGCGCCTGGTAGGCCCGCAGCGCGATCTGCTGGATCCGCGCCTGGGTTGCAGCATCGATATCAGCGGGTACCACCACTTCGGCACCATCGGCGTTGATGTACTTGGTGTCGTAGGCGTAGAACTCGTCGTGCACCACCACTTCACCGCACAGGCTGGCCTGCGGATGTTCGTTGCCCAGCACCGCGCACTCGATCTCGCGGCCGATCACCGCCGATTCCACCAGCACTTTGTGGTCGTAGCGCAGTGCCAATGCCAGCGCTCCGGCAAAGCCCGCCGCATCCTTGACCTTGCTCACGCCTACCGATGAGCCTTGGTTGGCCGGCTTCACGAACAGCGGCAGGCCAAGCCGGGCGATCACCGCATCGACATCCACTTCCGCCACCTGGTGGCGGCGGATGCACAGCCACGGCGCCACCTGCAGCCCGGCGTCGCGCAGCAGGCGCTTGGTCACGTCCTTGTCCATCGCCGCTGCCGAGCCCAGTACCGGCGAACCGACGAAGGGCAGGTTGGCCATGCGCAGCAGGCCCTGCAGCGCGCCGTCCTCGCCCAGCGGCCCGTGCACGATCGGCAGCACCACATCGACCTGGCCGAGCGCGTAGGCCGCATCGCACGGCTGCAGCTGCCCCTGCTCGGCGCCCGGGCGCACCACCAGCGACGTGCCGGAGCGATGCAGCGCGATGCGCGAGGGATCTTCGGCATTGATCAGGAACGTCTCCGGCTGGCTCAGGTGCCACTGCCCCTGCTTGTCGATGCCGACCAGCACCGGCTCGAAGCGCTCGCGATCGAGCGCATCGAGGATGTTCTTCGCCGACTGCAGTGAAACTTCGTGCTCGGAAGACTTGCCCCCGAAGATGATGCCGACCCGGGTCCGTGCCATGGGGAATGCGATGTCCTGTGCGTTGCGTGGCCTCATAGCATGAACCTTCATCAGCCCTCCGCGTGAGGCACAGATGAACCGGATATCCATCCACGCATGGCGTGGATCTGCCGTGTCGACCAAGGTCGACACCCACCAACAGCAACACAGAACGCCGTCCCGACAGATCGCAGCAAGCTGTCGAAGGCGGGGTGGGTCCGGTTGCGGGGGCGTGAGCGCCATGGATGGCGCGACCGAGCTTACATGGACGTACTTGCAGCGTCCCCCGCAACCGGACCCACCCCGCCATCCCACGGATAGCCAGCTTTGATGTTGCCCTGGCTGTTGCATCTGCGGGTGCCGGGCGGCAGCCCGGCCCAAGCCCCCCACCCACGCAGGTAGAATGCGCCCATGGCTCTTTCCCTGCTCAAGTCCCTCAAGCCGGTCGCTGGCCGCGCCCTGCAGATCGCCCTGAACCGCGCGCTGGCGCTGGATCCGGATACCCGCCATGCCCTGGCCAGCCTCGATGGCCGGCACATCGACCTGACCCTGGAAGCGCCGTCGCTGGCGATGCGCATCAGCGTCGACGGCGACCAGCTGCGGGTCGGCCCGGTGGATGCGCAGGAAGCCGACCTGGCCGTGCGCAGCAGCCTGGCCGGCGTGCTGGCGCAGCTGCCGCTGCTGGCCAACGCACGGCGCGGCGAGTCCAACAACAAGGGCCGTGTACGCGTGGCCGGTGACGCCGAACTGGCGCGGCGCCTGCAGCAGCTGGCCAAGGGCTTCGACCCGGACTGGCAGCAGCCGTTCGTCAGCGTGTTTGGCGAGGTACTGGGCGTGCAGGTCGCCAACACCCTGCGCAGCGCCCTGCAGCACGCGCGCCAGGGTGCGATCGACCTGGCCCACAGCGCCGCCGAATTCATCACCGAGGAATCGCGCGACGTGGTGCCGCGCGCCGAACTGGATGCCTTCCACGATGATGTGGACGTGCTGCGCGATGACGTCGAGCGTCTTGGCGCGCGGGTGCAGCGCCTGCGGGGTGCCGCATGAAGGCCGTGCTGCGGGCGAGCCGCATCGGCCGGGTGATCCTGCGTTACCGCCTTGACGACCTGCTGCAGGGCACGCCGGCCGAGCGTTGGCTGCGCCTGGCCAAGCCGTTCGTGCCGCGTGCCTCGGCCGACATCGCCGCACAGTCGCGCGGTGCGCGCCTGCGCCTGGCGCTGCAGGACCTCGGCCCGATCTTCGTCAAGTTCGGCCAGATCCTGTCCACCCGCCGCGACCTGGTGCCGCCGGACGTGGCCAACGAACTGACCCTGCTGCAGGACCGGGTCAAGCCGTTCGACGGTGACACCGCGCGTCGCATTGTCGAGGAAGCGCTTGGCTTGCCGGTCAGCGAGGCGTTCGCCAGCTTCGATACCGAACCACTGGCCTCGGCTTCGATCGCGCAGGTGCATGCGGCTACGCTGGCCGATGGCCGCCAGGTGGTGGTCAAGGTGCTGCGCCCGGGCATCGAGAAGCAGATCGATGCCGACATCGCCCTGCTCAACTCGCTGGCCGCGCTGGTCGAGCGTACCCATCCGCGTGCCGACAAGATCCGACCGCGCGAAGTGGTGGCCGAAGTCGAGAACACCCTGGCCGCCGAGCTGGACCTGCAGCGCGAAGGCGCCAATGCCAGCGTGCTGCGCCGCTTCTGGGAGAACAGCGACGACCTGTACGTGCCGGAAGTGATCTGGAGCCATACCGCCGAGCGCGCGCTGACCCTGGAGCGCGTGTGGGGCATCCCGTCCGACGACATCGCTGCGCTCGACAAGGCGGGCATCGACCGCAAGGCACTGGCCGCCAAGGGCGTGCGGGTCTTCTACACCCAGGTGTTCCGCGACAACTTCTTCCATGCCGATGCGCACGCCGGCAACATCTGGGTCGACACCGATCCGGCCCGCCGCGCCAACCCGCGATTCATCGCTCTGGACTTCGGCATCATGGGCCAGCTGTCGCAGGAGGATCAGTACTACCTGGCCGAGAACTTCATGGCCATCTTCAACCGCGACTACCGCCGCATCGCCGAACTGCATGTGCAGGCGCGCTGGATGCCGGACAACGTGCGCATCGATGATCTGGAAGCGGCCGTGCGTTCGGTGTGCGAGCCGTACTTCACCCGTCCGCTGTCGCAGATCTCGCTGGCCGAAGTGCTGATGAAGCTGTTCCGCGTGGCGCAGCGCTACCAGCTGACCCTGCAGCCGCAGCTGATCCTGCTGCAGAAGACCCTGCTGAACATCGAAGGTGTCGGCCGCCAGCTGGATCCGCAGATCGATATCTGGGCGGTGGCCAAGCCGGTGCTGGCGAAGATCCTGCGCGAGCGCTACAGCCCACGCCGGGTCGTGCGCGAGATCGGCAAGCGGTTGCCGGAAATCATGACCCACGCACCGGACATGCCGCGCCTCGTACACGCCTGGCTGACCCAGCAGGTGGAGGGGCGCCACGAGCTGGCGATGCGCTCGCGCGATCTGGTTGCGCTGGATGCCAGCGTGCAGCGCCTGCAGAAGCGCGCGGTCGGCGCGATCACCGGCGTCGGCCTGCTGGCCATTGCCGCGCTGATGTACGTGCTGCAGCCGCCGGGCTGGTACTGGGGCGACCTGCCGATGTGGAGCTGGGTGTCCGGTGCCGTCGGCGCGCTGGCGCTGGCGCGCGCGTGGTGGAGATAGACCCGGTGCTGCAGACGCTGAAGAACGAACTGATGCACTTCGGTGCTGAAAACGACGCGCATGAAACCGAGCGCGCTCGGCGCATGCTCAACATCACGCCGGATACCGGTGAATTCCTGTCGGTGCTGGTGCGTTTCGGCACCGCACGCCGTGTACTGGAAATCGGCACCTCCAATGGCTACTCCACGCTGTGGCTGGCCGAAGCCGCCGCCGCCATCGACGGCCACGTGACCACGCTGGAAGTCGCCGAGGACAAGGTGGCGATGGCGCGATCCACGTTCGCGCGCAGCGGCTTGGCCGCGCACATCACGCTGGTGCATGGCGATGCCGGGCAGTGGTTGGCAGAGGCCGGCGAAGGCTGCATCGACCTGCTGTTCCTCGATTCGGACCGCGGGCAGTACGCCGGCTGGTGGCCGCAGGTGCGCCGCGTGCTGCGGCCAGGGGGCCTGCTGGTGGTGGACAACGCCACGTCGCACGCGGAAGAGATGGAACCCTTGTGCCTGCTGCTGGATGCCGATCCGGACTTCAGCACCAGCGTGGTGCCGGTGGGCAACGGCGAACTGCTGGCCGTGCGCAACGCCTGATTGCCACGCTGCCCGCGCGTGATCCGGTAGTGCCGGCTGCTGGCCGGCAGCCGCCGCAATCCAACTGCCCGGAGGCAGCCGGCCAGCGGCCGGCTCTACCCCATTCAGTGCCCAGCCACGATAATCCCGCGGTGAGTACCGAACCTGACACCCTCGCCGCGGTCGAGACTGAAACCGCGCCCCTGCAGCTGCTGCACCTGGATGAGCGCCTGGCCGTGGTCAACAAGCCTGCCGGGCTGATGGTCCACGACAGCAAGCTGGCCCGTGGCGAAGATGATTTCCTGGCCGACCGCCTGCGTGAGCAGCTGGGGCGGCCGATCTTCCTCGTGCACCGCCTGGACCGGGCCACCAGTGGCTGCCTGCTGCTGGCCTTCGACCGCGAAACCGCCAGTTCGCTGGGCAAGGCACTGATGGGTGGCGAAGTGGCCAAGGACTACCTGACAGTCTGCCGAGGCTGGCCGGCCGAGCTGTCCTGGCGGGTGGACCATGATTTGGATGGCGGGCCGGGCAAGCCGGTGAAGAAGCCGGCGATCACCGATTTCCAGCGCCTGGCCACTGGCGAGCTGTCGGTGCCGGTGGGCGAATTCAGCAGCTCGCGCTACGCGCTGCTGCGCTGCCAGCCGCAGACCGGGCGCTTCCGGCAGATCCGCCGTCACCTCAAGCACCTCTCGCATCACATGATCGGCGATACCAGCCACGGCGATGGGCGCCATAACCGCATCTTCCGCATGCAGGGCGTGCACCGCATGCTGCTGCACGCCGAGCGCCTGCGTTTTCCGCATCCGGAGGGCGGCAACGTGGATGTCAGTGCGCCGCTGGACCGCCAGTTCCAGAAGGCACTGGACCTGTTCGGCTGGCAGGTGGACGCAGTTTGACGGTAGTGCCGGCCGCTGGCCGGCAGCTGCGTGATTCCAGGTGTACTGGGGAGCCGGCCAGCGGCCGGCACTACCTCATTCTCGTTTCTTTTCCGGCTCGTTGACGATCGCTTCCAGGTCTTTCTGCAGGTCCGCAAACAGCGGCTGCATGCGCGCCTGGATGGCCACCATCACGTTCTGCATCAGTGCCGGGGTCTTGTCCAGCAGGCTCTGGCCTGCCGCGCTCTCGTAGAACTCGGCCATCGCCAGCACGTCTTCCTTGCTGAACGTCTTCTTGTACAGGTCCACGTACATCGGCCGCAGCTGCTGCCACGACATGGCCTGGCGCAGGGTCTGGCTGGTCCGCGCCTGGATCCGCTTCAGCTGTTCCTGCTGCTGGGCGGTGAGCTGGCGCTGCGCGGCCACCTGCTGGAACTGCTGCTGCTGCATGGCTTCGATCTGCGGCACCATGGTGTCGATCATGCTCTGCGCGCGCGAGGCCGACAGCAGGCGGTTGATGTCGCCGTCGGTCGGCGGGGCGGCCAGTGCCGGGACGCTGGCCGTGGCCAGTGCCAGCAGCAGGGCGGCGCGGCGCAGCAGGGACGGCAGGGCGGGTGCGAAGCGGGTCATGCGGGCTTCCTGCGGTACATGGGACCGCCAGCATACCTGCAGCCCAGGCGAAGGCGGCGTGTTCGGCGCCTGATCGGCGGCATACGGGGCGCGATGGCGCACTCCACCACGTGGCTGCCGCTACAATGCGCGGATGGGCAGTGGACCGGTCACCATCAGCGCGCAGCTTGAAATCCCCGACGGCGAGATCGTCGAGCGGTTCGTGCGCGCCAGTGGCGCCGGCGGCCAGAACGTCAACAAGGTGTCCACTGCGGTGGAACTGCGTTTCGACGTGGCCAACTCGCCCTCGTTGCCCGAACTGTTGCGCGCGCGGCTGTTGGCGCGGCGTGACCGGCGCATGACCGGCGAAGGCGTGCTGGTCATCGACGCGCAACGTTTCCGCACCCAGGATCGCAATCGCGAGGATGCGCGCGAGCGGCTGGCGGCCTTCATCCAGGCCGGGCTGAGCGTGCCCAAACCGCGCAAGGCCACCAAGCCGACCCTCGGGTCGAAACTGCGTCGTCTGGACGCCAAACGCGGGCGCGCGCAGATCAAGCGCGGGCGCTCATCACGTGACTGGGAGTGATTGCTTGAACAACCCGACTTCGTTGCTGCCGGCCGTCCCGCCGCAGATGCCGCAGGTCAAACCCAACGCCTTCCTGCGCTGGCTGGCGCGCTGCACCCTGCGCATGGGGGGCTGGAAGGTGACCGGCACCCTGCCTGACATCCCCAGGCTGGTCTTCATCATCGCCCCGCATTCGTCCAACTGGGACGGGCTGTGGGGCATGGCGGCGAAGATCGCGCTCGGCATGAAGGTGAAGGTGCTGGGCAAGGCGTCGCTGTTCTGGTGGCCGCTGGGCCCGTTGCTGCACCGGCTGGGCGTGATTCCGCTCGATCGCAGCTCGCCACAGGGCACGGTGGGCCAGGCGGTGGACCTGCTGCGCAACAACGAGAAGATGTGGTTCGCCATCACCCCCGAGGGCACCCGCAAGGCGGTGAAGGACTGGAAGGCCGGCTTCCTGAAGATCGCCCGGATGGCCGACGTGCCGATCCTGACTGCGTATTTCCACTATCCGGAAAAGACCATCGGCATCGGTCCGTTGTTCACCCCGAGCGGCGACGATGTGGCCGACATGGCTGCCATCCGCGAGTTCTACCGGCCCTGGATCGGCAAGACCCGCGGCACGGTCTGAGCCGGCCGCAGGGCGCCGCATAGACGCCACGTCCGGCACATGCCGGGCGAGCGCGACAGGAGTAGGGTGGAGGACTGGTATCCATACCGTCTGCCCAAGGAGCGTTTTTACATGTCGCGTACCGTAGTCCTGGCCGCCGCCATCAGCCTGGCGCTGGCGGCCTGTTCCGGCAAGGAGTCCACCCCCGTGTCCGATGCCCAGAAGACCCCGGCCCAGCAGCCGGCCGAAGCCTCCACCAATCCGCTGCTGAGTGCCAGCACGCTGCCGTTCCAGGCCCCGCCGTTCGACAAGATCAAGGACAGCGACTACCTGCCGGCGTTCGAAGAAGGCATGCGCCAGCACCTGGCCGACGTGCGCAAGATCGCCGACAGCAGCGAGCCGGCCACCTTCGACAACACCATCGTGGCGATGGAGCGCAGCGGCGAGACCCTGACCCGCGTGTCGCGCATCTTCTTCGGCCTGGTCCAGGCCGACACCAACGATGCGCGCCAGAAGATCCAGGAAGAAGTGGCGCCGAAGCTGGCCGCGCACCAGGATGAGATCAACCTCGATCCGAAGCTGTTCGCGCGCGTGAAGTCGCTGTACGACCAGCGTGACACGCTGGAGCTGGATCCGGTGCAGAAGCGCCTGGTCGAACACTATTACGATGGCCTGGTGCGCGCCGGTGCGCAGCTGTCCGACGCTGACAAGGCGACCCTGCGCAAGCTCAACGTGGAAGAGACCACGCTCTCCACCCAGTTCCACACCCGCCTGGTGGCCGCGACCGCCGCTGCGGCTGTTGTCGTTGACGACAAGGCCAAGCTGGCCGGCCTGGACGAGGGCGCGATCAACAACGCTGCGGCCGCCGCCAAGGACCGCAAGCTGGATGGCAAATTCCTGCTGCCGCTGCAGAACACCACCCAGCAGCCGGTGCTCGGCTCGCTGAGCGATCGCGACCAGCGTGCCGCCGTGCTGAAGGCCTCTGAAACCCGCGCCGAGCGCGGTGATGCCAACGACACCCGGCAGACCGTGCAGCGCCTGGCCCAGCTGCGTGCGCAGAAGGCCAAGCTGCTCGGCTTTGACACCTTCGCCGACTACCAGCTGGGCGACCAGATGGCCAAGACTCCGGCGGCCGCGCTCAAGCTGCTGACCGACACCGTGCCGGCCGCCACCGCCAAGGCGCGCGCCGAGGCTGGTGAGATCCAGAAGGTCATCGACGCGCAGAAGGGCGGATTCCAGGTCGCCGCTTCGGACTGGGACTTCTACGCCGAGCAGGTGCGCAAGGCCAAGTACGATCTGGACGAGTCGCAGATCAAGCCGTACTTCGAACTGGACAACGTGCTGCAGAACGGCGTCTTCTACGCCGCCACCCAGCTGTACGGCATCACCTTCAAGCCGCGCACCGACATTCCGACCTACAACCCGGACATGAAGGTGTACGAAGTGTTCGACAAGGACGGCACCTCGCTGGCGCTGTTCTACACCGACTACTTCAAGCGTGACAGCAAGTCCGGTGGCGCCTGGATGGACGTGTTCGTCGAACAGGACGGTCTGACCGGTGCCAAGCCGGTGGTCTACAACGTCTGCAACTTCACCAAGCCGGCTGCCGGCCAGCCGGCGCTGATCAGCTTCGACGACGTCACCACGATGTTCCATGAGTTCGGCCATGCGCTGCACGGCATGTTCTCGAACGTGAAGTACCCGTCGATCGCCGGCACCGCCACCTCGCGTGACTTCGTCGAGTTCCCGTCGCAGTTCAACGAGCACTGGGCGCTGGACCCGAAGGTGTTCGCCAACTACGCCAAGCACTACAAGACCGGCGAGGCGATGCCGCAGGAACTGGTCGACAAGATTCTCAAGGCGCGCAGCTTCAACCAGGGCTATGCGACCACCGAATACCTGTCGGCCGCGCTGCTCGACCTGGCTTGGCACACGCAGAAGGCCGATGCGCCGCTGCAGGATGTCGGTGCCTTTGAAGCCAGCGCGCTGAAGAAGTTCAAGGTCGACCTGCCGCAGGTGCCGCCGCGTTACCGCACCACCTACTTCGACCACATCTGGGGTGGTGGTTACTCGGCCGGTTACTACGCCTACTTCTGGGCCGAAGTGCTGGACCATGACGCCTACCAGTGGTTCACCGAACACGGTGGCCTGACTGCGGCCAACGGCCAGGAGTTCCGCGACAAGATCCTCTCGCGCGGCAACAGCGTGGAGTTGTCGACCCTGTACCGCGATTTCCGCGGCAAGGACCCGTCGGTGGAACCGCTGCTGAAGTTCCGCGGGCTGAAATAAGAAAGCGAAAACGGCGGGGGCAACCCCGCCGTTTTTCTTTGTGTAGAGCCGAGCCCATGCTCGGCTCTACACAAGCGGATCACGTCCCCACGTGCACCCGGTTGGCCTGCTCGGCCAGGCCCAGGTGGTCGAGCGCGATATCCAGCGCCAGCACATAACTCTGCGCGCCATACCCAGCAGCAATGCCCAGGCGCTGGCCGACACCGGCCGGCAGGCACGGTTCGGCCACTGCGCCGTCGTCATGCACCTCTACGTACGCGTTGTGCAGATAGGGCAGCAGCCGCTGCAGGCGCAGACTGTTGGCACACGCACCCGGATCGAGCAGCGTCACCTCGCCACGGCTGTGGTCGGCCACGCGCAGCGCATCGAGTAGTTCCTGTTCCGAACCGCAGGCGCGGATCGCCACGCTGGTGCCGGCGTCGATCGCGCGATGCACCAGCGACTTCAGGACCGGTGCCGGCAGCGGCATCGCGGTGCGGATCAGGGCGCCGGCCGCTTCCGGGCCGCGGATGATGAAGATCGACATGACTCAGCTCTCCTGCGCCAGGCGGCGGCCGACAATGGCCAGCGACAACGGGTAACCGGCCTGCTGGCTGCGCTGGTCGACCACCACGGCGGCGGGGCCGTGGTGCAGGCGCAGGCGTGCATCCAGACCAGGTTCGCTGGGCGCCTGCAACTCGATGTACTGCGCCGGCAGCCGTTCCAGCGCCGCCTGCAGCGCGCCACCTTCGGCCTGCCATTGCGCCTCGTCGGCGGCACCGACATCCAGCAGTACCCAGTCGGCCGAGCGCGCCTGCGGCTGGCACAGGCATTGGCGTACCTCGGACAGGCTGGCGCAATCACTGCACAGCACGCGATGGCCGGCCAGCTGTGCCGGCAGTTGGGGACGCGGTGCCGACGAAGAGGCGTGGCGGATCACCAGGAGGGTCATACAACACCTTGCGGAATGCGCCGTGTGGCGCGGTGGGCACACGATGCGCGTGCTGCCCGTAAAGGTGCGATGCCCGCGGCCGGACCGGGGCGTAAAACCTGCGTAACCCTTCATGTAGAGCCGAGCCTACGCTCGGCTGCCGTTCCGTAGAGTCGAGCTTGCTCGACTGCTCTGCGCCTCAGCCGAGCAAGCTCGACGCTACAAGAACAAGCCGAGCATGGGCTCGGCTCTACAGGAGCGCGGCGCGGGAACCTCTTGCGCCCGGATGTGGTCTGATGCAGCCACCACCCAACCGGAGCCTGTCATGGATGCTGTTGCCCGTCCCCCCTTTTCCCAACGCGCCGTGGCCTGGCTGAAGAAGGAGGCATTGCCGCTGCTGGTGATGCTCGGCCTGCTCGCCGCCGCCCGCGATACCCTGGCCAACCATTACGTGGTGCCGAGTGGTTCGATGCAGCCGACCCTGCAGCCCGGCGACCGGGTGGTGGTGGACATGCGCGCCTACGGTCTGCGTCTGCCGTTCACCAACACGGAACTGATGGCGACCGGCACCCCGCAGCGTGGCGAGGTGGCGGTCTTCGACTCACCGGCCGACGGCACCCGCCTGATCAAGCGCGTGGCGGCGGTGGCCGGTGACCATGTGCAGATGCGCGAGGGCCATCTGAGCATCAACGGGCAGCCGCTGCAGATGGCCGACCTGCAGGACGTGGAAGCCTTCGGCGAGCGACGCGCCCGCCTTGATCTGGACATGGGCGGCGGTCCGGACATCGCCGACCTGGTGGTGCCGGCCGGCAAGGTGCTGGTGCTGGGTGACCACCGCGGCAACAGCTTCGATGGCCGCTTCTTCGGCTTCGTCGACGCCGACAAGCTCTACGGCCGCGCGGTGGCGGTGTACTACCGCCGGGGCGACGGCTTCGAGTGGCAGCGCCTGTAAGCTGAATTGATACTTCTCGTATATCAATCATGACCTATCAGGTTATGGATCGACTGGATAGACGGGCCTAGTCTGAGGCCCGTTCCCTCCCACGCTTGGCCGCCCCCACCGGCCCATCGATCCCATGACTGGCGAAACCGCGGCGGCCGTCGAACGCCGCCCCCCCACTGTCGACTCCAGCGCCGAGACCCGCATCCAGCAGGGCACACCGGCCTTCCGCCGCACCGCGCTGGCGTTGTTCCTGGCCGGCTTTTCCACCTTCGGCCTGCTGTACACGGTGCAGCCGCTGCTGCCCGAGTTCAGCCGCCATTTCGGCGTGTCCGCCGCCGGCAGCGCCATGTCGTTGTCGCTGACCACCGGCACCTTGGCCGTGGCGATGCTGCTGGCTGGTCTGCTGTCCGATGCGGTCGGCCGCCGCCCGTTGATGATCGTCGCGTTGCTGGCCTCGGCCATGCTGTCGCTGAGCTCGGCGCTGGTGGATGACTGGACCACGCTGCTGGTATTGCGCACGCTGCTCGGCCTGGCGCTGAGCGGCGTGCCGGCGGTGGCGATGACCTACCTGGTCGAGGAAATGGACAGCCGCGCGCTGGGCCTGGCGATGGGCCTGTACATCGGCGGCAATGCCATCGGTGGCATGAGCGGACGCCTGCTGGCCGGCATCATCGCCGACCACTGGGGCTGGCGCTGGGGTATCGGCGTGGTCTCGATCATCGCCATCGCCAGTACCGTGCTGTTGTGGCTGCAGCTGCCGCCGTCGCGCCACTTCCATCCCCGTCGTGACGGCCTGCGCCGGTTGCCGTCGCGCTGGCGCCTGCTGTTCGCCGACCCAGGCCTGCCGTGGCTGTTCGCCACCTCGTTCGTGCTGATGGGCGTGTTCGTCACCCTCTACAACTACCTGGGCTACCACCTGCTGGCGCCACCGTACCACCTCAGCCAGACCGTGGTCGGCCTGATCTTCAGCGTCTATCTGGTGGGCACCTTCAGTTCGGCGTGGATGGGCCAGCAGGCAACGCGCTACGGGCGCGGCCGCATCCTGTCGATCTCGTTCGCGTTGATCGGCGCCGGCATCGCACTGCTGGCAATGCCGTGGCTGAGTGCGATGGCACTGGGTATCGCGCTGGTCACGTTCGGCTTCTTCGGCGGCCACTCGGTGGCCAGCAGCTGGGTTGGCAGCCGCGCCGGTACGATGCGCGCCGAAGCCTCGGCGATGTACCTGTTCGCCTACTACCTGGGATCCAGCGTGCTGGGCGGGGTCGGTGGCCTGGCCTATGCGGCTTGGGACTGGCGGGGGGTATGCGTGTTCGCTGCGGTGCTGACCCTGATCGGTGGTGGCATCGTCTGGGCACTGCAGCAGCGCGCGCCGCAGCCGGTGACGGCGTGAACCAAACTGTACAGTAGTGCCGGCCGCTGGCCGGCATGCCGGCCCCTGTGGGGTTGCCGGCCAGCGGCCGGCACTACCCGGGTGGAGTGCACGCCTACCCCTCGGCGAACGCTCCGCGCAGCAGCGTGGCGAAATTGCGGATCAGCGGCGTTACCCGTTCGCGGTGCCAGGCCAGCTGCACTTCCGAATGCGCGCCAGCATCGGCCAGTGCCACGAAGCGCGATCCTTCCACGCGTATGTGATCGCATGACGACGGCAGGATCGCCGCACCCAGGCCCGCAGCGGCCAGGCTGATCAAGGTCGATGCTTCACCGGCTTCCTGCACGATGCGCGGCGTGAAGCCCGCCGCTGCGCACAACGCGATCATGTGGTCGTGGATGCCCGCGCCGGCGCTGCGGCGGAACGCTACGAACGGCTCCTGCGCGAAGTCGCGCAGCGACAGCGCGCCCTGCTTCGACAGCCTGCGCAGGGCAGGGTGGTCGGCGTGCACGATCAGCGCCAGCGGGTCGACGAACAGGCTGCGCGCCACCAGTTCCGGCGGCAGCGCGCGCTTGCGGATGATGCCCACGTCCAGTGAACCGTCGAGCAGCGCATCGATCTGCTGCAGCGTGTTCATCTCGCTCAGCTGCAGCCGCACCTGCGGATACTGCTGACGGTAGCGCAGGATCGAACGCGGAATCTGCGGTGACAGTGGCGTGGCACGAGTCAGACCGATATGCAGTTCACCCTGCTCACCACGCTGTGCACGCTGTACCTCGTCCACGGCCGTTTCCACCTGCTGCACGATGGCGCGTGCACGTTCCTGCAGCAGTTCGCCCGCAGGCGTCAGCTGCACGCGGCGATGGCTGCGCACGAACAGGCGCGCGCCAGTCAGTTCTTCCAGCTGGCGGATCTGCTGGCTGAGCGGCGGCTGTGACATGCCCAGCCGCTCCGCCGCCTGGCCGAAGTGCAGCGTATCGGCGACAGCGAGGAAGTAGCGCAGGTGACGGAGTTCGATGGACATACGTCCAGTTTATTCATCGTCAGCCGGAAATGGATCAGAGGCGGGGTCAGTGCCCGTTGCGCAGCAACGGGATCCGACCCCGTGCCGACCAACGGTCGGCACCCACCATGGGGAGCATTTCCCACAGTTCGCAGAAAACGGTCGAAGGCGGGGTGGGTCCGGTTGCGGGGGCGTGAGCGCCATGGATGGCGCGACCGAGCCTCCATGGACGGATTTACGGCGTTCCCCGTAACCGGACCCACCCCGCCATCCCACGGAAAGCCCGCTGTCGCCGTTGCTGTTGCTTCGGCCTCTGCAGGTGCAGGGCGCAGCCCTGCCGAACACCCCTCACCGCTCCGAATGCCCGCTCTGGTCGTAATCGCGCGGACTGAACAACTCCGGCTGGATCAGCTCGATGAACGCCCGCGCCTGCGCCGACAACGCCTTGCCCCGGCGCACGATCACCCCGTAGCTGCGCTCGGGGAACCAGCGCTTCATCGATCGCGCCGCCAGCCGCTCGTGGTCGGCCTCGTTCAGGCACAGCGCCGGCACGATGGAAATGCCCATGCCCATCGCCACGTACTGCTTGATTACTTCCCAGCCCCCCACCTCAAGCGCCACGGTGTAGGCGATGCGGTGGCGCTGGAACACCTGGTCCACCAGGCGGTAGGTGATCTGCCGCTTCGGCGGCAGCACCAGCGGATAGCGCGCGATGTCGGCCAGCTCCAGCTCGCCGCCCTTGGCCAGCGGATGATCGTGTGGTGCGATCAGCACCTGCTCGAAGCGGTAGGCCGGGGCGTAGGTCAGGTCGGCCGGCACATCGGTCATCGAACCTATCGCCAGGTCGGCGGCATCCTCGCGCAGCAGGTCGGTGCCGTCGGCGCTGATCGCGTTGTGCAGGGTCAGGCGCACGTCCGGGTGGTGCAGGCGAAAGCGTTCGACGATCTTCGGCAGCAGGTACAGGATGGTCGAGCTGTTGGCGGCAATGTTCAGCTCGCCCGCGTCCAGGCCGCGCACCTTGTCGCGGAAGCGCGCCTCCAGCCCGTCCAGGTTCTCCACCAGCGGCTGTGCCATCTCGTACAGCAGCTGGCCCTCGCGGCTGGGCACCAGGCGCCTCCCGCTGCGCTCGAACAATGGCACCCCCAGCTCCCGTTCCAACGCCTGCAACTGCAGGCTGATGGCCGGCTGGCTGACGAAAAGTGCCTCAGCCGCCCGTGAGACGGAGCCGAGGCGCACGGTCTGGCAGAACGCGCGCAGCGGCTTGAGCCGGTCGGATTTGTAGGAAAAACGAGGACTTGGCGGGGTGCGTGTGCTCATCGTGTAACGAGTATTAGCACAACTTATGTAAAACATTGCAAAAACTGTTTTGCCAAATACTGAGGCCGGGCGGCACCGTGGAGACGTTCCCCCACCGCTGGAGTCGCCCCATGTCCGCCGTCGCTTCCGCCGTTCCCACCCCCGCCACCAAGGCCACCCCCGGCATCGCCCTGGCGACCCGCGTGGCCGGCCAGGACACCGTGCTGCCGGCGCCGCTGCTGGCCCTGCTGGTGTCGCTGCACCGCGCGGTGGAACCGGGCCGGCAGGCGAGGCTGCAGGCCCGCCGTGAACGCCAGGCGTTCTTCGACCAGGGCGGCCTGCCGGACTTCCGTGAAGACACCACTGCGATCCGCAGCGGCGACTGGCGCGTTGCGCCGCTGCCGGCCGCGCTGCAGGACCGCCGCGTCGAGATCACCGGCCCGACCGACCCGAAGATGGTCATCAACGCGCTGAACTCCGGCGCCAAGGTGTTCATGGCCGACTTCGAGGATTCGACCTCGCCGACCTGGCGCAATCTGCTGGCCGGGCAGCAGTCGCTGGCTGCGGCGGTGCGCGGCGATCTGGAATACACCGCCGCCAATGGCAAGCACTACACGCTGCGCCCGTACGACGAACAGGCGGTGCTGATCGTTCGCCCGCGTGGCTGGCACCTGGACGAGAAGCACGTGCGCATCGACGGCCAGTTCCTCGCCGGTGGCCTGTTCGACGCAGCGGTGTTCGCCTTCCACAACGCCCGCACCCTGCAGGCGAAGGATCGTGGCCCGTACTTCTACCTGCCCAAGCTGCAGAGCATGGAAGAGGCGGCGCTGTGGGAGACCGCGCTCTCCCATATCGAGGGCATGCTCGGCCTGCCGCACGGCCAGATCAAGGTGACCGTGCTGATCGAAACGCTGCCGGCGGTGTTCGAGATGGACGAGATCCTGCACGCGCTGCGTGATCGCATCGTCGGCCTGAACTGCGGGCGCTGGGACTACATCTTCTCGTACCTGAAGACCTTCCGCCGCCACGCCGACCGCGTGCTGCCCGAACGTGGCCAGGTGACCATGACCCAGCCGTTCCTGAAGGCCTATTCGGAACTGCTGATCCAGACCTGCCACCGCCGCGGTGCGCATGCGATGGGCGGCATGGCCGCGCAGATTCCGATCAACAACGATGCCGCCGCCAACGAACAGGCCATGGCCCGCGTGCGCGCCGACAAGCTGCGTGAAGTCAGCGCCGGCCACGACGGCACCTGGGTCGCGCATCCGGCGCTGATTCCGGTGGCGATGGCGATCTTCGACGAACACATGCCCGGTGCGAACCAGCACAGCGTGCTGCGCCAGGACGTGCGCGTCGGCCGCGATGAACTGATCGCGCGGCCGCCGGGCACCATCACCCGTGCCGGCTTCGAAGGCAACGTGGAAGTCTGCGTGCGTTACCTGGCGGCGTGGCTGGATGGCAACGGCTGTGTGCCGATCCATCACCTGATGGAGGACGCGGCCACCGCCGAGATCAGCCGCAGCCAGTTGTGGCAGTGGCTGCATACGCCCGGCCAGCAGCTGGACGATGGCACCGCGATCGACCAGGCCCTGCTGGATTCCACCTTGGCGCAGCTGCCGGCACGGCTGGGCGATACCGCCGCGCTGCCTGGTGGCGCACGCATCAGCGAGGCCATCGCCCTGCTCGGCGAATTGAGCCGCAGCGACGAACTGACCGATTTCCTGACCCTGCCGGCCTACGCGCGCATCGACTGACTGCCGCCCGCGTCTGCCGCCGTTTCCCTCCCCGCCGCACGCACGAACCGAACTGGAGAAAGACATGAGCAAGCTGCCCACTGCCGAACAGATCCAGCACGACTGGGATACCCACCCGCGTTGGGAAGGCATCCAGCGCAACTACAGCGCTGCCGACGTGGTGCGCCTGCGCGGCACCGTCCACATCGAGCATTCGCTGGCCCGCCTGGGCGCCGAGAAGCTGTGGGCGTCACTGCACGAGCGCGAGTTCGTCAACGCGCTGGGTGCACTGACCGGCAATCAGGCCATGCAGCAGGTCAAGGCCGGCCTGAAGGCGATCTACCTGTCCGGTTGGCAGGTGGCGGCCGACGCCAACCTGGCCGGGCAGATGTATCCGGACCAGTCGCTGTACCCGGCTGATTCGGTGCCGGCGGTGGTCAAGCGCATCAACAACACGCTGCTGCGCGCCGACCAGCTGCATCACGCCGAAGGCAAGGATGACATCGACTTCCTGCAGCCGATCGTGGCCGATGCCGAGGCCGGCTTCGGCGGCGTGCTCAACGCCTTTGAACTGATGAAGGCGATGATCGAGGCCGGCGCCGCCGGCGTGCACTTCGAGGACCAGCTGGCCTCGGTGAAGAAGTGCGGGCACATGGGCGGCAAGGTGCTGGTGCCGACCCGCGAGGCGATCGAGAAGCTCAACGCCGCACGCCTGGCCGCCGACGTGATGGGCGTGCCGACCCTGCTGGTCGCGCGCACCGATGCCGAAGCTGCGGATCTGCTGACCAGTGACATCGACGGCAACGACAAGCCGTTCACCACCGGTGAGCGTACCGTCGAAGGCTTCTACAAGACCCGCAACGGCCTGGACCAGGCGATCAGCCGCGGCCTGGCCTATGCGCCCTACGCCGACCTGGTGTGGTGCGAGACCGGCAAGCCGGACCTGGAATTTGCACGGAAATTCGCCGAGGCGATCCATGCGAAGTTCCCCGGCAAGCTGCTGGCCTACAACTGCTCGCCCAGCTTCAACTGGAAGAAGAACCTGGACGACGCCACCATTGCCAAGTTCCAGCGCGAACTGGGCAGCTACGGCTACAAGTTCCAGTTCATCACCCTGGCAGGGTTCCATGCGTTGAACTACGGCATGTTCAATCTGGCCCACGGCTACGCACGCCGCCAGATGAGTGCGTTCGTGGAACTGCAGGAAGCCGAGTTCGAAGCGGCCGAGCGCGGTTTCACTGCGGTCAAGCACCAGCGTGAGGTCGGTACCGGCTATTTCGATGCGGTGACCCAGGCGATCCAGCAGGGCCAGTCGTCGACCACCGCGCTGACCGGCTCGACCGAGGAAGAGCAGTTCCACGGCGGGCGCAGCGAACGCGCGGCGTGATCCGGTGCGCGGCGTGATCCGGTAGTGCCGGCCGCTGGCCGGCAATCACGGGATGCTCCGGGCGCTGCGTGGCAGCCGGCCAGCGGCCGGCTCTACCGGGCCCTGGAAATCCGATCAGGGTGGCCAGGGAAGGGCCAGGCAACGCCGGCCGGTCGGGGGACCTGCCGGCGTTGTTGTATCGATGCAAGGGGCAGCCAGCGGGCAGCGTCAATCAGGCGCACCCCGGGTTCCGGCAACTTGGCCGAAACCCTGTGAAACCCGGCATCGAATTGATCCAGCAGGGGTTTTGCCCGGGCGCCCGTGACCAGAACGGGCCACCACCGATCTTCACATCAATCAAGATCGGCAGAGCGGTCAAAATGAGATAGGGCGCACACTTTAAAGCGGTGCTATGCTCCGCGGCTCACCAGGGGACGCTGGCGGCGGGTGCAGGGAATGACCGGCAGGGGTGCGGCCGAGAACAGTGATGTGACGACAGGTATCGCCCGGGTGGCGATGGCCGAGATCGTGCACGCGCTGTTGTCAGATGCCGAGGTGGCATTGTTTGCCAGATTCGCCCGCGCATGCAAGCTCCGTGCCGGACAGTGGCTGTTCCAGCGTGGTCACCGCGGCGAGCGCATGTATGTGATCCTCGAAGGCCAGATCGAACTGGACTTCGGCGAGGACCTGGTGATCAAGACACTCGGGCAGCATGAGTTCTTCGGAGAACTGGGCCTGCTGGTCGGCGACCACCTGCGCAGCGCGAGCGCGCGCGCGCTGGTCGACTGCGATGTGCTGGAACTGGGGCCGGCTGATTTCCACCGGCTGGTCGAATCCAATCCGGGCCTGGTGGCCTATTTCCTGCGCCGCACGATCATGCGCGTGCTGGCCAACGAACAGGCCTTGATCAGCCAGCTGCGCCGGCGCAACCACGATCTGGAAACCGCGCTGGACAACCTCTACATCACTACCCACCAGCTGACCCACACCCGCGAGCTGGTGCGTACCGATGAACTGACCGGCCTGCACAACCGCCGTGGCCTCACCCTGTACCTGCAGGAGTGCCGCGAGCGTGCCGAGGGGCCGCCACAGGCGCTGCTGCTGATCGACTGCGACCGCTTCAAGCAGATCAACGACCGCCACGGCCACCAGGCCGGCGACCGCGTGCTGCAGAGCATGGGCAACATCCTGCGCTCGATGGCTGGCGAGCAGGATCTGGCCTGCCGGCTTGGCGGCGATGAGTTCTGCCTGATGCTGCGCCGTGGCAACCGCGAGATCGTGCAGCACGCTGCCGAGTTCATCCTCAGCGCGGTGCACGGCCTGCTCGAGCGCAGTCACGGCACGCCGCATGTAAGCCTGGTCAGCATCGGAGCCAGCCTGCTGGATGCCGACGCGGGCTGGAGTGAGTGGTATGCCAGCGCCGATCGGGCGCTGTACCGGGCCAAGCGTGATGGCGGCAACTGCCTGCGCTGGGTGGATGATCCGGACGGCCAATAGGGAGATGCAGGCGATGAATGGCGACAACGGAACGTCAGCCCCGCATAGCCCACAGCTACGCGCCCTGCTGTTCACTGATCTGTGTGATTCGCTGCAGCTGGTCGAGCGGATCGGCGACGTGGCGGCGGCGAGCCTGTTCCAGGAACACGACCGCCTGGTGCTGGTGCTGCAGCACCGCTGGAATGGCCAGCTGATCGATCGTTCGGACGGCCTGTTCATGCTGTTCGAGCGCGCCATCGATGCCCTGGGCTTCGCCCTGGACTACCAGCGTGAACTGCATGCGCTGGGCCAGCAGCGTGCGATTGAACTGCGCGCGCGTGCTGGCCTGCATGTGGGCGACGTGCTGACCTGGGAAAACAGTGCCGAGGCAGTCCGCGCCGGCGCCAAGTCGATGGAAGTGGAAGGCCTGGCCAAGCCGATGGCGGCGCGCCTGATGATGCTGGCCCGGCCCGGCCAGATCCTGTTGTCGGCGGTAGCCGAATCGCTGACCCGCCGTGCCACCGATGCGTTGGGCGAGCGCGGCACGCGCCTGTTGTGGAAGTCGCACGGGCGCTGGCGCTTCAAGGGCGTGCCGGTGGTACAGGAAGTGATCGAAGTGGGCGAGATCGGCTCCGCACCGCTGCGCATGCCGCGTGCCAATGCCAAGGCCCGCCGCGACCTGCCGTTGTGGCGGCAGCCGCTGGTGCTGGCCGCCGAAGGCCTGGTGCTGGCGGTGGCGGTGCTGGGCGGCTGGCTGCTGCTGCGGCCGGAACCGGCGATCGCGTTCGCCGAGCGCGACTGGGTGGTGCTCGGTGATGTCGACAACCTCACCGGCGACCCGATCTTCGACGACTCGATGCGGCACGCGATCCGGATCGCGCTGGAGCAATCGCGCTACGTGAACGTGCTGTCGGAGGGCAAGATCCGCGAAAGCCTGGAAATGGCGCGGCTCTCGGGCGATACCCGGCTCAGCCGCGATACCGCGGCCAACGTGGCGGTGCGGGAAGGCGCGCGCGCCGTGCTGCTGCCGACGGTGCGGCAGAAGATCGGTGGCTACGAGCTGGCCATCGATGTCGCCGCACCCGGCAGCGGCCAGGTGATCCAGACGTTCACCGCCACCGTGGATCGATCCGACCAGATGGTGTTCGCGGTGGACGACGTGGTCGGGCGCCTGCGTCGCGGACTGGGCGAATCGGTGGCGAGCCTGGAACAGTCGTTGCCGCTGCCGCGGGCATCGACCCAGGATCTGCGCGCACTGCGTGCATTCGCACTGGCGGAAAGTGCACTGGGCCAGCGGCGCTTCGAGGAGGCGCGCAACCTGTACCAGGCGGCGATCGATATCGATCCCGGTTTCGCCCTGGCCTACATGGGCGTGGCCAAACTGCATGCGCGCGTCGAAGAAGGGCGGCGTGCACGCGAAGCCATGCAGCATGCGCTGGACCTGCAGGATCGGCTGCCGCCACGCGAGCGGCTGTATCTGAAGGCCTGGATGGCCGAGCTGGAGCCGGGTGGCTGGGCGCTGGAGCAATGGCGCACGCTGGCCAAGGTCTATCCGGATTCGTTCGCGGGGCTGTCCAACACCTCCTGGTACCTGCTGCAGGCCAACCAGTTCAGCGAGGCCGAACCCTATGCGCGTGCGGCCGCAGTACCGCAGGATCCGCTGCGGCTGTATCCGCTGGTCCATCTGGTGCGGATACAGATCGCTGCCAACCAACCGCAGCTCGCTGCCGAAACACTGGCCCAGGCGCAGGTCCTGCGCGGCCGTGATGACGCCGATGAGACCGGTGTGGATGTGCTGGTGGCCCAGGGGCAGTACGCCAAGGCAGCGAAGCTGTTACCGCAGATCCATGCCAGCGATGCCCTGCAGCAGCGGATGAAGCTGCGTGCGCAGTTGTTGCTGGCTGCTGCGCAGCGCGATTGCGCGGCCATGCAGCAGGCGATACGCGAAGATGCAGCGGCGCCGACGCTGATCGACCTGCAGGTGCAGCAGCGCCTGCAGCACGCCAGCGTGGCGGCGCTGTGCCCGAGCGCTGACCGTGCCGGGCTGCAGGCCATTGCGGCGCTGCTGCAGCCGATGCTGCAGGAGCGTGATGATCCCATGCTGCATGCCCGTGGCCTGCAATGGCTGGCACTGGTCCACCTGGCGCAGCGGCAGGGCCAGTTCGAACTGGCCAGGCGCTGGCTGGACGAGCAGCGGCCCCTGCTGCGCAGCCTGCGCAGTCCGGTCGCGGACCGCTGGCTGCGCATCGTCAGCGCCATGGACGAACTGCAGATGCAGCGGCCCGATGCAGCCCGCGCGCTGATCGAGCCGATGCTCGATGGCAGCGAGCCGGTGCAGGCACACGTCGTGCTGCTGCTCGCGCTGCGCGCACAGGGCAATGAAGCCGCGGTACGCCGCGAGCAGGCCTGGCTGTCCCAGCATCGCGGCCAGGCCATTGCCGAGGTCACCGCCATGCAGGTCTGGCAACCACTGAACGTGCATGACGTGTCCATGTGGGCATCGCCGGCCACGGCCGGCGCGCCCTGATGGCGGGTCAACCGTCGATGCGCTCGCCGACCTTGCCGGCTTCGAAGCAGAACACCACGGTCATGGCCGCCACCGACCCGGACAGGTGGGCCTGCAGCCCGTCACGCACCTGGCTCAGCTCTTCGACCGAGGCCAGGGTGCCGATCTTCATGCAGTCGTTCTCGCCAACGGCACCGTCCAGCCCGATCGAGGCCAGGGCCTTGGCCGGCGACGCGGTGAAGTGGCTGCGGAAGTCGTCGCTGCCGATCAGGTGGTCCAGCAGGAGGCTGGCGTCTGCGGCGGAAAGGCGGGGATGGGTGCTCATGGGGATCGTCCGTAAGTGGAGTTTCTCGTATCGGCCGCGACAGCCTGCCATTGAGGGCCGCGCTGTGCACATCGCTAAAGTTGGCCGCGCCGCGGTCGTTGCTGCTATGCCGGTTGTGCGGCAGAAGGAAGGAAACCGATGCGCCTGCGCCGCTGCGCCAGCCTGATGTTCGAGCCCCGCGAGGCGGTCACCCTGGACCTGCGCGCGATGCTGGCCGGCCACGCCGAGATGGACAGCCAGATCAGCTGGGTGGCGCTGGCCGCGCATCTGGACCAGCCGCTGCCGGTGGACGCCGAGGAGCGCCAGCTGCTGGGCGAGCTCAGCGCGCACCGCTGGAGCGAACCGCCCGCCGATGCCTCCCCGGCGATGCTGGCCCGCCTGGTCGAGCAGGGCCTGCTGCTGACCGACCCGCCGAGCGAGGTGGGGCACCAGCTGCGCGACGAGGCGCTGCGGCGCAGCCAGTGGTGGCCGCTGGCTGCACTGGCCCATCGCCATGCACGCTGGCAGGCCGTGGACAGCGTGGAGGACATGCGCCGGCAGGGGTTGGACACCGCTGCCGGCCTGCGCCAGCGCCTCGGGCCGCCACCGCCGGTGGTGCAGCCCATGCAGGGCGACTACCAGCCGCTGCCGCGCAGCGAAGAGGCCGCGTTCGACGCACTGCTGGCGCGCCGCACCACCTGCCGCAATTTCGACCCGCAGCGCGCGTTGCCGCTGCCGTTGCTGGCCCAGGTGCTGCAGCGCACGCTGATGGCGCACGCGGTGCAGAAGGTCGAGCGCGATACCGAGTTCCTGAAGAAGAACGTGCCTTCCGGTGGCGGCCTGCATCCCACCGAAGGCTTCCTGCTGGTGCAGAACGTGGAAGGACTGGCACCGGGCCTGTATCACTACCACCCGGTGCAGCACGCCGTGCTGCCGCTGCCCTCGCCACCGTCGCAGGCACTGCCGGCGCTGGCGCGGCGGATGCTGTCCGGACAGGCGTGGTTCGCCGATGCGCCGGCGCTGCTGGTGCTGGCGCCGCGCTATGACCGCTGCTTCTGGAAGTACCGCAACCACGCCAAGGCGCACCGTGCGGTGACGCTGGATGTCGGTCACATCTCGCAGCTGCTGTACCTGTGCGCGACCGAGCGCGGCCTGGCCGCCTTCGTCACCGCAGCCATCAACGATGCCGATGTCGATCGTGCCTTCGGCTTCGATGGCATCGGCCAGAGCGCGATGGCCATCTGCGGCCTGGGCTGGCGCAGTGCCACACTGGACACGGCCGAATTCGATCCCGCTGGTCGGGTGACGGCGGGCGACGACCGCTGAGCGACCGTCGCCCCGGCGTTCACGCCGCTTCGAAGTCCACCAGCACCGCGCCGTCGTTGACCTGGTCACCGGCCTTGGCGCGGTAGCCCTTCACCGTGCCGTCGGCCGGCGCCTGCAGGGTGTGCTCCATCTTCATCGCTTCCAACACCACCAGCGGCGTGCCGCGCTTGACCTCGGTACCGGCGGCGACCAGCGTGGCCACGATCTTCCCGGGCATCGGTGCCAGCAGGCTGCCGGCATCGGCCACGGCGTGGTCCGATTCGCTCACCGGATCATGCAGGGTGAAACGGTGCTGGCCGTCGGTGCCGAACAGGTACAGCTGGTCACCGTCGCGCAGCAGCTGCAGTGTCCAGCGGCGCCCGCCCAGCTGCACCGCCAGCCCCCGCACATCGGCGGTGCCGATCACCTGCACGGGTGCTGCGTCATCGCACTGCACGCGCCAGCCATCGGCCTGCGCCCACACCTTCAGCGTGTGCCGGCATTCGCCCTGCTGCAGCGGCAGCACGCGCGGCGCGGGCGCGCCAAGGCGCCAGCCGTCCTGCGCCTGCCACGGCGAATGCGGGTCGCGCGCGTCGCTGGCTGCACCTGCAGTAGTGGCCACGGCGGCCACCGCCGCCAGCAGCCACAGCGCATCATCGCTGTCACCCACCTGGCCCAATGCGGCCTGCTCGCGCTCGATCAGCGCGGTATCCAGCTTGGCGTGGGTAAACGAATCGGTGTTCACCAGGCGGCGCAGGAAACCGGCATTGGTGGTCACGCCCACCACCTGGCAGTCGGCCAGGGCCTGGCTCATGCGGCGCAGTGCGGCGTCGCGGCCCACGTCCCAGACGATCAGCTTGGCAATCATGGGATCGTAGTACGGCGTGATGCTGTCGCCTTCCTCGACACCGGTATCCACGCGCACATGAGTCGACGGCGCCGGCAGGCGCAGGCGGCGCAGGAGGCCGGTGGACGGCAGGAAACCACGGTCGGCGTCTTCGGCATACAGCCGCGCCTCGATGGCGTGGCCGTGGATCGCCAGCTGCTCCTGGCGCAGCGGCAGTGGCTGGCCCGAGGCTACGCGCAGCTGCCACTCCACCAGGTCGGTGCCGGTGATGTACTCGGTCACCGGGTGCTCGACCTGCAGGCGGGTGTTCATCTCCATGAAGTAGAAATCGCCGTCCGGGCCGGCGATGAACTCCACCGTTCCGGCGCCGACGTAGCCCACCGCGCGCGCGGCATCGACCGCGGCCTTGCCCATCGCCGCACGACGTTCGGGGCTCATGCCCGGGGCGGGCGCTTCTTCCAGCACCTTCTGGTGGCGGCGCTGCACCGAGCAATCGCGCTCGAACAGGTAGACCGCATCACCGTGGCTGTCGCCGAACACCTGGATCTCGATATGGCGCGGGCGCTCGACGTACTTCTCGACCAGCACATGGTCGTTGCCGAATGCCGAGGCGGCCTCGCGCTGGCAGCTGGCCAGTGCATCGACGAAGTCCTCGCTGCGTTCGACCTTGCGCATGCCCTTGCCACCGCCACCGGCGCTGGCCTTGATCAGTACCGGGTAGCCGATGGCATCGGCCTGCGCGCGCAGGAACGTCGGCTCCTGCTGGTCGCCGTGGTAGCCCGGCGTCAGTGGCACACCGGCCTTGGCCATCAACGCCTTGGCCGCGCTCTTGTCACCCATCGCGCGGATCGCGCTGGCCGGCGGCCCGATGAAGGTGACGCCGGCGGCGGCGCAGGCATCGGCGAAGTCGGCATTCTCGGACAGGAAGCCGTAACCGGGGTGGATCGCCTGCGCGCCGGTCAGGCGTGCGGCGTCGAGCAGGGCGTCGCCGCGCAGGTAGCTCTCACGCGCGGCGGCCGGGCCGATGTGGATGGCCTCGTCGGCCAGGCGTACGTGGCGTGCGTTGCGGTCGGCATCGGAATACACCGCCACGGTGGCGATGCCGAGGCGGCGGCAGGTGGCGATGACGCGGCAGGCGATTTCGCCGCGGTTGGCGATCAGGACTTTGGTGAACATGGCAACAGGCTCGGTCATGGCACGGGTTACATGCGGAACACGCCGAAGCGCGTCTGCTGCGGGGCGGCGTTGAGGCTGGCCGACAGCGCCAGCGCCAGCACCCGGCGGGTGTCGGCCGGATCGATCACGCCGTCGTCCCACAGGCGTGCGCTGGCGTAGTACGGGTGGCCCTGCTGCTCGAACTGATCGCGGATCGGTGCCTTGAACGCGTCTTCCTCCGCTGCCGGCCACTGGCCGCCCTTGGCCTCGATGCCATCGCGCTTGACCGTGGCCAGCACGCTGGCGGCCTGTTCGCCACCCATCACGCCGATGCGCGCGTTCGGCCACATCCACAGGAAGTTCGGCGAGTATGCACGGCCGCACATGCCGTAGTTGCCGGCACCGAACGAGCCACCGATCACCACGGTGAACTTGGGTACCCTGGCGCAGGCCACCGCCATCACCAGCTTGGCCCCGTCCTTGGCGATACCACCCTGTTCGTACTTTCGACCGACCATGAAGCCGGTGATGTTCTGCAGGAACACCAGCGGGATGTTGCGCTGGGTGCACAGCTCGATGAAGTGCGCGCCCTTCAGTGCCGACTCGGAGAACAGGATGCCGTTGTTGGCGATGATGCCGATCGGGTAGCCGTTCAGATGGGCGAAGCCGGTGACCAGCGTTGCGCCGTAGCGCGGCTTGAATTCGTCGAAGCGTGAGCCATCGACCAGCCGCGCGATCACTTCGCGTACGTCGTAGGGCTTGCGCGTATCGGCCGGGATCACCCCGTACAGTTCGTGTGCCGGCAGCAGCGGTTCCTCGGGCGCCTGCACCGCCATGGCCGGTTCCGGCTTGCGCCAGTTGAGCTGGGCGATGATCGCGCGCACCCGTGCCAGTGCCTGCAGGTCGTTGTCGGCCATGTGGTCAGCCACGCCGGAGATGCGCGTGTGCACATCGGCACCACCCAGTTCCTCGGCCGTCACCACTTCGCCGGTGGCCGCCTTCACCAGCGGCGGGCCGCCGAGGAAGATCGTGCCCTGCTCGCGCACGATCACCGTCTCGTCGCTCATCGCTGGCACATAGGCACCACCAGCGGTGCAGCTGCCCATCACGCAGGCGATCTGCGGAATGCCCTGTGCCGACAGGTTGGCCTGGTTGTAGAAGATGCGGCCGAAATGGTCGCGGTCGGGAAAGACTTCGTCCTGCAGCGGCAGGAACGCGCCACCGGAATCGACCAGGTAGATGCACGGCAGGTGGTTCTGCTCGGCGATCTCCTGCGCGCGCAGGTGCTTCTTCACCGTCATCGGGTAGTAGGTGCCGCCCTTGACCGTGGCATCGTTGGCCACGATCACGCATTCCACGCCACTGACGCGGCCGATGCCGGCCACTACGCCAGCGGCCGGCACGGTGTCTTCGTACATGCCGTGCGCGGCCAGCGGCGCGATTTCCAGGAACGCGCTGCCCGGGTCGAGCAGGGCGTCGATGCGGTCGCGCACCAGCAGCTTGCCGCGCGCGGTGTGCTTGGCGCGTGCGGCTTCGCTGCCACCCAGCGCGGTGCGGGCGAGGGTGGCATGCAGGTCGTCGACCACGGCCTGCATGGCCGCGCGGTTGCTTTCAAACGTTTCGCTGCCCGGTTGCAGCTGGGTGCTCAATACGGTCATCGCAGTGGCCTTACAGGGTGCGCTGGAACAGTTCGCGGCCGATCAGCATGCGGCGGATCTCGGACGTGCCGGCGCCGATCTCATACAGCTTGGCATCGCGCCACAAGCGGCCGGTCGGGTATTCGTTGATGTAGCCGTTGCCGCCCAGGATCTGGATCGCCTGGCCAGTCAGCCAGGTGGCCTTCTCGGCGGCGTACAGGATGGCACCGGCGGCGTCCTGGCGGGTGGTGCGGCCCTGGTCGCAGGCGCGTGCCACGGCATAGACATACGCGCGGCAGGCACCCAGGCCCACGTACATGTCGGCGATCTTGGCCTGGATCAGCTGGAAGCTGCCGATCGGCTCGCCGAACTGGTGGCGCTCGTGCACATACGGCATCACCACGTCCATGGCCGCGGCCATCAGGCCCAGCGGGCCACCGGACAGCACCACGCGCTCGTAGTCCAGGCCGGACATCAGCACGCGCACGCCACCGCCAACCTGGCCCAGCACGTTCTCTTCAGGAATCTCGCAATCCTGGAACACCAGCTCGCAGGTGGGCGAAGAACGCATGCCCAGCTTGTCCAGCTTCTGCGCGGTGGAAAAGCCCTTCATGCCCTTCTCGACCAGGAACGCGGTGATGCCCTTGGCGCCGGCCTCCATGTCGGTCTTGGCGTAGACCACCAGCACGTCGGCATCCGGGCCGTTGGTGATCCACATCTTGTTGCCGTTGAGCACGTAGCGGTCGCCGCGCTTGTCCGCGCGCAGCTTCATCGACACCACGTCCGAACCGGCGCCCGGTTCGCTCATCGCCAGCGCGCCCACCCTGGCGCCGCTGCACAGGTCGGGCAGGAAGCGCTGCTTCTGTTCCTCGTTGCCGTTCTTGCGCAGCTGGTTCACGCACAGGTTGGAGTGCGCGCCATAGGACAGGCCGATGCCGCCGGAAGCGCGCGAGATCTCTTCCATCGCCACCACATGGGCCAGGTAGCCCATGCCGGTGCCACCGTATGCTTCTTCCACGGTGAGGCCCAGCAGCCCCTGTTCGCCCAGCTTCGGCCACAGGGCCAGCGGGAACTGGTTGCTGGCATCGGCCTCGGCGGCCAGCGGCGCGACCTCGGCGGCGGCAAAATGGGCCACGCTCTGGCGCAGCAGGTCGATGTCTTCGCCAAGATCGAAGTTCAGGGATGGCACGTGCATTGTGGTGGCTCCACGGCGGGATGGCAGGAATGGACGCACCCGGCGGGGGAGTGGGCGGCGGTCTGCAGGACCGTCACCTACACGGGCGATGGCCCCAGCGTAGCGGGGTTCGGGTAAGAAGTGAATACGAATTCAAAAATTGAAACTAGAATCAGAACATGGCCTATAAACGCTCTGCATTGATGGAAGAACGCCTGGCGGGCGCCCGAGAACGGATCCTGCTGGCCACCCGCGAGCTGGTCGCCACTGGCGGCTGGCGCAATGCCCCGGTGACGGCCGTGGCAACCCAGGCGGGGGTGTCCACCGGCCTGATCTACCGGCATTTCCCATCCAAGGCGGAGCTGTTCGTGGAAGTCCTCAATGCCGCCGTGGCCCACGAGGTCGCGATCATGGAGCGGATCGCCAGTGGCCCGGAGGCGGCCAGCGAGCGGCTGCGGCTGGCGATCACCGCCTTCGTCCGCCGTGCCCTGGCCGGGCCGGGGCTCGCGCACGCCTTCATCGTCGAACCGGTCGACCCGGATGTGGAAGCCGAGCGCATGCGCGGTCGTCGCGCATTCGGCGACGTGTTCCTGCGGCTGGTGGAGGAGGGCGTGTCGGCCGGTGAGCTGCCTGCGCAGGACGCGCATGTGGCCGCCGCCTGCCTGGTGGGTGCCTTCACCGAAGCGATGGTCGGCCCGACCGCACCCAGCCGCGAAGCGCACCGCGACGAAGACGCGCTGGTGGATGCGATCTGCAGCTTCTGCCTGCGCGCGATCGGCGCCCCGGCAATCCGGTAGCGCCGGCCGCTGGCCGGCTTCTGCACGATCCATCTGGCAGGAGGGTGATGCCGGCCAGCGGCCGGCACTACCGGGTGGGCATGCTGCGCCGCATCAGCAGTGACGCCTGTTGTCGCACGCAAAGTGCGTTCTATACTCGGCCCATCACGCAGTCGCTCAGCCGTGGTCCAACGACTATCAGCCAGGGGTAACGAAGAGTGCGGAATTACGATCTGGAGTTCCTGAAACGCTTCTCCATGGTGATCGCGCTGCTGGCGACCATCACCCTCGGCCTCATTCTCCTTGCCGCCTACATCCACACCCGGATTCCGCCCGAGGTGTCGCCGACCGCGGCCAAACGCACCGAACAGCGCATCTCGCCCACCGGTGCAGTCTATGCCGGCAGCACCGGCGCCGCCGCGCAGGCTGCCGCCAAGGCCGCCGCGCTGGCCAAGGCCGCGTCGCAGGTGGCCTACGGCGGCACCAAGGATGGCAAGGTGATCTTCGACAACCTGTGCACCGCCTGCCACACCACCGGCGTGGGCATGGCACCGACGCTGGACCATTCGCACTGGGACAAGCGCATCGCGCAGGGCAAGGACACGCTCTACAAGCATGCCATCGAGGGTTATACCGGCCCCGACGGCGGCATCATGCCGCCCAAGGGCGGCAACCCGGCCCTGACCGAGGAGCAGATCCACGCCACCGTGGACTGGATGCTGGGCAACCTGAAATAGCCGCCGCAACGCGCCGCTTCCTGTAGAGCCGAGCCCGCGCTCGGCTGCTCTGCGCGCGGTGTGGCCAGGTGCAGCCGAGCATGGGCTCGGCTCTACGATCCCCCGGCTTTGCCCACCGAGGCCTGATCGCTCATATGCCCCCGCTGCGCAGGCGGCGTTTCGCATTTCAGGGGTAGTCTGTGCGCCTCTTCCATGGAGTCGCCCGTTGATGCGCCGCCGTTCCCTCGCCCTTGCCCTGTCCCTGCTGCTGCCGGCCGGCGCCTTTGCCCAGGCCCAGCCGCAGGCCGCACCGGTCGCGCCACCCTCCGCCGCGCGCAGCAGCGCCACCGTGGTGCTGACCGCCGCGCCGGCCGACTGGCGCGCGCTGGATGGCCAGCGGGTGCGCATTGCCGCACCGCTGACCCTGGCCGGTACCGACGGCCTGGAGCGCTTCGGCCAGCTCACCGTAGCCTTCGATGGTCGCCTCTGGCAGCCGACCGAAGTGGCCGCGCCGGGTACTGCCGGCTATGAGCAGGTGATGGCCGACAACCAGCGCCGCCGCCTGGTGCTGGAAGATGGCCGTGATGCCCGAGACCCCGCCAGCGTGGCGTACCTGCCGGGCAGCCCGGTGCTGCGCACCGGCATGCAGCTGCGTGACGTGCAGGGCATCGTGCGCATGGACGCGCAGGGCCATCCGCGCCTGCAGGTCGAAGGTGTGCTGAAACTGCCGGAACTCAAGCGCCCGGCAGTGCCGACGGTGCCGGGCAGCCTGCACGTGGCGGCCTTCAACCTGGAGAACTTCTTCAACGGTGACGGCCAGGGCGGCGGCTTCCCGACCCTGCGCGGCGCCCGCACGCTGGACGAGCACAAGGCGCAGGTGGCCAAGCTGGTCGCCACGGTCAACGCGCTGGGCGCCGACGTCGCCGCGCTGATGGAGCTGGAGAACGACGGCTACGGCCCGCAGTCGGCCATCGCCGAACTGGTCGATGCGCTCAACCGTGACCGCGGTGCGCAGGGCGACTGGCGCTTCGTCGATGCCGGCAACGGCCCCGGCGACAACCCGATCCGGGTCGGCATCATCTACCGCAGCTCACGCCTGCAGCCGGTCGGCACGCCGGCCACGTTGACCGGCGGCCCGTTCGTCGAGCACAGCCGCGTGCCGCTGGCGCAGGCCTTCCAGGGCAAGCAGGGCGCGCCGTTCGTTGTGGTGGCCAATCACTTCAAGTCGAAGGGCTGCCGCGACGCAAGCGGCGCCGACGCCGATCGCAACGACAACCAGGGCTGCTGGAACGCCACCCGCGTGGCCTCGGCGCAGCAGCTGCATGCCTGGCTGCAGACGGATCCGACCGGTACCGGTACAAAGGACGCGGTACTGCTCGGCGATTTCAATGCCTACGCGATGGAAGATCCGATCCGCACCCTGCACGACCTGGGCTGGCAGGACGCGTTCAAGGTCGCCAAGGCCGAGCATCCCTACAGCTACGTCTACAACGGCTACACCGGCCGCCTCGACCACGCGCTGCTGAGCCCGGGCATGGCCAGGCGCCTGCGCGGCGCCGCCGAATGGCACAGCAACGCCGATGAGCAGGACGCCAGCGGTTACCAGGGCCGCAACGTGCAGGGCCCTTGGCGCAGCTCCGACCACGACCCGCTGCTGCTGGGCTTCGACAGATAGGGTTCGCCGGGGATCTGCTCTGGGAGCGACCTTGATCGGCACGGATCCTGCTGTTGCTTTTTATCTTCCATTCCGCCTTCAAGCGAGCCGAGCATTGCAGGGTACCGGTGCACAGCACCGGCTCGCGGCTGGCGGCGCGTTTCTTTTGGTCACTTTTCTTTTCGCGCGAAAAGAAAAGTGACATCCCTCCGCGGGCGCGGAAATGGCACGCCGCGACCAATGCTCACCCCCAGGCGATCAAGCCGATCGCCAGTACCGCCAGCGCCAAACCGGCACGGTTCCACTTCGTGGTGGTTTCGCCGAAGGCAAACACGCCCACCAGTGCACCCATCACCACCACGCCGATGTTCATGCCTGCGAACACGGTGGCCGGGTTGTCCGGCATCGACTGGTGCGCATGCACATAGAACAGGATGTTGCCGCCATTGAGCAGGCCCAGCAGCGCACCCGCGCCCAGGTTGTGCCAGGCCAGCCGGCTGCGGCCACTGACATGCCGCCACAGCTGCAGGGCCAGCATCAGCACGAAGGCTACGCTGAAGCTGGCCAGCACCGCCGCCATCGACGGCGTGCCCGACAGCGCCACCTGCTTGAGCAGCACGTCCACCACCGCAAACCCGGCCCATACCCCCAGCAGCCAGCCCCAGCCGCCGGGCGAGGACGCCACCGCCGGGCCGCGCGGGCGCAGGCTGATCGCCACCATCGCCAGCAGGCCCAGGCCGAGCCCGGCAAGTTTCCACGGCGTGGCGGTCTGGCCGAAGAACAGGAAGGCGGCAGCCAGTGACAGCAGCAGCGACAGGCGCTGTGCCACATCGCTGCGCACGATGCCGGCCACCGCCACCGCGCGGCCCAGCACCAGGAAGATCGAGGGCAGCACCACCGCCAGCGCCAGCAAGGACAGCCACGGGGCATGTGGCGCGCGCAGCGCATCCAGCGGCGGCTGCAGCACCGCGGCGGTGAGCGTTGCCGCCACCAGATAGTTCCAGGTGACCATCTGCGCGACATCCAGCTGGCGGCGTCCAGCCACCTTCAACACCCCCGAAACCAGCACGCTGCAGATCACGGCCAAAGACAGGTAGAGCATGGGGCGGGCACAGGGCAGGGGCGGGGGACGGTATCATGGTGCCATGCACAAGCCCCCGTTCCCCGTCGCCCCCGGCGAAACCGCCTGTCTCCAACTGGATGGCCCGGCCGGCCCGCTGGAAGTGGTCGTCGACCTGCCCAAGGCCGATGTGCCGGTGCAGCCGATCGTGGCCATCGTCTGCCATCCGCTGTCCACCGAAGGCGGTACCCTGCACAACAAGGTGGTCACCATGACCGCCACCACCCTGCGCGAGCTGGGCATCGCCACGGTGCGCTTCAACTTCCGCAGCGTCGGCGCTTCGGCCGGTACCTTCGATGGCGGCGTGGGCGAGCAGGAGGACCTGAAGGCGGTCGCCGCCTGGGTGCGCAGCCAGCGCCCGCACGACCGGCTGTGGCTGGCCGGTTTCAGCTTCGGTTCGTTCGTTTCGCTGAAGGCCGCTGCCGCGCTGCAGCCGGAGGCGCTGATCTCGATCGCGCCACCGGCCGGCCGCTGGGACTTCGATGGCATCGTACCGCCGGCGCGCTGGCTGGTGATCCAGGGCGAGCAGGACGAGATCGTCGACCCGCAGGCTGTCTACCAGTGGCTGGACACGCTGGAGTTCCCGCATGAGCTGGTGCGCATGCCCGAGACCAGCCACTTCTTCCACCGCAAGCTGATCGACCTGCGTGGCGCGCTGACCCACGGCGTGAAGCACTGGCTGGGCGCGGCGGCATGAGTGCAACCGAGCTGACCCCGTCGCAGCGGTACGCGGAAGGGGTCGCCCGTGGTGACTGGCAGGACGACCCGGCCCAGCATGCAGCGCTGGCCGAGCTGGACCGCATCCACCTGGGCCTGCTGGACAGTGCCGAGGACGGTTGGCTGGACCGCCTGTCCGCGTTCTGGAAGAAGCCCGAGCCGGTGAAGGGCCTGTACTTCTGGGGCGGCGTCGGCCGCGGCAAGACCTTCCTGGTCGACCTGTTCTACGACGGGCTGCCGATCAAGCAGAAGTACCGCACGCATTTCCACCGCTTCATGCGCAGCGTCCATGAGCGCCTGCGCGAGCACCAGGGCCAGAGCGACCCGCTGGCGAAGATCGCCCAGGAATGGCGCAGCAACCTGCGCGTGCTGGTGCTGGACGAGTTCTTCGTCACCGACATCGGCGATGCGATGCTGCTGGCGCGGCTGCTGGAGCGCCTGTTCGCCGAGGGCGTGACCCTGGTCACCACCTCCAACACCGCAGTGGAGAACCTGTACCTCAACGGCCTGCAGCGTGAGAGCTTCCTGCCGGCCATCGGCCTGCTGCAGCGCTTCTGCGTGGAGCTGTACGCAGAAGGCACCGAGGACTACCGGATGCGCGCGCTGACCCGCTCGCCGGTGTACCGCGCACCGTTGGCCGCCGACAGCGACGACTGGCTGGCCACGCGCTGGAGCGAACTGAGCGGCGGCCAACCGGCCAAGCCCGGCAACATCGAGATCGAGGGCCGCAAGATTCCGGTCCGCGGCCGCGGCAAGAGCATCGCCTGGTTCGATTTCGCCGCGCTGTGCGAGGGCCCGCGCGGGCCCTCGGACTACATCGAGATCGCGCACGAGTTCAACACGGTGCTGCTGGGCGGCATTCCCGCCTTCGATCGCCTGAACGAGGATGCCGCGCGCCGCTTCGTCAACCTGATCGACGAGTTGTACGACCGCCACGTCAACCTGGTCTGCACCGCCAGCACCTCGCCGGTCGAGCTGTACACCGGCCAGCGCCTGCAGGGCGCGTTCGAGCGCACCGCCTCGCGCCTGATCGAGATGCAGAGCGCCGAGTACCTGGGCACCCCGCACCGGGCGTGAGGGGGCCTGAGGGCGTGCGTTGCCGGCCAATGGCCGGCACGACCACCCCGGAATTCCGGTAGTGCCGGCCGCTGGCCGGCAATGATCGGGGGGGAGGGCGCAACGGCGTTTCCCTGCGGCCACTCCTCCGGCCCGGCCGACACATGCGGCCTCGCGTCGCTGCCTGGCGGGTGATCCCGACGTCCACCGGATGCCCACCACCTATCCACAGGGTTGTCCCTAGCCAGTTTCATCACTGTCATGTGAAGCTGTCATTGTTCCGTTTCCGCGGTGCGTTGTGCCACCGCAGTGACGCCTTTCGGGCTTGACTGCGCAGCCCGTTCCGGCAGGTCTGAAGCGTCTGATCAGGGCGCCGATGGCACGATCCTTGCGGCGCAAGGGATTGCCGAATTTCACTACATTTGGCGTTGACGGACCCCATTACCCCCACTATCTTGTGGCCGTCGGTCGCCGCAACCCCACGGCTGGGGGTTGGCCGCAGTCTCCATTGGCGATCGTCAACGGCAGTGGCAGGCGCAGGGTCTCATCCCCTGCGACGCCGTCCTGCCATCCTGGGCCGTCATGTCCCGGGCTGCGTCACCCCGATGCATCGAGCACCCCCAATCACGCCAAGAGGACATACGCCGTGAGCACCGAATCCAGCGCCACCATCGAGAAGGAAAGCGAATTCCTGTTGACGTCGCCGCCGACGGCCAACGCGATGAGTGTGACCAAGCGCAACGGGACCACCGAGCTGGTGGACCTGAACAAGATCGTGCGCGCGGTGCAGCGTTCCTCCGAAGGCCTGCACGCCGTTGACCCGATGCGCGTGGCCACCCGCACCATTTCCGGCCTGTACAACGGCGCCACCACCCGCGAGCTGGACGAACTGTCCATCCGCACCGCCGCCCTGCTGATCGGTGAAGAGCCCGAATACGGCCGCCTGGCTGCGCGCCTGCTGGCCAACTACATCGCCAAGGAAGTCTCGGGCCAGGAAATCTACGCCTTCTCGCAGTCGGTCAGCCGTGGCCATGAAGTCGGCCTGATCAACGACCGCCTGCTGAACTTCGTGCAGACCAATGCACGCAAGCTCAACGACGCCATCGACATCTCGCTGGATCTGAACTTCGATTACTTCGGCCTGCGTACCCTGTACGACCGTTACCTGCTGCGCCATCCGCACACCCGCAAGGTAATCGAGACCCCGCAGCAGTTCTTCCTGCGCATCGCCAGCGCGCTGAGCGAGGACGTGTCCGAGACCCTGGCGCTGTACAAGCGCATGGGCAACCTGGACTACCTGCCGTCCAGCCCGACCCTGTTCAACTCCGGCACCACCCACGAGCAGCTGTCCTCGTGCTTCCTGCTGGACTCGCCGCAGGACTCGCTGGAGTCGATCTATGCCAAGTACGGCGACATCGCCCAGCTGTCGAAGTTCTCCGGCGGCATCGGCGTCAGCTACACCCGCGTGCGTTCGCGTGGCTCGCTGATCAAGTCGACCAACGGCCACTCCAACGGCATCGTGCCGTGGCTGAAGACCATGGATTCGTCCGTGGCCGCGGTGAACCAGGGCGGCAAGCGCAAGGGCGCAGCCTGCGTGTACCTGGAAACCTGGCACGCCGACATCGAGGACTTCCTCGAACTGCGTGACAACACCGGTGACGAAGCCCGCCGTGCGCACAACCTGAACCTGGCCAACTGGGTGCCGGACCTGTTCATGAAGCGCGTCGAGGCCGACCAGGAATGGTCGCTGTTCGATCCACGCGTCGTGCCGGAGTTCACCGACCTGTTTGGCGAAGCCTTCGAGGCTGCCTACCTGCAGGCCGAAGCCCAGGGCAAGGCCAGCCGCACCATCCCCGCGCGCAAGCTGTACGCCCGCATGATGCGTACGCTGGCCGAGACCGGCAACGGCTGGATGACCTTCAAGGACAAGTGCAACCGCGCCAGCAACCAGACCCTGCGTCCAGGCAACGTGATCCACCTGTCCAACCTGTGCACGGAGATCCTGGAAGTCACTTCCAACGATGAAACCGCAGTGTGCAACCTGGGTTCGATCAACTTGGGCAACCACTTCGACGAGCACAACGAGTTCGACTTCGAGAAGCTGGCCGAGACCGTGCGCCTGGCCGTGCGCCAGCTCGACCGCGTCATCGACCTGAACTTCTACCCGATCGAAACCGCCCGCCGCGCCAACCTGCGCTGGCGTCCGGTCGGCCTGGGCTGCATGGGCCTGCAGGATGTGTTCTTCCGCAAGCGCCTGCCGTTCGACAGCGCCGAAGCCCGCGCGCTGTCGAAGAAGATCGCCGAAGCGATCTACTTCCACGCGCTGGAAACCTCCTGCGAGCTGGCCCAGGAACGCGGCAAGCACCCGTCGTTCAACGACACCCGTGCCGCCAGTGGCGAACTGCAGTTCGACGCCTGGAACGTGGTGCCGGAAGACACTGCGCGCTGGGATGCCCTGCGTGAGCGCATCAAGGAACACGGCCTGCGCAACTCGCTGATGATCGCGATCGCGCCGACCGCGACCATCGCCTCGATCGCCGGTTGCTACGAGTGCGTCGAGCCGCAGGTGTCCAACCTGTTCAAGCGCGAGACCCTGTCCGGTGACTTCCTGCAGGTCAACCGTTACCTGGTCAACGAGCTGAAGAAGCTGGGCCTGTGGACGCCGGAAATGCGCGATGCCATCAAGCTGGCCGAAGGCTCGATCGCCGGCGTGGCGCAGATCCCGGAAACGCTGCGCGAGGTCTACCGCACCGCGTGGGAACTGCCGATGCGTTCGCTGATCGACATGGCCGCCGAGCGTGGCGCCTTCATCGACCAGTCGGCCTCGCTCAACCTGTTCATGGAAAGCCCGAACATCGGCGCGATGTCCTCCATGTACATGTACGCCTGGAAGCAGGGCATCAAGACCACCTACTACCTGCGTTCGCGCCCGGCCACCAAGATCGCCAAGACGACGGTGAGTGCCGCCGCACCGGCCAAGGTGTTCAGCCCGGACGAAGCCATCGCCTGCTCGCTGGAAAACCCGGAAGCCTGCGAGGCCTGCCAGTAACACGCCGCGCGGTGGGTGCCGACCGTTGGTCGGCACTCGAACACCTCGCACCTGTAGAGCCGAGCCATGCTCGGCTGCAGCACGGAAACACCAAGGTAGCGCCGGGCCATGCCCGGCGTTTTGACCCGAGAATTCAAGGAAACACCCATGGCCGACAAGCCCAAGCAGATGCTGCTCGATCCCGGTTTTGAACTGACCCTGCGCCCGATGCGCTACCCGCAGTTCTATGACATGTACCGGAATGCGATCAAGAACACCTGGACGGTGGAAGAGATCAATTTCCAGATCGACATCACCGACCTGCACAGCAAGATGTCGCCGGGTGAGCGCCACCTGATCCACCGCCTGGTCGCGTTCTTCGCCACCGGCGATTCGATCGTGTCCAACAACCTGGTGCTGAACCTGTACCAGCACTTGAATGCGCCGGAAGCGCGCATGTACCTGTCGCGCCAGCTGTATGAAGAAGCACTGCACGTGCAGTTCTACCTGACCCTGCTCGACAACTACCTGCCGGATCCGGAAGAGCGCGCCAAGGCGTTCTCGGCGGTGGAGAACATCGACTCGATCAAGAAGAAGGCCGATTTCTGCTTCAAGTGGATCGACTCGATCCAGGACCTGACCCGCATCGAGACCCGCGAACAGCGTCGCCAGTTCCTGCTCAACCAGATCTGCTTCGCCGCCTGCATCGAAGGCCTGTTCTTCTTCGCTGCGTTCGCCTACGTGTACTACTTCCGTTCGCGCGGCCTGCTGCCGGGCCTGGCTTCGGGCACCAACTGGGTGTTCCGCGACGAAAGCGCGCACATGGAGTTCGCCTTCGAGTCGGTGCGCGTGGTGCGTGAGGAAGAGCCGGACCTGTTCGACGACGAGATGAAGCAGCAGGTCTACGACATGTTGGCCGAAGCCATCGAATGCGAAGTGCAGTTCGCCGAGGACGTGCTGTCCGGCGGCGTGGCCGGCATCTCGACCCGTGACATGCGCCAGTACCTGCAGCATTGTGCCGATCAGCACTTCGCCAAACTGGGCATGGAAAAGAAGTACAACGTGCGCAACCCGCTGCCGTTCATGGAACTGCAGGACGTGCAGGAACTGACCAACTTCTTCGAACGCCGCGTCTCGGCCTACCAGGTCGGCGTGCAGGGCGAAGTCGCCTTCGACATGAACTTCTGATCGAACCGGTCAGGCCTTTCGCAACGAAAAACCCCGGCCAATGCCGGGGTTTTTTGTTGCGCGCCTGGCTTTTGTAGAGTCGAGCCGTGCTCGACTGCTGTTCGCAAGAAAGTCGAGCATGGCTCGACTCTACAAAGCGCTAGCGCCGTCCTTCCACCGCCATGCGCACCGCCAGCCCGGCCAGCACCGTACCCATCAGCCAGCGCTGCACCCTCTGCCAGGTGGGGCGCGCGGCCAGGAAGCCGGCGATGCTGCCGGCGGCCAGCGCGATCAGGCCGTTCACGCTGACGCTGACCAGGATCTGGGTGCAGCCCAGCACGATCGACTGCATCAGCACACTGCCTTCGCTGTCCGGATGCAGGAACTGCGGCAGCAGCGACAGGTACATCACCGCCACTTTCGGGTTCAGCAGATTGGTCAGCAAGCCCATCGTGAACAGTCTGCGCGGGCTGTCCTGCGGCAGCTCGCGCACCGCGAACGGCGAACGGCCGCCGGGCTTCAGCGCCTGCCACGCCAGGTACAGCAGGTAAAGCGCGCCACCGATGCGCAGCGCCTCATAGGCGAACGGCACGGTCATCAGCAGGGCGGTGATGCCCAGTGCCGCGCACAGCATGTAGAACACGAAGCCCAGCGCCACCCCGCCCAGCGAGATCAGCCCGGCGAGCGGCCCTTGGCAGATCGAGCGCGAGATGACGTAGATCATGTTCGGCCCGGGCGTGAGCACCATGGCCAGCGAAACCAGCGCAAAGGCCAGCAGGTCGGAAAGTGCGGGCATGGGCGGTCCTGGCAGTGGGCGTGGCGCAGTGTAGCGTCGCCTGCACGGGGCCTGGCTTAAAATTGACGGACCCCACACCGAAGCCCCCCCATGACCCCGATCCCCGAGACCGTGCCGCCCACCGAAGTGCGCATGGCCGAAATCGTCTTCCCCAACCACACCAACCACCTCGGCACCCTGTTCGGTGGCCAGGCATTGGCGTGGATGGACAAGGCCGCCTTCCTGGCCGCCGCCCGCTATTCGCGCCGCACCGTGGTGACCGCGCGCAGCGACCAGGTCGACTTCAAGCTGCCGATCCGCATCGGCCAGATGGTGGAAACCATCGGCCGCATCGTCGAAGTCGGGCGCAGCTCGATGAAGGTCGAGGTGGAACTGGTCGCCGAGGACCTGCACAGCGGCGAGCGCAAGCTGTGTACCCGCGGCCACTTCGTGATGATCGCGCTGGACGAGGACGGCCACCCGATCGCGGTGCCGCCGCTGCCGGCCGCCTGAGCCGGCGCTTGCACGGGCGCTGCGGCGCCCCCATCTGGCAGCCATGACCTCGCCGCTGACCGACTTCATCGACCGCGCCCAGCGCCTGTTCGTGCTGACCGGCGCCGGTTGCAGCACCGCCTCGGGCATTCCCGACTATCGCGATACCGACGGCCAGTGGAAACGCACGCCGCCGGTGACCTACCAGGCGTTCATGGGCGAAGCGGGTACCCGCCAGCGCTACTGGGCGCGCAGCCTGCTGGGCTGGCCGCGCTTCGGCCTGGCCCGGCCCAACGGTACCCACCAGGCCCTGGCCGCACTGGAAAACAGCGGCAAGCTGCAGCTGCTGCTGACCCAGAACGTGGACGGCCTGCACCAGCGCGCCGGCAGCCACAAGGTGATCGACCTGCATGGCCGCCTGGACCGGGTGCGCTGCATGGGCTGTGAGCGCCGCAGTGGCCGCGAGGATTTCCAGCAGCGGCTGCTGGACGCCAATCCGGGCTGGGATGCGCTGGAGGCCGGTATCGCGCCCGATGGCGATGCCGATCTGGAGACCGATTTCTCCACGTTCGTGGTGCCCGATTGTCCGTACTGCGGCGGCCTGCTGAAGCCGGATGTGGTGTTCTTCGGCGAGAACGTGCCGCGTGAACGGGTGGCGGCGGTGCACGATCACCTGCAGCAGGCCGACGCCGTGCTGGTGGTGGGCTCGTCACTGATGGTCTATTCCGGCTTCCGCTTCGTGCAGGCGGCCGCGAAGGCAGGGTTGCCGGTAGCGGCGCTGAACCGAGGCCGCACCCGAGCCGACGACCTGCTGTTGTTCAAGGATGAGCGGGACTGCGCTGAAGCGCTGGCCACGTGGGCTGCGCGCTGAGCCGAGCACGGGCTCGGCTCTACAAGGGGCGAGGGCTTCTGTAGAGCCGGGCGCACGCTCGGCTGCTGCAGGTCACGCGAAACAGCGATCCATCCAGATGGTTGATCCGCGAGCCGCGCAGCGGTGCAATACGCACCCCCTACGTCGTTCATCACCGTCTTGAGCCAGCTGTTCTCGCCGATTTCGTTCGGCCCCCTGACCCTGTCCAACCGCATCGTCATCGCGCCGATGTGCCAGTACTCCGCCGAGGACGGCCGCGCCAGCGACTGGCACGCCATGCACCTGGGCAACCTGGCGCAGTCCGGTGCCGGCCTGCTGATCCTGGAAGCCACCGCCGTCGAACCGCGCGGCCGCATCAGCTGGGCCGACCTGGGCCTGTGGGACGATGGCACCGAGGCCGCGCTGGCACAGGTGCTGGCCAGCGTCCGCCGCTGGTCGCCGATGCCATTGGGCATCCAGCTCGGCCACGCCGGTCGCAAGGCCTCGGTGAAGCGCCCGTGGGACGGCGGCGGCCAGCTGCCGGCCGATGATGCGCGTGGCTGGGCCACGGTGGCGCCGTCGCCGCTGCCGTTCCATGCCGCCGATCCGGCACCGCAGGAACTGGACGAGGCCGGCATCGCCGAGGTGATCGCCGCCTTCGCCGCCAGTGCGGTGCGCGCCGAGCGCCTGGGCTTCGAGCTGATCGAGCTGCATGCCGCGCACGGCTACCTGCTGCACCAGTTCCTGTCGCCGCTGAGCAACCGCCGCACCGATGGCTATGGCGGCTCGCTGCCGAACCGCCTGCGCCTGCTCGTGGAAGTGTTCGACGCGGTGCGTGCGGCGGTATCGGACAGGATCGCCGTGGGCGTGCGCATTTCCGCCAGCGACTGGGTCGAGGGTGGCTGGGATCTGGTGCAGAGCGAAGCGCTGGCCCAGGTGCTGGATGCGCGCGGCTGCAACTTCCTGCACGTTTCCAGCGGTGGCCTGGACGAGCGCCAGAAGATCACCGTCGGTCCCGGCTACCAGGTGCCGTTCGCCGCGGCGATCAAGGCCAAGGTACGCATGCCGGTGATCGCGGTGGGCATGATCACCGAACCGGAGCAGGCCGAATCGATCCTGCGCCATCGCCACGCCGATGCGGTAGCGCTGGCACGCGGCATCCTCTACGACCCGCGCTGGCCGTGGCACGCTGCTGCCGCATTGCGCGACAGCGTGGAACCGGCGCCGCAGTACCTGCGCTGCGAGCCGCGCGAGGCGCGTGGCGTGTTCAAGGCGCGCTGAGGTTCACACCCGCCAGGCCGGCGCCATGCCGGCCTGCAGGTGCTCGAACAGCGCGCGGATCTTGGCGGTGAAATCGCGGCGGTCGCTGACGCAGAAGTAGACCTCCATCGGTTCCGGGCGCCACGCGGTGTCGGCGCCGAACACCGCCTGCAGGCGGCCATCGCGCAGGTACGGCTCGGCCACGAATGCGGCGAGCCGGGTGATGCCGGCACCGGTCGCCGCCAGCGTCGCCAGCGCATCGATGTCATCGCAGACCATGCTCGGTGGCAGCGCGGCGTCCACGCGCTGGCCGTCCTTCAGCAGACCCCAGCGCAGCGGTCGGCCATCGGTGGGGAAGCGGTGCAGCAGCCCGCGATGGCGACCCAGTTCGGCGGGTTCCTGCGGCGTGCCATGGGCCTGCAGGTAGGCTGGCGCGGCACAGAACACGAACGGCACGCGCGCCAGCTGCCGTGCGACGACGCCGTCTTCCAGCTGCGCGCCGATGCGGATGCTGGCATCCACCGCCTCTGGACCATGCTGCACGGCGCGGTCGGTCAGGCGCAGCTCCAGCTGCAGTTGCGGGTAGCGCTGCTGCAGTGACGGCAGCAGCGGTGCCAGCACGTGGCGGCCGAAGGCGCTGCTGCTGGCGATGCGCAGGGGCCCGGCCGGTTCGATATCACCGGCAGTGACCCTCGCCTGCGCGCGCGCCAGGTCGCCCTCGATATGGCGCACCTGCGCCAGGTACAGCGCGCCGGCCTCGCTGAGGGCGAGTTGGCGCGTACTCCGGTTCAGCAGCCTTACGCCCAGATGCGCCTCCAGCCGGTGGATGTTCTGGCCGACTGCGGTGGCGCTGATGCCAAGGATGCGGGCCGCAGCGGCAATGCTGCCGGTCTCTGCGGTGCGGGTGAAGCTGCGGATCAATTGCAACAGGTTCATGACCGGCCAGCTTGCCACGGGATCGGCCAAGTATCGCTTGGGACAGAACCAAGCCCTTCGCTTGCATCGGTGACCATCGCTCCGATCGACACCCTGCTGCCCTACACTGTGGCGATGCGCCCCGACTCCATCCTCACCCTGTCCTGCCCCGACCGTACCGGCATCGTCTACCGAGTGTCCGGCCTGCTGTTCGACCACGGCTGCAACATCCTCGACGCCCAGCAGTTCGGCGACGAGGAAAGTGGCCGCTTCTTCCTGCGCGTGCATTTCGACCGCGATGCCAGCCTGCTGCTGGAGACCGTGCATGCCGCGATGGCCAAACTTGCCGAAGGCTTCGGCATGGACTGGCAGCTGCATGATGGGCGCCGCCGGGCACGCCTGCTGGTGCTGGTCAGCAAGCAGGGGCACTGCCTCAACGACCTGCTGTTCCGTGCCCACAGCGGCCAGCTGAAGGTCGATATCGCGGCAGTGGCGTCCAACCACGCCGACTTTGCGCCATTGGCCGCGTCTTACCAGGTACCGTTCCACCACCTGCCGGTGACCGCCGATACGCGTGCGGTGCAGGAGCAGCAGATCATCGACCTGGTCGAGCGTGAGCGCATCGACCTGGTGGTGCTGGCGCGCTACATGCAGATCCTGTCACCCACGCTGTGCCGCGCGCTGGCCGGCCGTGCGATCAACATCCATCACAGCTTCCTGCCCAGCTTCAAGGGCGCTCAGCCGTATCATCAGGCGCACGCGCGCGGGGTCAAGATCATCGGCGCCACCGCGCACTATGTCACCGAGGATCTGGACGAAGGCCCGATCATCGAACAGGACGTGGCCCGCGTGGACCATGCGATGGCACCGCGCGAACTGGTGCGGCTGGGCAGCGATACCGAATCGCTGGTGCTGGCACGCGCGGTCCGCCGCCATGTGGAGCACCGCATCCTGCTCAATGGGCATCGCACGGTGGTGTTCCGGTAATCGCCCATCCCGCGTCCGCCGGGCATGGCCCGGCGCTACCACGGGTGCTATCCGGTAGTGCCGGCCGCTGGCCGGCAACTGCAGAGATCCCGAGGTTGCCGGCCAGCGGCCGGCACTACCGAATCCTGATTTCATCCAATGAAAAGCCCCCGGTTCGGCCGTCCCGCGATCTGTAGGGGGGCGTAGTTAGGGGGCTGGATGAATCGATTGTGTTGTTGTGGGCAGGAGCGCGCAAGCGGCATAAGCGACGTGCGCGGTAGCGCCGGGCCATGCCCGGCGGTCACGCCTCAGACGATCGCGATCCCCGCCTTGCCCAGCGCTTCGCGCACCATCGCGTCGTTGGCTTCGGTCACCGGCCGGGTCAGGTCCCACAGGAACTTCACCCGGAAGCCGGATTTCACCGCGTCCTGCGCGCTCCACAGCACGCAGTAGTCGCGTGCCAGGCCGCACACGTGCACCTCGCGGATGCGGCGCTCATGCAGCCAGCCGGCCAGGCCGGTGGCCGGGCGCTCGCCATCGGGGCCGTGGTTCTCGCGGAAGGCGCTGTACGAATCCACCTGTGGGCGGGTGCCCTTGCGCAGGATCAGGTCGGCCACGGTCCAGTCCACGCCCGGGTGCAGCGCGGCGCCATTGCTGCCCTGCACGCAATGGTCGGGCCACAGGGTCTGTGGCTGCGCGTGCAGCAGGATGGTCTCGAACGGTCGCTTGCCGAGGTGCTGGCTGGCGAACGAGGCGTGATCGGCCGGGTGCCAGTCCTGGGTCACCACCACGGTGCGGTAGCGGCGCTGCGCCAACAGATCGCCAATCGGTGCCACCAGCGCATCGCCCTGGTCGCAGGCCAGCGCACCGCCCGGCATGAAGTCCGGCTGCAGGTCGATCACCAGCAGGGCGACATCGGCGGGCAGGGCGGTCATGGCAGTTCCGGTACAACAGAAGGGGCGACCAGCGTGGCCGCCCCATGCCTGCACGTCAATCGCTCTGCGGCGTCTCAGCGTCCTGCCCGTAGTACAGCAGGCCGATCTTGATCCGTTCGCGCCCGTTCTCGCGGCGGTGGCGGTTGGCATCGCGCAGCGAGTACACGCAGCCGCAGTACTCCTGCTGGTAGAACTGCTCGCGCTTGCTGATCTCGATCATGCGGCTGGCACCGCCGCCCTTGCGCCAGTTGTAGTCCCAGTACTGCAGGCCTTCATAGCGCGACGCCGCGCGGATGCCGCAGTCGTTGATCTGCGCCATGTTCTTCCAGCGCGAAATGCCCAGCGACGAACTGATGGTGTCGTAGCCGTGCTCGTGCGCGTACAGCGCGGTGCGTTCGAAACGCATGTCGAAGCACATCGTGCAGCGGATGCCGCGCTCGGGCTCGTTCTCCATGCCACGCGCACGGCTGAACCAGTTGTCGGTGTCGTAGTCGCAGTCGATGAACGGAATGCCGTGCTGCTCGGCGAAGCGGATGTTCTCCTGCTTGCGCAGCTCGTACTCCTTCACCGGGTGGATGTTGGGGTTGTAGAAGAAGATCGCGTAGTCGATCCCGGAAGCGGTGATCGCCTCCATCACTTCGCCCGAGCACGGCGCGCAGCACGAATGCAGCAGCAGGCGTTTGCCATCGGCGGGCAGGGTCAGGGTGGGGCGTTGGAACTCGGTCATCGTGGCGTGCGTCAGGGCGTGGGAGCGGTCTGGCCGGTTACCGTGAACAGGACGCGCGCGGCCACGCCGCCTGCACATGCAGGCTGGTGATGGCCCCGGCACCCTCCCCGCGGAGAGTCCAGGTCGAATCAGGGGACGGTCGTGTCCCCCGGCCGTGGCCGGTATTCGGGCTGATGGACACGGGCCGCAGCCCACCTACTCCCTGCCGCTTCCCAGGCGCGAGCCCAGTGCTGTTGGCAGGATTCGTTTCCATTCACCGCTGCGGGGCAGCTCCGGAATGGGCGCACGAAGCGCCTTCACCGGATTCCCGTTTAACTCCCTGCCGCCATCCAGCCACGGCAGGGATACCTTCGGCGTGTGCAAGGTGGACCTGTTGGCTGCAGGGGTCAAGGCCCGGGGTCGGATCCCCGTTGCCCCGCAACGGGCCCTGCCCCCCGCAAATGCCTTCAGCGCCCCGCTGCGGCCCGGGCCCGGATGTCGTCCAGCCGCTGGTCGTGCAGCAGGCGCCCGTTCTCCCACACGGTCACCATTGCATCCTCGAAGCCGGTCGGCAGCGCCTCGTCACCGCTGGGAGGCAACGCCACCGTGTGCAGGCTGCCGTCATCCAGGCGCCGCAGCAGGCGCATGCGGCCACGCTTGCTGGTCTTGCCGGCATCGGTGACCGGATCCTTGTAGACGTCGATCCACGCACCCTCGACCCGTGCTGCCGAGCACTTCAGCGCGAACTTCTGGGTGTCGCGGTCCAGCCGCTGCAACAGCGCGCCGCCCATGCCGAAGGCCACGTTGTCGGCCGAATAGCCGTCGCCGGTGATGCGCTGCAGGATGGCGCGGATCGTATCCGGGTTGATGCCATCGCCCTGGATCACCCGCACGTGGTTGAGTACGCGGTAGCCCTTGCCGTTGAGGGTGTGGCCGAACGCTTCATCCAGCCGGCGCAGGCTTTCGGCCACCACGTCCACCGGGTCACCCGAGTCGGGGCGGATGACCAGGGTGGCGCCCGAAGCGATCACTTCATCACGCAGCGTCGTGCCCCAGTGCTCACTGATCGCGCGGTAGATGTCATAGCTGTCCGACACCACTGCCACGATCGCGCCCGGCTTGCCGAACTGGCGCAGCATGTTGCGGTAGGCGTCCACTTCGCGCTCGCGGCCCCAGCTGGTGATGGTGCTGTGCTCGGCGGCAGGAATCGAATAACCGGCCATTGGCGCGTGATAGTGCGCGCGGGCCAGGCACAGGGCCGATACAGTGTCGGTGCCGAGGAAGTTGACCAGGTGTGCGGCACCGCCCAGCGCGGCCGATTCCAGGCTCGATACACCGCGGGCGCCGAAGTCGTGCAGCTTGAACGGCAGCTGCCCCTGCGGATCGTCGCTGGTCTGCTGCAGGAACGCAGCAATGGTCTGCCGTGCATGCCAGCTGATGGTGGCCACGGTGACCGGGTACCACACGCGCAGCAGCAGCGTTTCCAGGTACGACGGCACCCAGAATGCAGCCGGGTCGGTCGACTCGACGGTCATCAGTGCCTGGTGGGTGGGTACCACGCTGCCCTCGGGCACGGCACGGATGCGCACCGGCAGGTGGCCGCCGAGCCGATCGACGATATCGCGCCAGCCGGCTTCGTTGAACGGCTCGCCATGGGCGGCGAATACCGCAGCAGCGTCGTCGATGTCAGCGTGGGTGACCGGTCGTGCCAGGGCGTCCTTGAGGATCGCCTGCAGGCCGAAGAACACCGTGCGATCGTGCAGGCCGCCACGTGATTCCACGTAGAAGAACGTGGCATCGGTACCCGGCGGGTACTGCAGCCAATGGCTGGCCTTGTAGCTGTCGGTGTTGAGGAGAAGGTTATCGAGGTAGTGCATGACGGAAGCTCCTTCGCGTCGAGTGACACCAGCGGTCTATCCGCCGGTGGGGAGAGCCGGGCAGGTCAGCCGCGGCCGAGGAAATACTCCAGGATGTGCAGGTGGTCTTCGAACAATTGCGGGCCCATGTCCAACGCCTCACTCACCGGTATCCAGCGCGCCTTGTCGGCGTCGTCGCCACCGCGCACCGGCGGCAGGTCACCGGCCGGGAATTCGAAGTGGAAACCGTGGGTGATGGTGCGGCCGCGCTGGCTGCGGTCGGGGTGGTCGAATACCTGCTGGCCCTTCAGCGAACCCTTCAGCACCGGCAGCGGAATCTTAAGGCGGGTTTCCTCGCGCAGTTCGCGCAGGCAACTGTCCAGCAGGCTCTGCTCCTGGCCAACGAAACCGCCGGGCAGCGCCCACAGGCCCTTGCCGGGCTCCGAACGGCGCCGTACCAGCAGCACGTGGCCCGAATGCACCACCACCGCATCGGTGGTGACGAAGGTGGGCGCGTAGGGCGCATCCTTCCAGGCGGCCTTGTACTGTTCGATGAAGCGGTACTCGGCCACCAGCTGGGCATACGCAGGCGCGCTTTTGCGGAACGCTTCGAGCATGTCGTACACCGGCGCCGGCACATTGCCACGCAGCATCAGCAGCGCGCCGTGGAAGTCGACGTCGCCGGCTTCGAACAGGTAGCGCCGCAGCTCGGTGGCCGACAGGGTGGCGGTGTGCTGCACGTCCACCAGCGGCCATTGCGGGAACTCCCGCAGGTAGTAGCTGGAGGCATCCTTGTCCATGCCGATCAGGCCCACCTTTGCATCGGCGGCGGCACCGTCGTTGCGCAGGGCGTCGGCCACCTGGCGCTGCACATTGGCGATCCACTGTGCTTCGTTGTACAGGTGGTCACGCAGCGGGCGGATCAGCAGGCGGTCGGTGTGGCCATCGAGGGCGGCCTGGATCATCACGGCGCGTTCGGCCACGGTCCAGGGATTGCGGAGGCTGCGGGGGGTATCGGCAGAGCCGACCAGGAAGATCAGCTTGCGGGCCCGGCTCAGGGCCAGGCGGGCAACGGCGGCGTGGCCGTTGTGGAAGGGCTCGAATCGCCCGATGAAGACGAGATAGTCGAATTCCATGAGAATCCCTCATGTCGTTGTGGCAGCCGCGGGTCTGTCCCTTGGCTTGCTGCAGATGCTACGCCGATGGTGGAGCCGGTCAAGCCTGCAGGCCTGCCATCTGCTGAACGCCGCAGATTCCTGCCCGGACTGCGGTGGTGTTCTCAGGCCCTGAGAAGCCGCTGCGCCATACTGGCATCCACGCGGCGGACGGTAGGCTCGGGGGCAAGACGGTGGCGGACAAGTACTGCGATCTGGTCATGAAAGGCGGCATCACCAGCGGCATCGTGTACCCCAACGCGGTACTGGCGCTGGCACGCGAGTATCGGTTCAAGAGCATCGGCGGCACCTCTGCCGGCGCCATCGCTGCGGCGGTGGCGGCTGCGGCGGCATACGGTGATCGGCGCCAGCAGGCCGGCGAGCACCTGCCCGGTGATGCCGGTTATGGCGGGCTGTCGGCGGTGTCGGCGCAGTTGTCGCGGCGGGGGTTCATCTACAGCCTGTTCCAACCGGCGCGGGGCGCGCGTGCGGCCTATCGGCTGCTGGTGGTGCTGACCGGCAATGCCAGCTTGCCGCACAAACTGCTGTGCCTGGCGGTGGCGGTATTCGAGATCGCGCCGCTGGAAGTGCTGGTGTCGCTGGCGCTGCTGCTCGGTCTGGGCGGGTGGGGCGGTGGTTGGAGCGGCGTGGCCGCGACGCTGCTGCCGTCGCTGCTGTGCGCCTACGGTGCAGGCGTGGCCGGAGCCGCGCTGCGCGTGGCGCGCGTGGCCCGGCGCAACCTGCTGGGCCTGTGCAGTGGCCTCGGTCGCGATGCACGTAAACCGGCATTGACCGAGTGGCTGCATGAATGCCTGCAGCAGTTGTCCGGCAAGCCGCTGGATGCACCGCTGACCTTTGCCGACCTGCATGACGCGCCGCGCTATGCCGGCGAGCCGGACAGCCCGCATGCGATCAGCCTGCAGATGATCACCACCTGCGTATCGCACAACGAACCACGCACACTGCCGCTGGGCGGCGCGCAGTTCTGGTTCCTGCGCGAGGAGTTCGAGCAGTTGTTCCCCGCCAGCGTGGTGCAGTGGCTGGTGACGCAGGCCGGCCCGCCGCTGGAGGTGGAAGGGCGCCGGTACTACCACCTGCCGCAGGGTCCGAAGCTGCCGGTGCTGGTGGCCACGCGCATGAGCCTGAGCTTCCCGTTGCTGATCAGCGCGGTGCCGCTGCATGAGCCCTCGCGCCGCGAACGCCGCTGCGAACCCACTGCACCTGCCGCCGATCAGGAGCACAACGTGGCCGACAGCATGGAAGGGCTGACCAGCGCCGGGCAGACCTGCGGCCCGGTGATTACCGCGTTCCGCATCTGCTGGTTCTCCGATGGTGGCATCAGCAGCAACTTCCCGATCCATCTGTTTGATGCCGCGCTACCGCGCTGGCCGACCTTCGCCATCAACCTGGTCTACCCGCAGCATGCCGAGGACGTGGGCCGTGGCAGTGATGGCCGACAGGCGCTGGAACGTGCCGTGTTCCTGCCCACCGAAAACCGCCACGGTTGGCAACGGCATTACCAGTCCATTGCCACGCCGCTCGCCGCAGCCGAGCTGGGGCGCTTCCTGTTCGCAGTCGTGGCGACCATGCAGAACTGGCGTGACCTGCTGCAGGCACGCGCGCCGGGTTACCGCGACCGTATCGTGCACGTCAGCCTGCAGGGCGACGAAGGCGGCATGAACCTGGACATGCCGCAGGAGGTGCTGACCCGCATCGCCGACAAGGGCAGCCTGGCGGGCGCGCGCTTCTGTTCGTTCTCGTTCGGGAACCACTACTGGATCCGCTGGCGCAACCTGGCCTCGGCCTATCAGCGCTACACGCTGGAAGTGGCGCGTACCGACGACCCGGCGCAGCAGGTGCTGGCCTATCGCGCGGCGTACTCGATGGTTGCCCGTGGCGAGCCGGCACCGCCGTCGTACAAGCTCGGCTCGGAAGACAAACGTCGCGGCTCGCAGCAGCTGTGGGCGCAGATGGTCGAGCAGGGCCGCACCTGGGAAGACCTTGGCCCGGACCTGACCGATGGCGCACCGCGCCCGCTGCCGCAGATGAAGGTCACGCCGATCTACTGACCCGGTAGTAGATCCACGCCATGCGTGGATGAACGTCCATCGAAATCGAATATTTCGAACATTCATCGAAGAGCATCCACGCATGGCGTGGATCTACCGCGTCGACCAAGGTCGACACCTACCAGAGCAATACGTCGTTCCGACAGATGGAAGGAAACTGTCGAAGGCGGGGTGGTGTCGGATTGCGGGGTGTCCGCGGCATGGATGCCGCGGCCAAGCCCCCAGGGACGGGTTCACGGCGTCCCCGCAATCCGACACCGCCCCGCAATCCCACGGAATGCCAGCTTTTGCTGTTGCTTCGGCTTCGGCTTCGGCTTCGGCAGGTGCAGGGCGCAGCCCTGCCGAACCAACCCTACCTGCCCGGCAACTGCGCGAACGCGCGCTGCATGCAGTCCTCGCGCGGGCACACCCGGCAACCCGGCCCGATCGATACCGAATTGCCCGGGCTCTGCACATCCAGCCCCAGTGAATACACCAGCCGCTCGGCATGCTGCAGATCGCAGCCCAGCGCCACCGCGAAGGTCTTGCGCGGCTGGCCATGGCCCACCGGGCCACTGCTGACCTGCCGCGCCAGCCAGAAATGACGGCGGCCATCGGGCATGCGCGCGGTCTGGGTAAGGATGCGCCCGGGCTGGTTGAACGCCTCGTAGACGATCCACAGCGGGCACGAGCCGCCCACCTGCGAGAAATGGAAGTCGGTGGCCGAATGGCGCTTGGACACATTGCCGGCACGGTCTACGCGGATGAAGAAGAACGGCAGGCCGGGCGCACTGCGCCGCGCCAGCGTGCTCAGCCGGTGGCAGACCGCCTCGAAGCCGACGCCGAACTGGTGCGCCAGCAGTTCGATGTCGTAGCTGCTGGCCTCGGCCGCACGCAGGAAGCGCATGTAGGGCATGACCAGCGCGCCGGCGAAGTAGTTCGAAAGACCCACCCGCGCCTGCGCGATGCGCGCGTCATCGGTGAAGCCCGCACGCGCCACCACCGCGTCGATCTGCGGCAGGTAGCCGTGCAGGGCCAGTTCGGCGGCCATCTGGAACGCCTGCTGGCCTGGCTCCAGGTAGTCCGGCAGCCACAACCGGCGCGTGCCGGCATCGTAATGGCGCTTCTCGCGCCCGGCCTGCAGTGCGGCCACTTCCACCAGCACGCCGTGGCGGTCGGCCAGCAGCTGGCGCAAGCGCGGCGCCACATGCCCAGGCGATAGCCCCCACTCGGCGAACAGGCGCTCGGCCAGTTCGTCCAGCTCGGGAATATGGTTGTGCATGCGGTTGAAGAACTCGCGCACCTGGTCGCCGGCCGGCAGGGTGCTGCCGGCGCCGGGCTCGCCCAGCTGGAACTCCAGCGCGGCGGCATGCTCGCGCAGTGCCAGGTGGCGGCGGTGCAGGTCCAGCAGCGCACGGCTGACCTGCGGCAGGTTGCCCGCCAGGGCGCGCAGTTCGGTGGCACTGACTTCGGCCAGGCCCAGGTCGCGCAGGGTCTCGCCCAGCGCTTCCTGCAGCGCGGCGGGCTCATCTTCGTCGAACAGCGCCGAAACATCCCCGAGTACCTGGCCCAGCTTCTTCTGCACGGCCGGGGTCAGTGGACGCTTGTTGCGCTCAATCTGGTTCAGGTAGCTGGCCGACAACCCCAGTGCCCGCGCCAGGTCAACCTGGCTGTAGCCGCGCTGTTCGCGCAGCCGCAGCAGGCGCAGGCCGAGTTGCCGCTGGGGAGCTGAGGGATTCACAGAATTAACAGGAATCGTGGGGCGTGTTGGCCAGATTAAGCGGATTCAGCCCGGAAATCGAGGTGGATGCTGTGAATAATGCCAAGCATCTTTCGCACCCTGTGGGATTGTCGTCATGACTGTTGCAGCGCCCCGTATCCGCATGCTGATCGATGGCCAGTTCGTTGAATCGGCCACCTCCCACTGGCAGGACGTGATCAATCCGGCCACCCAGGACGTGCTGGCCAAGGTGCCCTTCGCCACCACCGGCGAAGTGGACGCCGCCGTCGCCGCCGCCAAGGAAGCTTTCAAGACCTGGCGCAAGACCCCGATCGGCACCCGCGCGCGCATCTTCCTGAAGTACCAGCAGCTGATCCGCGAGAACATGAGCGAGCTGGCCCACATCCTCACCGCCGAACAGGGCAAGACTCTGCCCGACGCCGAAGGCGATGTGTTCCGCGGCCTGGAAGTGGTCGAGCACGCCGCCGCCATCGGCAACCTGCAGCTGGGCGAGCTGGCCAACAACGTGGCCAATGGCGTGGACACCTACACGATCATGCAGCCGCTGGGCGTGTGCGCTGGCATCACCCCGTTCAACTTCCCGGCGATGATCCCGCTGTGGATGTTCCCGATGGCGATTGCGACGGGCAACACCTTCATCCTCAAGCCGTCCGAGCAGGACCCGATGGTCACCATGCGCCTGGTCGAGCTTGCCCTGGAAGCCGGCATTCCGAAGGGCGTGCTGAACGTCGTCCACGGCGGCGAGGAAGTGGTCAACGCGATCTGCGACCACCCGGACATCAAGGCCGTGTCGTTCGTCGGTTCTACCCGCGTCGGCACCCACGTCTACAACCGCGCCTCGCTGGCCGGCAAGCGCGTGCAGTGCATGATGGGTGCCAAGAACCACGCCGTGGTGCTGCCGGACGCCAACAAGGAACAGACCCTCAACGCGATGGTCGGTGCCGCCTTTGGTGCCGCGGGCCAGCGCTGCATGGCCGCCTCCACCCTGGTGCTCGTCGGTGAGGCGCGCAACTGGGTGCAGGACCTGGTCGAAAAGGCCAAGACGTTGAAGGTCAGCGCCGGCACCGTGTCCGGCACCGACGTCGGCCCGGTCATTTCCTGCAGCGCCCGCGAGCGCGTGGAAGGCCTGATCGCCTCGGGCGTGGAGCAGGGCGCCAAGCTGGTACTCGACGGCCGCAACCCGCAGGTCGATGGCTTCGAGAAGGGCAACTTCGTCGGCCCGACCATCTTTGCCGGTGTCACCACCGACATGCGCATCTACCAGGAAGAAATCTTCGGGCCGGTGCTGGTCATCCTCGAAGCAGAAACGCTGGAAGACGCCATCGCGATGGTCAACAGCAACCCGAACGGCAACGGCACCGCACTGTTCACCCAGTCCGGCGCGGCCGCGCGCAAGTTCCAGGAAGACATCGACGTCGGCCAGGTCGGCATCAACGTGCCGATCCCGGTGCCGGTGCCGCTGTTCTCGTTCACCGGTTCGCGCGCCTCCAAGCTGGGTGACCTGGGCCCGTATGGCAAGCAGGTGGTGCTGTTCTACACCCAGACCAAGACGGTCACCGCGCGCTGGTTCGATGACGAGACGCTGAGCCACGGCGTCAACACCACGATCAGCCTGAAGTAACGGCAGGAGCAGCCATGAGCCACTCGATGACGACGGAACTGGAAGAAGCGCAGCAGGCGTACCGCGAGGCGGCGCGCGACTTCGCACAGGCCGAACTGGCGCCGCACGCCGCGCGATGGGATGCGGAGGGCATCTTTCCGCGCGAGGCGATCGCCAAGGCCGGTGAACTGGGCTTCTGCGGTCTGTACATGGACCCGGACGTGGGCGGCAGCGGCCTGAGCCGGCTGGACGCCGCCGTCGTCATCGAGGAGCTCGCCAACATCGATCCGTCGACTGCGGCCTACATCAGCATCCACAACATGGCCTCGTGGATGGTGTCCACGTGGGGCCAGCCAGCACTGCGCGATGCGTGGGGCACTGACCTGTCCTCGGGCAACAGGCTGGCCTCGTACTGCCTGACCGAACCGGGTGCCGGTTCCGATGCGGCCTCGCTGAAAACCACCGCCGTGCGCGACGGCGATCATTACGTGCTGAACGGCTCGAAGGCCTTCATCTCCGGCGCCGGTGCCACCGAACTGCTGGTGGTGATGGCACGTACCGGCGGTGCCGGTGCCGGCGGCGTCAGCGCCATTGCAGTGCCGTCGGACCTGCCGGGCATCAGCTTCGGCCGCAAGGAAGAGAAGATGGGCTGGAACAGCCAGCCCACCCGTGGCATCACCTTCGAAAACGTCCGCGTGCCGGTCAGCCACCTTCTGGGAGAGGAAGGCGGCGGCTTCAAGTTGGCGATGAAGGGGCTCGACGGTGGTCGCATCAACATTGCTGCCTGCTCGCTGGGTGCCGCGCAGGGCGCGCTGGATGCCGCGCGCCGCTACATGGGCGAGCGCCGCCAGTTCGGCAAGGCGCTGGCCGAGTTCCAGGCGCTGCAGTTCAAGCTGGCCGACATGGTCACCCAGCTGGTGGCCGCGCGGCAGATGGTGCACACCGCCGCACGCAAGCTCGATGCCGGTGCCAGCGATGCCAATGTGTGGTGCGCGATGGCAAAGCGTTTCGCCACCGATGCCGGTTTCAGCGTCTGCAACGAGGCGCTGCAGATCCACGGTGGCTACGGCTACATCCGCGAGTACCCGATCGAGCGCCTGCTGCGTGACTGCCGCGTGCACCAGATCCTGGAAGGCACCAACGAGATCATGCGGGTGATCGTTGCCCGTCACCTGCTCAACACCGAAGAGGAACTGCGATGAAGGATTGGCGTACCCAGGAGCACGTGGGCCTGAAGGTCGAGGCCGACGGCCATACCGCCGTGGTCACCCTGAACAACCCGCCGGCGCACACCTGGACCGTGCACAGCCTGTCGGCGCTGCGCGACCTGGTCGGCGCGCTCAACGCAGACCGTGACGTCTACGCACTGGTGATCACCGGTGACGGCGAGAAGTTCTTCTCCGCCGGTGCCGACCTCAACCAGTTCGCTTCCGGCGACAAGGCCGCAGCGCGCGAAGCCGCGCGCCGTTTCGGCGAAGCGTTCGAGGCGCTGTCCGGTTTCCGTGGCGTGTCGATCGCCGCGATCAACGGCTACGCGATGGGCGGAGGCCTGGAATGCGCGCTGGCCTGCGACCTGCGCATCATCGAAGACCACGCCCAGGTGGCGCTGCCAGAGGCCACCGTCGGCCTGCTGCCGTGCGCCGGTGGCACCCAGAACCTGCCGCGCCTGGTCGGCGAGGGCTGGGCCAAGCGCATGATCCTGCTGGGTGAGCGCATCAACGCCGAGACCGCGCTGCGCATCGGCCTGGCCGAAGAAAAGGTCGGCAAGGGCGAAGCCAAGGCACTGGCGCTGGAATGGGCGAAAAAGGCCGGCAAGCAGAGCCCGACCAGCATCGCCGCCTGCAAGACGCTGGTACAGGCCACCCGCACCGGCACCCACGCCTCGGCGCTGGTGGCCGAGCGCGAAGCCTTCGTCGACCTGTTCGACACCGCCGACCAGGTCGAGGGCGTGACTGCCTTCCTGGAAAAGCGCGCCGCGCAGTGGAAGAACGCATGAGCACCGACACCGCTGCCGACGACGCACCGGTGCTGTTCGAAGAGCGCGTGGCCGGTAACGGCATGCGCATCGGCATCGCCACGCTCAACGCGCCGCGCACGCTCAATGGCTTCTCGCTGCCGATGGCACACCTGCTGCTGGAGCAGTTGAACGCCTGGGCCGACGACGACGGCATCGCCATGGTGGTGCTGCAGGGTGCTGGCGAAAAGGCATTCTGCGCTGGCGGCGACCTGCACAGCCTGTACAAGGCCATGGTCGCCTTCCGTGAGGCCGGCCGCAGCGACATCCGCGAGAACGACTACGCCGCCGAGTTCTTCGACGTCGAGTACCGCGTCGATTACCTCATCCACACCTATACCAAGCCGATCCTGTGCTGGGGCCACGGCATCGTGATGGGCGGCGGTATCGGCCTGATGTCCGGCGCCAGCCACCGCGTGGTCAGCGAGCGCTCCAAGCTGGCCTTCCCGGAAATCACCGTTGGCCTGTTCCCGGATGTCGGTGGCAGCTGGCTGCTGCCGCGCGTGCCGGGCAAGGGCGGCCTGTTCCTGGCCCTGACCGGCGCGTTGCTCAATCCGGGCGATGCCATCTATGCCGGCCTGGCCGATGTGCACGTGGCTGAAGAACGCCGCAGCGCGGTGTTCGATGCGCTGCTGCAGGTGGCCTGGTCCAGTGATTCCGCACACAACCACGAACGCCTGACCCATCTGCTGCAGTCGCATGCCAGTGATGCTGCGACCGGTCCGCTGCTGGCCAACGCGGCGCAGGTCGATGCGTTGTGCGAAGGCGATGACCTGCCCGCGATCATCAAACGCATCAGCGCGCTGCAGACCGACGATGCCTGGCTGCAGGCGGCACAGAAGACGCTTGCCGCCGGCGCGCCCGGCTCGGCACGTCTGGCGTTCGAGCTGCAGCGCCGCAGCGCCGGCCAGGACCTGGCCAGCGTCTACCGGCTGGAGTACATCACCGCGCTGCACTGCGCCGCCCACGGCGATTTCGCCGAAGGCATCCGCGCACTGCTGATCGACAAGGACCGCAATCCGCAGTGGAACCCGGCCACCCTGGCCGAGGCCACCGGCGCGTGGGCCGACACCTTCTTTGCTTCCCCCTGGGCCGCTGCCGCGCATCCGCTGGCCGACCTGGGCACTCCCCTTGTTGAAAGGAGCCTTGCATGAGCCGCATTGCATTCATCGGGTTGGGCAACATGGGTGGCCCGATGGCCGCCAATCTGGTCAAGAACGGCCACACCGTGCGCGTGTTCGATCTGGTCCCGGCTGCGGTGCAGGCCGCCGTCGATGCCGGTGCCAGCGCGGCGTCGTCGGCACGCGACACCCTGGCCGATGCGGAAGTCGTGATCTCGATGCTGCCGGCCAGCCGCCACGTCGAAGGCGTGTACCTGGGCGATGACGGCATCCTCGCCGCCATCCCAGCGGGTGCACTGGTCATCGACTGCAGCACGATCGCACCGGCCAGTGCCCGCAAGGTTTCCGAAGCGGCCGCCGCGCGTGGCCTGCAGATGATCGACGCGCCGGTCTCCGGCGGTACCGCGGGCGCCCAGGCCGGTACCCTGACCTTCATCGTCGGTGGCGAAGAGGACGCGCTGGAACGCGCTCGCCCGGTGCTGCAGGCGATGGGCAAGAACATCTTCCATGTCGGCGCCAGCGGTGCCGGCCAGGTCGCCAAGCTGTGCAACAACATGGCGCTGGGCGTGATCATGGCGGTGACCGGTGAAGCCATCGCGCTGGGTGTTGCGCACGGGCTGGACCCGAAGGTGCTGTCGCAGATGATGGCGGTCAGCACCGGCCGCAGCTGGGCCACCGAAGTGTGCAACCCGTGGCCGGGCGTGCTGGAAAATGCGCCGGCCTCGCGCGGCTACAGCGGCGGTTTCGGCAGCGATCTGATGCTGAAGGACATGGGCCTGGCGGTGGAAGCGGCGATGAGTGTCGGCGCCTCGATCCCGCTGGGCGAAGTGGCCCGCAACCTGTACTCGATGAACCACCAGGCCGGCCGCGGCAAGCTGGATTTCTCCAGCGTCGTGCAGCTCATCACCAGCGACCGGTAACCGGTCGCTGGTCCGCGCATTCCACCTTATCCCCGCGCCGTTGGCGCACCCCCTTGAACAACAAGGGGGCTCTCCTCCAGAAGGATGGATGCGCGCCGTAGCGAATGCGTCCCCGGCCACGTGCCGGGGCCCACCCGAGGTGGGATGGGCGGATGCTCGGTTTCGACCGGCATCCGCCCATTTTTTTTCACCGCGCGCGGGTAGTGCCGGCCGTTGGCCGGCAGCACCGCATCAGGCAACGATCAGCGTCACGTCGATGTTGCCGCGGGTGGCATTCGAGTACGGGCACACGATGTGCGCCTTCTGCACAAGCTCTTCGACCTGCTCGCGCGGCACGCCCGGCACGTTGATGGTCAGCTCGGCCTCGATGCCGAAACCGGTCGGGATCTGACCGATGCCGACCTTGCCGGTGACGGTGGTGTCGGCCGGCAACGCGACCTTGGCCTGGCCGGCCACGAACTTCAACGCGCCCAGGAAGCAGGCCGAGTAGCCGGCGGCGAACAGTTGTTCCGGGTTGGTGCCCGGGCCGCCGGCGCCGCCCAGCTCGCGCGGGGTCGACAGCTGGATGTCCAGCACGTTGTCGGAGGAGACGGAACGGCCTTCGCGGCCGCCGGTAGAGGTGGCCTGGGCGGTGTACAGAACCTTTTCGATGGACATCGGGATGCTCCTGGTCAGTGGGTGGGTGTTGCGTTGGAGCCTACTTTGCCCGCTTTCCGCGTACGTTGGGTTGCAACGCGTACGAAAAACTTGATCGATCGTCCTGCCGGCCTAGATCGTCCACTCGCGGTCGGTGGTGAACATGATGGTCAGCCAGCGGTCCGGCGAGGCCTCGCCCAGCGCTTCGCCGATCTCGTCGCGCAGCCGGTCCCATTCGACCAGGGGCCGCGGCGGGTCGTCTTCCGGCACCACAAAGAACAGCTCGATCTGCTCGCCACGCCCCACCTGCGCGACGTAGCTGCGGTGCTCGACGAAGCCGTGCCTGGCCACGATCGCGCGTGCCACCGCATCCACATGCGCCTGCAGTTCCGGCGGGGTGACCAGCAGGATGCCGGCCAGCGCCCGGCGCACGGTGCCGAGCGGGGCGATCATCACCAGCACGCAGACGAAGGCGAGGATGGCCGGGTCGATGTACGGCCCGACCCACGCCAGCGAGGTGCCCTGCACCAGCACGCCGCCAAGGAAGGCCAGCAGATAGCAGGCCGACATGCTGGCGGCGATCACCCAGTTCTTCGCGTCCAGTGCGATGAACTCCGAACCGATGCGGCGGTTGGCGCGCAGCACGAACCAGGCCAGCGCACCTTCGCCGACGATCGACAACCCGGCGAAGGCGATGGCCGGACCGAGCGCGATGTGGCGACCGCCGGACATCAGCGCGTCGACCGCATTGACCAGCGCATACAGCGCCGCGCCGATCATCAGCGTGCCGCTCACCCCCAGCACGATCGGCTCCAGGTGCCAGAAACCCATGGTGAAGCGCTGGTTGAGCCGCGACTGCAGCGCGTCGGTGCTGGTGGACAGTGCGATCAGCCGCGCGACCAGCAGTGACAGCCAGGTCATCACCACATCGATCAGGCCGTAGATGCCGTCGAAGATGATCAGCGAGGAATTGGCCAGCAGGCCGAACACCACCGCTGCCGCGGCCAGCAGCAGTGAGGCGGCGATGGACAGGCGCAGCACGCCTTGTTCGGTGGCGGGATCGAAGAACTGTGCGTGGTCGGTGGCCATGGCGCGATTGTAGAGCGGAGCCATGCTCCGCTGCCGTTGCGGGCTGTCGACGCTGTCCCTTGGCAGCCCTGTGCCGTAGACTGCGTCCCCCCCACGTACCGATTCCCGCCTGCAGTGATCACGCCACCCTGACCCTTGCCGCACCTCGGCAGCCGGCCCGCCCGGCTCAGGAACCCGCGTCTTTCCACTGCAGCGCCATGCGGCCACGCCCGCGTGCGCGCGGAGTTTTTCCATGCAAACGTCCTACCCCCTGCGCCAGCAATGGCTCGGCAACATCCGTGGTGATCTGCTGTCCGGCATGGTCGTCGCCCTGGCCCTGATTCCCGAGGCCATCGCCTTCTCGCTCATCGCCGGCGTCGACCCCAAGGTCGGCCTGTACGCCGCGTTTTCCATCGCGGTGGTCACCGCCATCGCTGGCGGCCGCCCCGGCATGATCTCTGCCGCCACCGGCGCGATGGCCCTGGTGATGGTCGACCTGGTCAAGGACCACGGCCTGCAGTACCTGTTTGCCGCCAGCATCCTGGCCGGCCTGCTGCAGGTGCTGGCCGGCGTGTTCAAGCTGGGCTCGCTGATGCGCTTCGTCTCGCGCTCGGTCATCACCGGCTTCGTCAACGCGTTGGCCATCCTGATCTTCCTGGCCCAGATGCCCGAGCTGATCGGCCGCGGCCCCACCGTGTATGTGCTGTGCGCCACCGCTTTGGCGATCATCTACCTGCTGCCGCGCCTCACCCGCTCTGTGCCTTCGCCGCTGGTGGCGATCATCGTGCTCACCGCCGTGGTCATCGGCTTCGGCGTCGATGCACGCAGCGTGGGCGACATGGGCCAGCTGCCCGACAGCCTGCCGTACTTCCTCATCCCCGATGTGCCCTTCACCTGGGAAACGCTGCGCATCCTGCTGCCGGTGTCAGCCACGCTGGCGGTGGTCGGCCTGCTCGAATCGATGATGACCCTGCAGATTGTCGAGGACATCACCGAGACGCCCAGTGAGCGCAACCGCGAGTGCGTCGGCCAGGGCCTGGCCAACACGGTCACCGGTTTCCTCGGTGGCATGGCCGGCTGCGCGATGATCGGTCAGTCGGTGATCAACGTGACCTCCGGCGGTCGAGGCCGCCTGTCCTGCCTGGTGGCCGGCGTGCTGCTGCTGGTGCTGGTGGTATACGGCAGCGACCTAGTGCGGCAGATCCCGATGGCCGCACTGGTGGCGGTGATGATCATGGTCAGCATCGGCACCTTCAGCTGGCGCTCGCTGCGCGACCTGCGCACGCATCCGCGCAGCTCGTCGGCAGTGATGCTGCTGACCGTGGTGGTCACCGTGGCCACCCACGACCTGGCCAAGGGTGTGCTCAGCGGCGTGCTGTTGTCTGCCCTGTTCTTCGCCCGCAAGGTGGGCCGCATGCTGGAGGTGCAGCGCGAGGATGCCGGAGACACGCAGGTCTACCGCGTACGCGGGCAGGTGTTCTTTGCGTCCGCCGGCCAGCTGGGCGCGGCGTTTGACTACCAGCACGTCGCGCCGAAGGTGCAGATCGACCTGCGTGACGCCCACCTGTGGGACCTGACCGCAGTGGCCGCGCTGGAACGTGCGCAGGAAAAGCTGGCCGCACATGGGGCGGAGGTGGTGGTGGTGGGCCTCAATGTGGCTAGCCAGACGCTGATCGAACAGGTGGGCGGGCGCGCGGGCGGGCATTGAGGCTTACGCTTCCTGCTTCTGCGACGAGGTGCACGCATTCTGAATCCGGTCAGGCACCTGAAACCGGCGCTGTCGTAGCATTGCCCGCGTGATGGGGGTCGATGGACGGCCCCTCCCTGCCGGCACCCGCTGGCGACACGCAAGGGAGAAACAGGCAATGCAGGCAATGGACGCGCTTGGGCGCAACGAACGGGTCGGCGTCGGCCGTGGGTGTTGGAAGGTGTTGGCCCTGTGCCTGGCGCTCACCGCATGCCAGGCGCCTTCTTCCCAGGCATCGACCGAAACGGCGGCCCCCGCGTCGATTGCTGCGGCATCGCCGACAGCCCCTTCCGGCCCGGCATCGGCAGAATCCCCCCACTACCCGGATGCGTCCTATACCGAGGGTCGCCTGCGCCCAGCCTATGGCTGGTGTGTGGATGGGGTGGAAGATGCAGGCAAGCTCCAGGCCTGCGGCAAGGACGAACTTGCCTACCAGGAAGCGCGTCTCGAAGCGGCGGCCAGCAAGGCGCTGGCCGGGCTCGACGCTGCTGCCCAGATGGCGTTCCAGGCCAGCCAGGCGAGCTGGCGCAGCGATACAGACCGTTATTGCCGCGATGTTCCCAACGGCAGCGTGCAGCAGCTGCAGGGCGCGCAGGAATGCCGCCTGTACCGTGTTGCCAACCGTGCCGACCAGTTGCTGGCGCAGAGCGCGCCGCCGGATACCTCGTTTACCCAGGCAACGCTGCGTCCGGAATACACCCGTTGCGTGCAGGACGCCCGCGGCATGGACGACCAGCTGGAAGCCTGCGATACGGCCGAGCTCGCCCACCACAAGGCGCTGCTGGAAGCACAGGTCGCGCGACTGATGGACGGCCCCGACGGCCCGGCCAAGGACCGCTGGATGGACGAGCAGGCCAACTGGGCTGCAGATACCGAAAAGCGCTGTGCACCTTCCAGCGACCATGTGGGGCCGATGCTGGATGCTCAGTCGTGCCGCATCAACCGGTATGCCAACCGCGCTGTCGAGCTGCACACGCGGGTGCTGACGCCCTGATCCACGGTCGCCAGCAGGCAACTGCAACCGGTCAATCCTCCACGGACAAGGAAGTAAGACATGCCAAACAATATTGACACCCGCAACCTGGACGCCACTGCCGGCGCGGTGTTCTTTGCTGTCGGACGCGGCACCGAAGGTGGTGGATCGTCGTACCACCTCAGCATTGCTGGCATCACCAAGCACCTGAACGAGCCGCAATGGGGCACGGTCAGTGCGGTAAGGGACAACAGCGGCTATTCACTGGGCACCATTCAGGTGGATTTCGGCCAACGTGGCGAGTGGCCGCTGGGCGCGACGCAGGCGCGCAAACTGAAGCCGGGCGAGACAACGTATGTCGATGGGGTCATTGACCAGGCCAGCGCCTACGCCAAGGCACACAACCTGCCCTTCACGCATGATCGCACTGACCTGCGTGCGGATCTGCTCAGCCACGGCAATGGCGAGGGAAAGCGCTCATCCATCCGCTTCATCGATGCACCAACGCGTGACAGCATCAATGCTTGGGCCGGCTCGGCGGAAGGCAAGCAGTGGATTCACACCCACATCGATTACCCGCAGGTGCGCAATGCCACGAATATCGCCATGACCATGCTGGACAAGCATGGCAGCGGCATTGCCGAAGACAAGCGCTTCGAGGCCATCGCATTGATTGCCAAGACCGCCAACCAGCTGCCGGGTCGGCTGGATGACCTGGAAGCGGTGCTTAAGCGCGGTGGTGACTACCAGGAACTGCGCGACCAGGCCGCTGCCATCCGCCAGCGCACCCCTTCCTATGCCGGGTTGGCTGCTGCCGATGTCGCTGCCAGGTATGAAGATGCCTATGCGCAGCATTCCGCCGAAATGGATCGCGCGCACCTGAAGGTGGGGCGCCGGGATTTCGCGCCCGCCACCGAAGGCAGCGACCCGGATATCCAGGTGGCGCTGCAACAGGCGCGAGCGCACGGGCACGGTGGCGGTGGTCCGCAGGTATTGAAGGAGGGCTCAAGCGGCCGCGCGGTGGAAAAGCTGGAACACAACCTGCACACACTGGGCTATGGCGGCGCAGGCGCGCAGGCCATCCATCCCGACCGACAGTTCGATGCCACTACCCGGAAGGCCGTCGAAGCGTTCCAGCGCGATCATGGCCTGACCCCGGTGGATGGCAAGGCCGGTCCGGCAACGCTGGGTGCGATCGATCGCGAGGCACGCGCGCTGCAGGCTGACATGGTGGCGTTGGGGCTGACCGATGCACAGGGCAAAGCAATTACCGCCGATGGTTACCTGGGGACAGGGAGCCAGCACGCCATCAACACGTTCCAGCAACAGCACCATCTGCCGGTCACTGGCATGGCCGACGCAGGCACACGCAGTGCGATCCAGGCCGAAGCGGCACAGCACCGCCCTGCAACGCCGACACCGTCCGCACCCGCTGCGCCTGCTGCACCGGCCGCGGCACCTGCACCCGGCGGCGAGCGCATCTCGGTGGTAGAGCCGTTCGGCAATGGCGGCAGTAACCGCATCCTGCGCCACGGCATCAGTGGCGAAGAAGCGTTCCGCGAACTGAAGATCCACCACCCAAACACCAACGCGGCTGCCGTTCGCGCGGGCGATGCCAGCCGGGTCGACCGTAGCGCGGAGATGGTCGAGGGCGAGCTGGAGGCCGTGCGCCGGCGTGGTGACGTCAACAACATTCCGCTGGTGCAGAAGGACCTGATCCTGACCGACCGGTCAGGCGGGCGCAATCTGATGGTTCCCAGTCCGGTCGCCGGCTACGTCCAGCTCAACAACGACGGTACCAACTCCATCAGCATCTACAGCCATCCGGTCGGCGACGCGCGCCGCGAACTGGTGGGCCAGGTGCTGCACGGCGCGCGCGGGTCCATTCCATACAAGACCGGGGATTTCGTCGAATACGGTGCGCCGCTGGTGCGGCAGTCGGACGTGGGCTCGCCGGGTGCAGTGCACGCGCACATCGAAGTCGAGCCGGACCAGTACCGTCGCTATCTGGGCGACATCCTCAACGACCGCATCACCCTGGGCGGCAAGGTCCACGCGCAGGGCCCCGAGGCCGCGCAGGCGGCACGCAGTGCACAGCAGGCGCCGATGGCCGATGGCGTGCTGAAGCAGGGCGAGCGCGGCGATGAGGTCAAGGCCTTGCAGAGCAAGCTGGCGGCGCTGGGCTATGCCGGGGCCGATGGCAAGCCGCTGCACGCCGATGGTGTGTATGGCAAGGACACCTTTGCGGCGGTCAAGCAGTTCCAGGCCAACAACGGCCTGGACGACGATGGCAAGGCAGGCCGCAAGACCCTGGCGCAGGTCGATGCCCCCAACGCGGTCAAGGCCGGTACCGCGCCGGCGGCACCGGCCCGGGCCGAGCCCGCAGAGCCGGCCAGCATGCGCGACGCCGGGCACGCCGACAACGCGCGCTTCGGCCAGGCGCTGGGCAAGCTGCAGGCGCTGGAGCAGCAGCGTGCCCAGGCCGGCCTGAAGCCACTGTTCGCCAACCCGCAGGAGGTTGAGCGGGCGGCCGGCCAGCTGGCGTACGAAAGCAAGGTGTCCGGGATGCGCCAGATCGACCATGTCGTGGCCCGCCCCGACGGCACCGGTCTGTTTGCGGTGCAGGGCGAGCTGGGCGACCCGGCGGCGCAGCGGACCTTCGTCGACCGCCAGCAGGCGGTATCGCACTCGGTCGAGGCCAGCAGCCGGCAAAGCGAAGCGCTGGACAGCCAGTTCAACCAGCGTGCGCAGGAGCAGCAGCAGGAACAGGTGCGCAACCGCGGGTTGTAGGCCACGCGGCGACCCCGGGGCCGGTCGAGCGGCCAGTCCCGGCGCCACCCGCCGCCGTTCAGCCGTCCGGTGTAAACTATTGATCTCACTGGCAATGCCGGTCTCCCCGATCAACACCCCGATGACGTCCGCCACCGCCCGTTACGCTGATTCCCTGCGCCTGTCCGTCGCGCCCATGATGGACTGGACCGACCGCCATTGCCGGGTGTTCCACCGCCTGCTGGCGCCGGGTGCGCGGCTGTACACCGAAATGGTGCACGCCAATGCGGTCATCCATGGCGATCGCCAGCGCCTGCTCGGTTTCGATGTCAGCGAACAGCCGCTGGCGCTGCAGCTGGGCGGCAGCGATCCGGCCCTGCTGGCGCAGGCTGCGCGCATTGCCGCCGAGTGGGGCTACGACGAGGTCAACCTCAACTGCGGTTGCCCGTCCGACCGCGTGCAGGCCGGGCGTTTTGGCGCTTGCCTGATGCGCGAGCCGGCGCTGGTGGCCGACTGCGTGGCGGCGATGGTCGACGCGGTTGATATCCCGGTGACGGTGAAGTGCCGCCTGGGCGTGGACGAGGACAACGACTACGACGTGTTCGCCGCCTTCGTCGACCGCCAGGTCGCCGCCGGTGCCGCAATGGTGGTTGTGCATGCGCGCAACGCGTGGCTGAAGGGCCTGTCGCCGAAGGAGAACCGCGAGGTTCCGCCGCTGAAGTACGATTGGGCCTACCGCCTGAAGCAGGAGCGCCCGGGGCTGCCGGTGGTGCTCAATGGCGGCCTGGCCACCATCGAGGCGGTGCAGGCGCAGGCCGCGCACGTCGATGGCGTGATGCTGGGCCGCGCGGCCTACCACGACCCCTACCTGCTGCATCAGCTGGAGGCGCTGCAGACCGGCGCCCCGCTTCAGGCCCGTGGCGACCTGCTGCGCACGCTGCGTCCCTACGTGGAAGCGCGCCTGGGCGAAGGCCTGGCGCTGAAGCACATCACCCGCCACCTGCTCGGCCTGTTCCACGGCCAGCCCGGTGGCCGCGCGTTCCGCCAGGTGCTGAGCGAGGGCGCACACCGCCCGGGCGCCGACTGGAGCCTGGTCGAGCAGGCGCTGTTGGTCACCGAGCGCGAAGCTGATCGCGCCGCAGCGTGACCGCAGTCACGTTCCTGACTTGACAAGGGACGGCGATTCGTCCCGAATGTTCACCTAGCTGAACATCGCGGGGCTGCGACCGGAAAAGTTCAGACCGGATTCACTGCCCCAAACCAAGAATTTGCAAAGGATTTGTAAAGCGCCGTGTCCCGAACCCGGCATCCGGATTTACGACTTTTGAACGAATCGCCGTGCTCGGCTAGGATCGCATCGATGTCTTCCGCTCCCTTCCATTGCCGCATTGCCCTGGCCACCTGCGTGGTGCTGTCGGCTGCGCCGCTGTCTTCGGCGCTGGCGCAACAGCCGCCGCGCGGCGAGCAGGCGCGGGCGGAAATGATGGATCGGGGAGAGCGTGGCAACCGTGGCGACGAACGTTCGCTGTCCGATGCCGTGCGCCGCGTGCAGCGCAGCACCGGCGGCCACATCCTCGGCGCCGAGCGCGTGCCGTTCGATGGTCGTGATATCAACCGGGTGAAGTACATGGACGACCGGGGCCGGGTCCGCTACATGGACGACCCCGCCCCGTCGCGTTCACAGCCGCGCACGCCGCGGTCGGATATGTCATCACTACGCGGCGATAACCCCTGAACAGGGATAGTCGTCGCTATCAACCCGTACCCCACAGGCCTCCGGGCCACACCCAGGACACTAGGGAGAGTTCATGCGTATCCTTCTGGTCGAAGACGAAGCCCCGCTGCGTGAGACCCTGGCAGCCCGGCTCAAGCGCGAAGGCTTTGCCGTCGATGCTGCGCAGGACGGCGAGGAAGGCCTCTACATGGGGCGCGAAGTTCCGTTCGATGTCGGCATCATCGACCTCGGCCTGCCCAAGATGTCGGGCATGGAGCTGATCAAGGCCCTGCGTGACGAAGGCAAGAAGTTCCCGGTGCTGATCCTGACCGCGCGTTCGAGCTGGCAGGACAAGGTCGAGGGCCTGAAGCAGGGCGCCGACGATTACCTGGTCAAGCCGTTCCACGTCGAAGAGTTGCTGGCCCGCGTCAACGCGCTGCTGCGCCGCGCCGCCGGCTGGAGCAAGCCGACCCTGGAATGCGGCCCGGTCGCCCTGGACCTTGCTGCCCAGACGGTCAGCGTGGCCGGCAGCAATGTCGACCTGACCAGCTACGAGTACAAGGTGCTGGAGTACCTGATGATGCATGCCGGTGAACTGGTCTCCAAGGCCGACCTCACCGAACACATCTACCAGCAGGACTTCGACCGCGACTCCAACGTGCTGGAGGTCTTCATCGGCCGCCTGCGCAAGAAGCTGGACCCGGATGGAGAACTGAAGCCGATCGAGACCGTGCGCGGTCGCGGCTACCGTTTCGCGATCCCGCGCAACGAGGGCTGAGCCGGCTCACCCTGGCGATAACACGATGTCCGGCCGTCTGTGGTTCTTCCGACGCTGGCGGCCGCGCTCACTGCAGGCGCGCCAGATGCTCGCCGCGTCCGTGGGCCTGGTCGCGTTCCTGGCGCTGGCCGGTTACGCGCTCGACGCCGCCTTCGCCGATACGGCGAAGGCGAACCTGCGTGAGCGCCTGAAGAACTACGCCACCTCCTACGCGGCCGGCATCGACTTCACCCGCGACCGCTCGCTGTACATCCGCGAGCAGCCGCCGGATTCGCGCTTCGACGTACCGGGCAGTGGCCTGTACCTGCAGGTGGTGATGCCGCACGGCAAGGGCAATTCGATGTCCGCCGAAGGCCCGATGCTGCCCACCGTCGGTGGCGGCCTGCTGGCGCCGCGCCAGGAAGTGTTCGAAGGTCCGCTGCCGATGATCCAGATCGATGGCAGCCAGGGCTCGGTGTACCGCTATGGCCTGGGCCTGGTGTGGGGCGCCGACGCCGACCCCGCCACCGAATTCCCGTACACCATCTACGTGATGGAAGACTCGCGCGCGCTGGGTGCGCAGCTGCGCGTGTTCCGTGGCCGCGTCTGGTTCTACCTGGGCGGCATCGGCCTGATCCTGCTGCTGCTGCAGACCGTCATCCTGCAGTGGAGCCTGCGCCCGTTGCGCCGGGTGATCACCGAGCTGACCAAGGTGCAGCGCGGCGAGACCGAGCGCATGAGCGAGCGCCACCCGCGCGAGCTGGAACCGCTGACCGACAGCATCAACGCCTTCATCGAAAGCGAGCGCGAGAACCTCGAGCGCCAGCGCAACACCCTGGCCGATCTGGCGCACAGCCTGAAAACGCCAATCGCGGTACTGCGCACGCAGATGGACAGCGGCGCCGGCGACGGTGCGCTGCGCGAAGAACTGGACGTGCAGCTGCAGCGCATGAACAACCTGGTTTCGTACCAGCTGGCACGCGCGGCCTCGTCGGGCCACAAGCTGTTCTCCGCGCCGCTGCCGATCGAGTCCAACGCCGAGGAAATCGTGCGTGGCCTGGAAAAGGTCTACGCCGCCAAGGGCGTGCTGTGCGAATTCGATATCGACCCGGCCGCGCGCTTCCACGGCGAGCCGGGTGACCTGCAGGAACTGCTCGGCAACCTGCTGGAGAACGCCTTCAAGTGGGCCAACCGCCGCGTGCTGCTGACCGCGCAGCCGCTGCCGGCGCCGAACGCGCGCCGTGCCGGCCTGCTGCTGGCGGTGGACGACGATGGCCCGGGCATCGCCCCGGATGACATCGGCAAGGTGCTGCAGCGTGGCGTGCGTGGCGACGAGCGCGTGCAGGGCCACGGCATCGGCCTGTCGATCGTGCAGGACCTGATCAAGGACTACCGCGGCGAACTGAGCGTGGGCCGTTCGGCCGAACTGGGTGGCGCCCGCTTCGAAGTGCGCTTGCCGCCGGGGCCGTAAACCTCGTTGATCGGTAGTGCCGGCCGCTGGCCGGCAACCAAGCAATGCCATCGAAGATCATGAGGTTGCCGGCCAGCGGCCGGCACTACGGCATTTCGATCTTCGGCGGCTCGCCGTAGAACCGCCGCAGCTGCGCGGCGACCTCCGGCAACGCCTGCTGCAGCAGATCCGGTGCCGAGAAGTGGTACTCGCTGCTCACCGCGAAGAACTCCTCCGGCGCCTCGGCCGCATACGGATCGATCAGGGTCTCTTCGCCGGCGTCCACCTGCGCGCAGAAGGCGTCGTAGGCGCGCTGGAACGTGGCCGCCCACTCGCGCTGCCATTGCCGCGGCAGCGGCGGTGTGCCGTCCATCGCACCATCCAGCGCATCGAGCTTGTGCACCATCTCATGCACCGCCACGCAGTAGCCGTCGTGCGGCGCGGCCAGGTCGGCCTGCACGTCGGCCCAGGACAGGATCAACGGACCACTGTCCCACGACTCGCCGATCAGCTCGTCATCCCACTCGTGCAACACGCCGGCCGCATCCATGTGGCTGCGGTGCACGCGGAACGCATCCGGGTAGACGATCAGCTGCGACCAGCCTTCCAGCCCCACTTCGCCGAATTCCAGCAGCGGCAGGCAGCACAGTGCGGCCAGCAGCACGCCATCGCCAGCCTGCAGTTGCAGTTCACCGACAGGGGTAATGGTCTTCTCATGCAGGAAGCGCGTGGCCAGCACGCGCAGTCGCGCGCGGCGTTCATCGTGCAGGCCGCGCAGCCAGGCCGCACGGCGGCAGGCGTCTTCCCAAAGCGCATCGTCGATCGGCCGCGGCGAGGGCCGCAGCCACTGCAGCAACGACTTGATCAGCGGAACATTCCCGGCAGGTAGCTGTGCCACTTCGGCGCACGGATGCGCTGCAGCACGTCGTCGTCGCTGCCGCCGCCCCCGGTGCTGGTGGCACTGCTGGCCGCAGGGCGTACCGGTGCCGGCTTGGTGGTCGCAGCCGAGGCGGTCGCGGTCGGCGCGCGCTGCGAGGCGGCATCACCGTTGGAGGACACGCAGGCGCCCCGGCTGTCGTCCAGCGCTGCCGTTGCAGACGCCGCGAAGGGCATCATCAGCAGGATCAGGCAATGGGCATAACGGCGCATTGACGACATCCACGTTAAGGGAGGGTGAGTTCCCGATTCTAGCCCGAACCCGGCGCCTCGTTGGAAGCCCCTGCGGAACCCAGCGTGGCAGGCGTCGCTGGCGGCTTTCCCGCATAATTCCTGCCTGACTTCGTGGAAGCTGCCGTGGACGATCGCCAATTGCTGGCCAAACTCGCTGCCGGTCGCCTGTCCGGCGACGCCCTGGCCCGAGAGCTGGGCCAGACCCGGGCGGCTATTTGGAAGCGTATTCAAGGGCTTAGGGCCGCAGGTGTGGACATCGAGGGCCGTGCTGGCGAGGGCTATGGCCTGACCCGCCCGGTTGACCTGCTGGACCCGGCGGCGATCCGCGCCGGCCTGCCCGCCGATGCCCAGGCCCTGCTGCACGACCTGCAGGTGGCCTGGACGGTGGACTCCACCAACGCTGAATTGCTGCGGTGCAGCGCGCCCCAGCGCGGGGTCAGCGTGCTGCTGGCCGAACGCCAGACCGGTGGCCGCGGCCGTCGTGGCCGCACCTGGGCCTCGCCGTTGGCCGCGCATATCTACCTGTCGGTGATGCGCCTGTACTCCGGCGGCCTCGGCCGCCTGGCCGGGTTGAGCCTGGTGGCCGGCATTGCCGTGGCCGAAGCGCTGCACGACCTGGGCTACACCCAAGCGCAGTTGAAGTGGCCGAACGACCTGATCGTCGATGGCAAGCGCAAGCTGGTCGGCCTGCTTGCCGAGGGCGGTGGCGAATACGCCGGCCCGGCGCGCGCGGTGATCGGCATCGGCATCAACACCCACATGCCGCCGTCGTTCGGCGAGCAGATCACCCAGCCGTGGGTGGACCTGGACACGTTGGCCGGCAAGCCGGTGGACCGCAATGGGGTGGTTGCTGCCGTGCTGGCGCGCCTGCTGCCGGCGCTGGAAGAATTCGATCGCGAAGGCCTCGCTCCGTTCCTGCCGCGCTACGCTGCCTTCGACATGCTGGCCGGCCGCGAAGTGCGCGTGGAACTGGATGGGCAGTGGCAGCACGGTACTGCGCTTGGCCTGGCCGATGACGGCGCATTGCGCGTGCGCATCGATGGCCAGGAACGCCTGCTGCACGCCGGCGAAGTCAGCGTGAGGGCGGCATGAGCGATTGGTTGTTCGACCTCGGCAACTCGCGCTTCAAGTTCGCGCCGTTGCAGGGTGACCGTGCCGGTGACGTACAGGCCTGGGCGCATGGCGCCGAAGGCATGGCCGGGCAGCCGCCGCACAGCCTGCCCAGCGGCCGCACCGCGTTCGTGGCCAGCGTGGCCGCACCATCGCTGACCAGCGCCATGCTGGACCAGCTGCAGCGTCGCTTCGAGCATGTGCATGTAGTGCGCACCAGCGCCGAATGCGCCGGCGTGCGCATTGCCTATGCCAGGCCGGAAAAGTTCGGCGTCGACCGCTTCCTCGCCCTGCTGGCTGCGGCCAAGGCGCAGCGCCCGGTGCTGGTGGTCGGCGTGGGCACCGCACTGACGATTGATCTGCTCGACGCCGACGGCCAGCACCACGGTGGCCGCATCTCCGCATCGCCCACCACCATGCGCGAAGCACTGCATGCCCGTGCCGTGCAGCTGCCCGCGACCGGTGGCGGCTACAGTGAGTTCGCCAACGACACCGCCGACGCGCTGGCCTCCGGCTGCGATGGCGCTGCGGTGGCGCTGATTGAACGCAGCGCACAGCACGCGCACACGCTGCTGGGCGTGGCACCGTCGCTGCTCGTGCACGGTGGCGGCGCACCGGCGCTGATGCCGTTGCTGCCCGCTGCCGATTACCACCCCTCGCTGGTGCTGGATGGCCTCGCCCGCTGGGCGGTGCACCAGCCCGCGCGCTAGTATCCGCGCATGCTGACCCGTGCCCTGATCGTCGTACTGGCCATTCTCAATCTCGGCGTCGCCTGCTGGTGGCTGCTGCGCGATGCGCCGCAGAAGCCTGCGCCTGCGCCGCAACCGGCTGGCGTCGCCGAGCTGCGGTGGGTGCCGGGTGGCGCGGATGCCAATGCCGCAGCCGAGGCCACTGCGGCCGCCCCGACCGCACCGCTGATGGAGCGCGAACCGGCGGCGAAGACCGCGGTGGCTGCGACGCCCGCGCCCGTTGCGCCGGCAAAGCCGGAGATCGCCAGGCCGCAGGTGGCTGACGCTACGCCGGTTGCTGACGCTGCCAAGCCGGGAACACCGCCTGCACCCGTTCCGGCAGCGGAAAAGCCCGTAACCCCGCCCGCGGCCGCCGAGCCGCCGCGCTGCGTCGCGCTGGGCCCGTTCGCCGACCGCGCCGCTGCGAGCAGTGCGCAAGGCAAGGCCGGCACGCTGCTCAGCCAAGCGCGCCTGCGCGAACAGCCCGCTGCCAGCGGCAGTGCCCGCTACCGGGTGATGCTGCCGGCCGCCGCCAACCGTGACGAAGCCCAGGCCACCGTGAAGCGCATCGTCGCCGCCGGCCTGAGCGACTACTACATCATCAGCCAGGGCGAGGAGGCCAACGCCGTGGCGCTGGGCCAGTACCGCAACCGCGAAGGCGCCGAACGGCGCATGGCGGCGGTGCAGGCCGCCGGCTTCCAGCCGCGCCTGGTCGCCAGCGGCGACGCCGGCCAATGGTGGCTGGAAGGGCAGCTGGCGGCGGGCACGCAGCCGGCCCAGGCCCAGCAGCGCAGCGGCGCGGCGCAGAGCCGGTCGCTGGAATGCACGCGGTTGCGCTAGAATCCCCTGACCGCGGCGCTGCCGCCGGTGCACCACCCATGCCGCTTTAGCTCAGTTGGTAGAGCAACTGTCTTGTAAACAGTAGGTCATCCGTTCGATTCGGATAAGCGGCACCATCTTCGATCCCTTGGCATCCGCACATGTCCACGGAGAACAATCAACCTGCTGCAATGGCGGGTTTTTTTGTGCGTTGCCGTTCTGGGGAAGAATGGGGGCCTGCAGACAAGCTCACCGTGGCACCGCAATGCCCCTTTTGAGTTGACTGCAACGTTGGAGCATACGTTCGCCGGATTGCTCCTTGAGTTGAATGCCGCCATTAGCGAGAAGGGGATAGGTCTCGAGACGGACGCGATAGGCCGCTTGCGAAGACAGCTGCACTGCATCGTCGTCCGTGCCGATGGCGGCTCCAGGCAGCGAATCTTCTCGAACAACGCCGTTCACCTGAAGCTGTGCGCAGATGCCGGCGTAGTAGGCGATGCGTTCATCAAGCGCCTGAGGGTGTCTTGTGGCATGACCTAGCGCATGGAATGTCTCGTGTGCGACCAGATCGACAAGGTTCGCAACAGTCCGTTCGCGGTCGTCATGTATCGAAGCCGCAAGTGCCAACGTCTTCCCACCCGAGAACGATCCAAAAGTACGCGACTGTATAGTCGCGGCGGTATCCGTTGGCGCGAGAAGGATCCTGTATCTGTTCGCCTTTGCTTCTATCCATGATTCGGAGAACCTTGCTGCTGCATCAATGCGCTTGCAGATATCTGCAGCATCAACCTGTGATCCTGCAGCCATCATGAGCACGATTTCGTGCTGGGTATGCGTGCACTGAAACGATTCCAGAGGCGGCAAGCTTCTGTGCCCCGGAACAATGGACAGGGACCGGAAGTAGCGGAATGGCCCGAGAGGCGTGGACACCAGCTCGGTGTAGCCATCCGGCGGGATGCCTTGTGGCAATCCGATCGGTGTGGCACAGCCTGCCAGGAGGGAGGTTGCGAATGCGGCGAGTACGACTCCTTTCATCCTTTCTCCCAAAGGCGCGGGCGCTTAAGGCGCACCCGCATCTTCTGTTGTTTACTACATCTCCATGCACAAGTGCGGCGACGGGTGGTTGACGCAATCCCGTCCTTCGAACTCCAGGTAGTAGCTCGCCTTGATAATGCCCTCCTGTTTGGCCTGCCCAGCGATAACCTGCGGGCCACTACCGTATGCCGAATGGAAGGGGAGCAGGTCGTAGCTCAAGGCATCACCATTACCCACATTGGCGTAAATCCAAGCATTCACGGCGTTTGGGTCTGCAACTCGGATCACTGTGCCTGTCCTGACCCATGAAAACGTCTGGGACGCGCTGATTGCGCCCGTAGCGACGTTCTTTACCCGAAGTACCGCATTGCCCGTGGCAGGATACGGTATGGTTGATCCGGATGTATCCAGCTCAAACATCGCGGCATCTGGAAGCACGCTAAGAGACGACAGCAGGGAGTTGTAAATGCTCTTCTTCCCACCACCGTCCCCTTCCCAGATAACTTCCATACCCGCCTTGCATTCCCCTCCACCTGTTTGTTTTCCGCTGCACTCGCCATAAGCTCGAACACTCTTCAGATTGCAACCTGTGAACAGGAGTGCGCTTCCCAATGCGATAGTGGAGGCGGCCAATATGCTCTTGGAATTCATTCTCATGCTAGATCTCTCCTTGGTCTAGAAGGATGCGTGGTGCACCGTGGTTTCGAAACCACGCGGAGCAGTTGACATGAGATCGACAGGGGTGGATGTGACTTCGGTCTTGGTATTGAGTATCTGTCGGTGTCGTCGAGTATCACCCTCGGTAACGAGTCGCGCGTGTGCGAGTGCAAGGAAACATTCCACAACGAAGTAGAATCCAAGTGGTTGTGCAGATGCTCTCGCCAGCTACCTCCCACCCACCTGCAACGCCACATACTCCGCCAGCCCCCGGCAGGCCAGCATCAGCCCTTCGCGGGTGCCGTCGCCGATGTCGTCCTTCTCTTCCCCGTCCACGCGCACGCGCTCGGTGGCGTGATACAGCTCCAACAACGACACCAGGCCAACCGCGGCGCGATCCCGGCGCGCGGCGGCCACCGCTTGGCCGGGTGTGCTGGCGGGCCCCGTCCACGGCTGTCCATCGGCGGCATCACCGGCGCGGATGCGCTGCAGGCAGCTGGGCAGATTGATGGACGCAGGCGCTTCGTTCGCAGCGGCGAAAGCGGCTTCCAATGGCTGCGCCAGTTCAGGTGGCAGGCGCAGAGCCGCCTCGCCGAGGGTGGCGGTCAGGTACGGGTGAGGGGTTCTGGACATGCGGGCATCCTCGTCAGGAACAGAGGTGCCGCCACGGTAGGGTGGCGGGCGATGCGTGGCTTCCAAGACCGGGAATCGATGAGCCGGCGGGCACGGGGCCCCCACGCACCGCCCGCCGTCGATCGGCGAACGGATTGCCAGCCGGCGCCGCTTGGGAAGACGGCGCCGGCTGGCAAGCGTATACAGCATCGATTACGCGGGCTTGGAAGACCCGGCCACCTTTGCAGGTGGCGATTCATCATGCGCACGTGAAATCACCGCCTGCCAGTCGTTTGTTTCGATGGCATCGGGAGATCTGAAAGGAAAAATGAATTATCGCGTTTGGCCCGTTTTGGGCATCGCAATGCCAGAAGCGACAGATTGCGCAGTGGCGCCATCAGCGAGAAATCTGCCCGAACCATCGCTGCCGTATGCCCTGAGCTGGCCCACGAAGTAAAGGTGACTTAACAGCCCGGGCAAGGCTCCACAGCTACCATAGCAAACACAAACGCCCGAATGCGCTGCCGGCTTTTTTGATTCTCCTCACAGACCATTTGCAGACCCCCGACACATACTGGGGATACATGCCCTTCGGAAGCCGCACATGCGTCGCCATGCCCTGTCGCTCACCTCCGCATTGTTGTCCGCCGCTTTCGTGGCCCCGGCCATGGCCGCCGTGCCGTTCTTCAACGCCAGCTGCCCGGGCGACATCGATGTTCACGCAGACGATGGCGGGTCGGTCTATGTGCAGGGCCGCGAGGCCACGCTGAAACGTTTCAACGACCGCTATTTCGAAGCCCGCGACGCCAACAGCGGCATCACCCTGTCGATCAGCCGCAGCGATGACGGTACGCCGCAGATCAGCTATACCGGCCGTGGCGGCGCCAACGGCATCTGCCAGGTCAGCGCCAGTGGAACATCTGCGCCCGCCGCAAATGGCGCACACCCGCGCGAGGTTGCTACCGGCGACGCCGCGCTACCGCGCGAAGTCACCTGCGAATCCACTGACGAGCAGCAGGTGTCGTGCGATCTGAATACCCGCGGCAATGTGGAAATCGTGCGCCAGCTCAGCCGCACCCGATGCGAGGAAGGTAAGAACTGGGGCCTGTCGCGGCACTCGGTGTGGGTCAATGGCGGCTGCCGCGCGGTGTTCCGCAATGTGTCTTCGGTGACCACCCCGGCGCCGGCAGGCGATACCGCGTTGGGCGCCTGCAACATGCGCAAGGGCGCTCAGGGCGCGCTGGTCACCCAGATGCCGGTGGGCAGCGACTACCAGGAACTCATCATCGATTATCCGGATGGCCGCTTCCTGTGCATGATGCGCAACAGCGGCCAGGTGCAGAGCCTGACGCCGGTTCGCCGCCGCGGCGGTTGAGGCGCGGCGGCGGCGTGTCTAAGGGGGCAGCGCGGTGCGCGTTGCCCCCCGTCCCGCTACTGCTGGTTCACCGGGTCGTTTCCCTTCTTGTAGGTGTAGCCGGTTACGTCCCAGCCGCCGCCATGGCCGGATGAGGGTTCCACCCAGGTGAATTCCCACGTCTGGATGGAGCCGTCGGGAAGCAGGTTTTCCACCCGGTAGATCTCACCGGGAATGCCCTGGTCCGGCAGCTTGCCGGGAATCGATTCGTCCGAGCGTGCAGACGCACGGCCTACGGAGACTGCCTGTCGTTCCACCTGTACGTTGCCGTAGCCCTGGGGGGCGAACGACGGCTTCACCCGCTGCGCCACCCAGTCGAGTACCTGGCGTGCGCCTGCCGTCTGCATGGGATACGCATCGGAGGTCACCGTATGCGTGATGCGTTGCGAGGGTGCACTGGCAGCGGCGGGAAACAGTCCGCCCAGGGCAATTGCCAGTACCGCAAGTCCATTGAGTGCATGTTTCATGCGCGTGGTGCTCCATGATTGAGGAAGTGAGGCGGCACCTTCAGGGTGCCTGCGCAGCGTGGACACAACAACAGCCTTGCGTAAGAGGCGAAACCGACCGGGATGTGAGGTGGATCGCGGAAGGTCCAATTCCTGACGACCCAGCGCTGGAATGCCTGACCGGATACGGCTGGCAGGCCGCGGCGATCTGACCCATGCCCTGCTGCACCGCCGCGAGTGGTGTCACACAGCTCTGGCTAGACTGTGCTTCTTTTTCCGCACCGCAGGAGGCACCCATGGCCCATCCCGTTTCCGTATCCCTGATCGGCGTTCCCACCGATGTCGGTGCGGGCCATCGCGGTGCACGGCTGGGGCCGGAGGCGCTGCGCGTGGCGGGCCTGCCGGAGGCGCTGGAAGCGCGCGGCGTGGACGTGCGCGACGTGGGCAACCTGGATGGCCCGCGCAACCCGTGGACCGCGCCGGTGGAGGGCTACCGCCACCTGGATGAGGTGGTGGCCTGGAACCGCGCACTGATGGAAGCCAGCTACGCCGAGCTGCAGGCCGGGCGCATGCCGATCATGCTCGGTGGCGACCATTGCCTGGGCATCGGTTCGATCACCGCCGTTGCGCGCTGGTGCCGCGAGCAGGGGAAGAATCTGCGCGTGCTGTGGCTGGATGCGCATTCGGACTTCAACACCAGCGATGTCACGCCGTCGGGCAACATCCACGGCATGCCGGTGGCCTGCCTGTGCGGCCTCGGCCCGGACGCGCTGACCCGTCTGGGCGGCAGCGCACCGGCGATCACCCCGGCGCAGATGCACCAGATCGGCATCCGCTCGGTGGACCCGGAAGAGAAGCGCCTGATCAAGACCCACAAGGTGGATGTCTATGACATGCGCTACATCGACGAGAACGGCATGAAGCGTGCCGTGGAAGCGGCGCTGGCCGGCATCGATGAGAACACCCACCTGCATGTCAGCTTCGATGTGGATTTCCTCGACCCCAGCATCGCGCCGGGCGTGGGCACCACGGTGCCGGGCGGGGTGAACTACCGCGAGGCGCAGCTGGTGATGGAAATGATCGCCGACACCGGGCGCATGGGTTCGCTGGACATCGTCGAGCTCAACCCCTTGCTGGACAAGCAGAATGCCACCGCCGAACTGGCCGTGGACCTGGTGGAAAGCCTGTTCGGCAAGTCCACCCTGATGCGCGACTGACCGCCCCCGCTGAACGGATCGCCGAACCGTTCACGCCCGCTCCACGCCCCTGCCGCCAGATTGCACTTCACGCGGCGGCAGTGGGCATTGGTGCCCTCCCACCGAGCGAAAGAATCCCATCCGCGAATGAAGCGGTATAGCGGCGAACCCAAGGAGAAGCCCATGAAGCGCGTAGTTGCCCTGATGCTGTTGTCGATGTTCTCGGTGGCCCTGCTGGCCGGTTGCAACACCGTGGCCGGTGCCGGCAAGGACGTGCAGAAGGCCGGTGAAAAGGTTGAGGATGCCGCCAAGGGCCGTTGAGCCTGAAGTGGAACGGAAAGCAAAAAGGCCGGGGGATCTCCCCGGCCTTTTTGCTTGCGCGTTTCTCTGCAGCGTACGTGTCGAAGCGTAGTGAACCATTCAAGCAGGTGAGCGTGTATTTCATTGGCGGTTGACCGGCATTCAACAGCGGCTGCGCGAAGCTGGAGCCACGGTAAGAACGCCGTTGCAATCAAGGACTCCCAGCAATGAACAAAGACATCATTTCCGGCAAGTGGTCGCAGCTGAAGGGCAAGGCGCAGGCCAAGTGGGGCGATCTGACCAACGACGATTTCGATGTGGCCGAAGGCAACGCCGAGTATCTGGCCGGCCGCCTGCAGGAACGTTATGGCTGGGCCAAGGATCGCGCGGAGAAGGAAGTGCGTGAGTTCCAGGACGCCGTGAGCAAGGACTACCCGGACTACAAGTAAGCGCTTCGGTTTCCCCCACAACACGACGCCCGCACCGTGAGGTAGCGGGCGTCGTGTTGTTTGCGCGGGACGATCAGCGGGCCGGCGGGTCCGGCACGTAGCGGTTGGGGAACGCCTGCGGTTCGCGCGGCAGGCGCGAGGGCGCATCGACCAGGATGCCGCGCGCACGCAGGTTGCGGGCGCTGTCGTAGCGCAGCTGCAGAACCTGCGCCGGGCTGCGGCTGGCCCGTTCGAAGTCGGTATCGCGCACCGAAGAGTGTTCACGTGCGCCGTGGCCGGTGCCCAGCGCTGGCGCCTGTGACTTGCTGGCATAGCCCTCGATGCGGCTGGCACTGGCGTCGGCGGCAGCCTCGGCTTGCGCGGTCGGTGCCGGCAGCGGCACGCCACGTCGCAGGATCGGCTGCGGGTACAAGCGACGCGCCTCCTCGAACACCGCCACCCCGACCACGCCGATGTTGTCCGGGCGGCCGGTGCGACTGGCATAGCTGCCGCTGGGGCTGCTGAACACGAACTGCGCCACTTCGTCCTGGCTCTTGCGCCAGCCGGTGATGTCGGCGCGCTGGCCGGGATTGAGCACGTAGCCGGTCTGCGAGGGATCGGCATCCTCGCCGGAGATGGCGTTGACGCCGTCCACCGACAGCACTACCAGCACCCGGCGCGGGCTGTCGTTGTACAGGCGCACGGCGTAGCGGTGGCCGCGCTCGCCGGCCACCCAGCGCTGGCCCTCGGCGGAGTAGCTGCGCAGTTCGGTACCGCGGTCGCGGTCGACCAGGGCCATGCGTACGGGGCCGCCGTCGTACACCGGTGGCGGCATGGGCGCCGGGCGGAAGCCGGCCAGGGGCAGGATCAGCAGCAGGGGCAGCAGGCGTTTCATCGGGCGTCTCCAGCGGGGTTGGGTGAATGAACGCGCCGCGGGCCCTGACGGGGTTGGTGGCGTGCAAGGTAAACTGGCCCCGTTCATCGAAGGTTACCCCACGCAGTCATGACGACCCGAGTCCTTACCGGCATCACCCCCTCCGGCACGCCCCACCTGGGCAACTACGTTGGCGCCATCCGTCCGGCCATCGCGGCCAGCCGCGCGCCGGGGATCGAGAGCTTCTTCTTCCTGGCCGACCTGCACAGCCTGATCAAGTCGCAGGACCCGCAGCGCACCCAGCGCGCGACCCTGGAGATCGCGGCCAGCTGGCTGGCCTGTGGCCTGGACCCGGAACACGTGTGGTTCTACCGCCAGAGCGACATCCGCGAGACCACCGAGCTGATGTGGTTCCTGACCGCCATCGCCAGCAAGGGCATCCTCAACCGCGCGCACGCCTACAAGGCGGCGGTGGACAAGAACCGCGAGGAAGGCGTGGACGAGGACGCAGGCGTCAGCGCCGGCCTGTTCATGTACCCGGTGCTGATGGCGGCCGACATCCTGATCTTCAAGGCCAACCAGGTACCGGTGGGCCGTGACCAGATCCAGCACATCGAGATGGCGCGCGATTTCGCCCAGCGCTTCAACCACGTGTACGGCAAGGAGTATTTCCCGCTGCCGGACGTGGTGATCGACGAGCAGGTGGCGACGCTGGCGGGCCTGGATGGCCGCAAGATGAGCAAGAGCTACCACAACACCATTCCGCTGTTCGTGCCGCGCGAGGAGCTGAAGAAGCTGGTGTTCTCGATCCTGACCGACTCGCGCGCACCGGGCGAGCCGAAGGACACCGAGGGCTCGGCGCTGTTCCAGATGTACCAGGCGTTCGCCACGCCGGAACAGACCGCGGAATTCGCCAGGGCCTTCGCCGCCGGCATCAGTTGGGGCGACGCCAAGCAGCAGCTGTTCGAGCGTATCGACAGCGAGCTGTCGCCGCTGCGCGAGCGCTACAACGCGCTGATGGCCGAGCCGGAGAAGATCGAAGCGTTGCTCAAGCGCCGTGGCCAGCAGCTGCGCGAGCAGTTGGCGGCACCGCTGCTGGAAGAACTGCGCCACGCCGTGGGCCTGCGCGACCTGTCCACGGCGGGCGACATCGCCAGCGAAGATGCCGGCGTGGCCCGCGTGGCGCCGCCGCAGTTCAAGCAGTACCGCGAAAAGGATGGCCGGTTCTACTTCAAGCTGACCGCTGGTGACGGCACGCTGCTGATCCAGAGCGAAGGCTTCGATTCGCCACGTGATGCGGGCCAGCTGATCGCGGTGATCAAGCAGGCAGAGCAGGGCGACCAGCTGCAGAGCGAGCTGTTCAAGCTGGGCGCCGAGGTGGACGCGGTACTGGCCGCCCTGGCCGCGCTGCGCGAAGCGGCCTGATCGCCGGGCGTAGAGTCGAGCCATGCTCGACTCGGCTCCGCCTCTGTAGAGCCGAGCCCATGCTCGGCTGGGTAGCAAAGCAGCCGAGCATAGGCTCGGCTTTACAGGGAAGCCCCCCGCCGGCACGACCGTGGCACAGCACCCATGGCATGATGTCCGCGCGCCTCTGGCGCGATGACATGGAGTCTGCGATGGCCTGGTTGTCGCTGCTGCTGTTCCTGCCCTGGTTCCTGCTGCTGGGCAGCCTGTACTGGCTGTTTCCGCGCCAGCCGCGCAGCGCGCGGCGGCGCCTGTTCGATGGCACCACCCTGGTCGTGGCGTTCGCGCTGAGCATCGTGTCGATGCTGTGGGGCTACCGCATTGGCGTGGTGCAGCCCGGCGCCGGCCCGATCTGGCCGCAGGTGCTGGCGGTGCTGTACGCCTACGGCGCGTTCCTGGCGGTGCTGGTGCTGGCGTTGCTGCTGCGGCCGCGGTTCGGATTGCGCTCTGGCTGATCGGTAGTGCCGGCCGCTGGCCGGCACATGCATTCTCCCGGCCATCCCGAGGTTGCCGACCAGCGGCCGGCACTACCCGACCAAAGCCGCATCGAACCCGGGCCGCCTGCGCGCCTACCATGGGCGTCTGTTCACGAGACTGCCAGGTGCGTGCCGATGACCGCCGACCCCAGCATCCACACGATCGATACGGGCTTCCAGCGCCCGGACTTCGACGCGGCCTACCTGATCGTTGAAAACGGCCGCGCGGCCTTCGTCGACTGCGGCACCGGCCTGTCTGTGCCGGCGATGCTGCAGGCGCTGGCGGATGCCGACCTGGGTGTGGAAGCGGTGGATTGGTTGCTGCTCACGCACGTGCACCTGGACCACGCCGGTGGTGCAGGCCTGCTGATGCAGCAGTTGCCGAATGCGAAGGCGGTGCTGCATCCGCGCGGTGCGCCGCACATGATCGACCCGACCCGGCTGATTGCGGGTGCGACGGCGGTGTACGGCGCCGAAGAGATCGCGCGCAGCTACGGCCGCATCGAGCCGATTCCCGAACACCGCGTGGTGGTGGCCGAAGACGGCCACCGCATCGATCTCGCTGGCCGCGAGCTGGTGCTGTTGCACACGCCGGGCCACGCACTGCACCATTATTGCGTGTGGGATGCTCGCAGCCGCAGCTGGTTCACTGGCGATACGTTCGGCATCTCCTACCGCGAGCTGGACAGCGCGCAGGGCGCTTTCATCTTCCCGACTTCCTCGCCGGTGCAGTTCGACCCGGAGGCGATGAAGGCCTCGATCCGACGCATGCTGGGCTACGGCCCGCAGGCGATGTACCTGACCCACTATGGGCGCGTGGAGCAGGTGCAGAAACTGGCCAACGACCTGTTCGAACAGATCGATGCGATGGCCGCGATCGGCCGCCAGTGCGATGGCCGGCCGGACCGCCACCGCTGCCTGCTGGCCGCACTGCAGGCGCTGTACCTGGAACGCGCACAGCTGCATGGCTGTGCGCTGGACGATGCGGCGGTGATCACTGTTCTGGCGATGGACATCGAACTCAACGCGCAGGGCCTGGCCTGCTGGCTGGACCGCATCAGCAGGTAGAGTCACGCCCTGCGTGGATGACGTGGGCCCAGGCTGCGCCGTGATGTCACGACCACGTTACACTCTGGTGACTTCCAAGCTAGCCGTGGTACTGCCGTGAATCCGATGCGCGTGTTGCTGCTGTCGTCCTGCCTGTTCGTCGGGGGCCTGGCCCATGCGGCCAACGACCTGCCGGGTGGCGGCATCGATCCGCAGGCACTGTCGCGGCATGTGCGCGTGCTGGCGTCGGATGAGTTCGAGGGCCGCGCACCGGCCACCGAAGGCGAAGAGCGCACGGTGCAGTACCTGATCGAGCAGTTCCGCAGCTACGGCCTGCAGCCGGGGGGCGTGGACGGCAGCTGGGTGCAGCCGGTGCCGCTGGTGCGCGCGCAGCTGGAGGGTGCGGCCAAGGCCAGCCTGTCGCTGAAGCAGGGCAAGCGTGCGCTGGCCAATGGCGTGGATGTGACCCTGCAGAGCCTGCAGCCGCGCAAGCGCGTGCAGATCAAGGATGCACCGTTGGTGTTCGTCGGCTACGGCATCGACGCACCGGAACGCCACTGGAACGACTACAAGGACGTGGACCTGCACGGCAAGATCGCCGTGGTGCTGATCAACGACGCCGACTTCGAGGCCGATGCGCCGGGCGCGTTCGATGGAAAGGCGGTGACCTACTACGGCCGCTGGACGTACAAGTTCGAGGAAGCCGCACGCCGGGGTGCCGAAGGCGTGCTGATCGTGCACGAGACCGCGCCGGCCGCGTATGGCTGGGCCACGGTGAAGAGCTCGGGCACTTCGCCGCTGTTCGACATCGAGCGCGGCCAGGCCGAAGCGATGGCGCAGCACACGCCGCTGCGTGGCTGGATGCAGCGCGAGCTGGCCGAAGCGATCTTCGCCGACGCCGGCCTCGACTTCGATGCGGAGAAGCGCAAGGCGATGCGTGCCGACTTCCGCCCGGTTGCACTGGACAACGCCAAGCTGAGCGTGGATTTCGCGCTGAAGCGCGAGCAGGTGGTGACCCGCAACGTGGTCGCCAAGCTGCCCGGTGGTGAACATGCTGACGAGGCCGTGATCTTCTCCGCGCACTGGGATGCGTTCGGTATCGGCCAGCCCGACGCCAAGGGCGACCGCATCCGCCGTGGTGCGATCGACAACGCCACCGGCGTGGCCACGGTGCTGGAACTGGGCCGTGTGTTCGCCGCTGGCCCGCAGCCACAGCGCACGCTGTACTTCGTGGCACTGACCGCCGAAGAGAAAGGGTTGCTGGGCGCCAGCTACTACGCCGCCCATCCGCTGGCGCCGCTGGACAAGACCGCTGCGGTGCTGAACATCGAGATGTTCAGCCCGGATGGCCCGACCCGCGACATTGCCTCGTGGGGCAAGGGCCGGGTGTCGCTGGAAGGCGATCTGGAGCGCGTGGCCAAGGCCCGTGGCCGCAGCTACAGCCCGGACCCGAACCTGGAAGCCGGCTTCTTCTACCGCGCCGACCACTTCGCCTTTGCCCGCCTGGGCGTGCCGGCGATCACCATCGGCCCGGGCCTGGACAAGCTGGACGGTGGCGTTGAAGCCGGCCGCGCGCTGCGCGAAAAGTACTTCGCCGACTGCTATCACCAGACCTGCGATGCCTGGACGCCGAGCTGGGACCCGAGCGGCCACGCTGCCGACACCCTGCTGGTCTACGACCTGGGCGCCGAGCTGGCCAACAGCCGCCGCTGGCCGACGTGGGAAAAGGAATCGGAGTTCCGCGGCGCGCGCGACAAGAGCGAAGCGGCCCGCCGTTGAGTAATGCCGGCCGCTGGCCGGCAACTCCCTGCTCTTTCCGGAGGTTCATGAGGTTGCCGGCCAGCGGCCGGCACTACCGAAAGACGGCGGCTTTGCCGGCCAGCGGCCGGCACTACCCGCGCCGTCGCAGCAGCTTCCACGCGCCCCAGCCGCCGGCGGCGAGCGCGGCCAGATAGCACGCCGCCATCGTGCGCAGGCCGACCAGCGGCCCCGCGTTGACGCCGCGATGCAGCCGCAGGTGCAGCGAGCTGTGGCCGCTGCCCAGGTCCATCGCCAGCTGCAGCGCCAGCGCGGCGCAGAACACCAGCAGGGCGACCCCGAACCCCGTGCGCGGCCACGTGGCCTGCGCGTTGGGGCGGCGCAGCACCCAGGCCAATGCCGTGGCTGCGGCCAGCGTCACCGCGATCCACATCAGCGCGGTGGCGGGAGACGTAGCGGCCACCGGCATTGCACCAGTGGCCGCGATCAGGGCAACGCGCTTACTTGCGGGTGCCGTCGAGCCAGTTCGGGCCCTTGTTGGTAAGGAAGAACACATAGACCACCAACGATACCGCGATCGTGGCGGTCACGTAGATGGCGAACCAATCGACGTGGCCGGTCTTCAGCGCGCCCTGGTACAGCAGCGGGGCGGTGCCGCCGAACAGCGAGTTGGCCAGCGCATAGCCCAGGCCCACGCCCAGTGCACGCACGTGGGTGGGGAACAGCTCGGCCTTCACCACCGCGTTGATCGAGGTGTAGCCGGTGAGGATGACGAATGCCAGCGCCAGGGTCAGGAAGGCCAGGGTGGCGTCATGCTGGTGCGGCAGCTGGGTGATCAGGTACCAGCTGTACAGCACGCCGCCGACGCCGAAGAACACCAGCAGGGTCTTGCGGCCGATGATGTCCGACAGCCAGCCGCCGACCGGTTGCAGCACCATCAGGAAGGCCAGCACGCCCAGGTTGATCAGGGTGCCGGTCATCGGGTCGTTGCCGGCGAAGGCGCTCTGGATCATCTTCGGGCCGTTCACCGAGTAGGTGTAGAAGGCCACGGTGCCGCCAGCGGTGATCAGGAAGCACAGCAGCAGCGGCCGCCACTGGTGCACGAACAACTCGTACATCGAACCGGACTTCTTTGCCTTGCCCTCGCGCGCGGCCTCGATCGACGACTCCGACAGCGACTCGTCCATGCCCCGGCGCAGCCAGAACACCACCACCGCGGCGATGCCACCGATGCCGAAGGCGATGCGCCAGCCCCACTCGGAGATCTCCGGCTTGCCCCAGAAGGTCAGCATCAGCAGCAGGGTCAGCTGGGCCAGCACGTGGCCGCCGACCAGGGTGACGTAGTGGAACGAGGACAGGAAGCCGCGACGGCCCGGAATGGCGGCCTCGGACATGTAAGTGGCGCTGGCACCATACTCGCCGCCAGTGGCGAAGCCCTGCAGCAGGCGCGCGAACAACAGGATCACGGCGGCCCAGATGCCGATGCTGGCGGCGGTGGGGGTGATGGCGATGAGGAACGAGCACAGCGCCATCAACGTGACCGAGACGGTCAGCGCCAGGCGGCGGCCGTGGCGGTCGGCGAAGCGGCCGAAGAACCAGGCGCCGATCGGGCGCATCAGGAAGGTCGCCGCGAAGATCGCCCACACGTACAGGGTGGAGTTCTTGTCGTCCGGCGAGAAGAACTGCGATTCGAAGTACACGGCGAACACCGAGTACACGTAGACGTCATACCACTCCACCAGGTTGCCGGCGGAGCCTTTGAGGGTGTTGGAGATCGACCGCCGCAAGGCGGCGCGGTCGTTCGCGGGGACAACAGGTTGGGACGTGGTGCTCATCTGGGTGGAAATCCTCGATGCGGTGCGTCCGTGCGCAGGGAAAACGGCGTCCGGCCGTGGGGCGGCGCGGCCGGGCAGCCTTCTTGGTACTGCATCGGCCGTCAACACGGGGTAGCAGACCAGAGCAGGGTGCATGGATGGATGACAGCGTGCCACCGTATGGGGTCCCGGACCATACTCAAAACGTCCTAGAATCCGCCTTCCCCCGGCTCCCTGGTGTGTCATGTCGGCTCCCCCCTCTTCGTCTGCGGCTGCCCCCCGGGGTGGCCTTGTCGCGCTGGCACTGCTGCTGGTCTACGTGGTCTGGGGCTCGACCTATCTGGGCATCGCCAAGGCCCTGCACGGCGGCGCACTGCCGCTGACGATGGTCTCCGGCAGCCGCTTCATCATTGCCGGCGGCCTGATGTTCCTGGCCTTGCGCCTGTTCTGGAAGCTGCCGAACCCGACGCTGCGGCAGTGGCGCAACCTGGTCATCATGGGCGTGACCATGCTGGTGCTGGGCAACGGCATGGTGGTGCTGGCCGAGCGCGAGGTGTCCTCGGGCCTGGCCGCCACGGCGGTGGCCTCGGTGCCGCTGTGGATGGCGCTGTTCTCGGCGCTGCGCGGGCAACATGCCAGCCGTGGTGAGTGGCTGGGCATCGCCATCGGCTTCCTCGGCGTGGTCTGGCTCAACGCCGGCAGCAGCCTGACCGGCTCGCCGACCGGGCTGGTGCTGCTGCTGATCGCGCCGATCGGCTGGGCGTTCGGTTCTGTGTGGGCACGCGGCCTGGACCTGCCGGGCCCGTTCATGACCGCGGCCGGGCAGATGATCTGCGGCGGCGTGCTGCTGGTGCTGATCGGCCTGGCGGTGGGCGAGCGCCCGACCACGCTGCCCGATACCGGTGGCCTGCTGGCAATGGCTTATCTGTGCGTGTTCGGCTCCATCGTCGCGTTCACTGCCTACGTGTGGCTGCTGCAGAACGTGCGCCCGGCGCTCGCGGGCAGCTACGCGTATGTCAATCCGGTGATCGCGGTGCTGCTGGGCGCGCTGCTCAACGGTGAGCGCTTCGGTTGGCGCGACCTGCTGGCGATGGCGGTGATTCTTCTGGGTGTGGTGGTGCTGACAATGGCAAGGACGAGAAAGAAGTGAGCATGGACGAGAAAGAACAACGCCGGGGCCTGCTGGTCACCGCATCCACCTTCGTGATCTGGGGCCTGGTGCCGGTCTATTGGCACCTGCTCAACGAGGTGCCCTCGTTCCAGATCATCGCCCACCGCATCATCTGGAGCACGGTGCTGGTGCTGGGTTGGCTGTTGATCAGTGCGCGCCTGGGCTGGTGGCGGAAGATCGCCGCGCAGCCGCGCGCGCTACCGATCCTGCTGGTGTCGAGCCTGACCATCGCCTTCAACTGGGGCCTGTACATCTGGGCGGTCAACGCCGGTCATGTCATCGAGACCAGCCTGGGCTACTTCATCAACCCGCTGGTGAACGTGCTGCTGGGCGTGCTGGTGCTGAAGGAACGGCTGCGCCGGCTGCAGTGGGTAGCGGTGGCAATGGCGGCGGTGGGCGTGGCCTGGCTGACCATCGATGCAGGTACGCCACCGTGGATCGCGCTGGGCCTGGCCTGTTCGTTCGGCCTGTATGGCCTGCTGCGCAAGCTGGTCTCGGTCGACCCGGTGGCCGGCCTCGGCGTGGAGAGCATGTACCTGTTCCTGCCGGCGCTGGCGTTTGCGATCTGGGCCGAGAACGGCCACGGCGGTGCGTTCTTCCATGGTTGGGGCTGGCGCAACGACCTGCTGCTGATCTTCGGCGGCGCGGTCACCGCCGTACCGCTGATCGGCTTTGCCTACGGCGTGAAGCGCATTCCGCTGTCGCTGGTCGGCATCCTGCAGTACATCGCGCCGAGCCTGCAGCTGCTGCTGGGTGTGTTCTTCTTCCATGAGGCATTCGACACTGCCAAGGCGATCGGGTTTGCAGCGATCTGGGCTGGCCTGGTGCTGTTCGTCGGCGACAACATCCGCACGATGCGCGCCAAGCGCTAGCGCCGGCGGGGATCCGACCCCGCTTCCACGAAAAAAAGAACGGCGCCCCGAGGGGCGCCGTTCTGCTTCCATCCACGGCCAGGAGAGAGGGATGGCCGTGGCGGGAACGCGGTTGCAGGCTTAGAAGCGCTGCTGGTACTTCATGTACATGAAGCGGCCGATGTCGAAGCCACCGTAGTAGGTGAAGCTGCTGTTCGGCTGGCTGTACATGATCGGGCCCTGGTGGTTGAACACGTTGTTCACGCCCAGCGACACGGTGCCATCCCACGGCAGGCTGTAGCGCACCTGCAGGTCGTGGAAGGTGTTGGAGCCCACCCTGTTGGTCGGCGAGGCGCTGGTGTACGACGAGTTGAAGCCCGGCATGTTGCACTCGTCCATGTACGAGCACTTCTCCTTCATGCTGGAGTAGTAGCGCGCGGTCCAGCCGATGCCGAGGTCGCCATACTGCCAATCCAGGTTGAAGGTGGAGCGCACGCGGAAGTCGCCCGCCCAACCGGTACGCTGTTCCACCGGGGTGGTGGCGGCGCTGTCGTTGCGCTGCTCCAGGTAATCGGTGTAGGTGGTGTTCCAGTTGACGGCGAACTTGCCGAACGCGGTTTCCGGCAGGCGGTAACGCACGTTGATGTCATAGCCGGCAGTTTCGCGGTAGCCCGCGTTGACCAGCGAGCGGTCCAGCGAGTTGACCTGGCCGTTGCTGCCACGGGTGAAGCGGCCACAGGCAGCATCCGAACCCTGCACGTAGCACTGTTCCAGGATGTTGGTGGCCGACTCACCGACGATGGCGTTGTCGATGCGGATCTTCCACCAGTCCAGGCTGACGTCCAGGCCCTGCACGAAGTCCGGGCTGTAGACCAGGCCCACGGTCCAGGTCTTGGCGGTTTCCGGCTTCAGGTCCGGGTTGGAACCCGAGCTGAAATCGGTGGTGGCCTGCTGGCCGGGCTTGGTGGCCACGCTGCCATCGCTGTTGAGCTGGCGGAAGTTGGCCGGCACCTTCAGCGCCTGGCAACGGGCAGCGACGGCCGGGCTGCTGGCGGCGGTGCCGAAGGAGGTATCGCACGGGTCGGTGAACGAGTCGCGACTGCTGACGGTGCCGCCATACAGGTCATCCACGGTCGGCGCACGGAAGCCGGTGCCGTAGGTGGCGCGCACCAGCAGGCTGTCGATCGGCTTCCACTTCAGGCCGAACTTGCTGTTGGTGGTGGAACCGAAGTTGTTGTAGTCCGAGTAGCGACCGGCCACGTCCAGCGACAGTTCGCGGGCGAACGGCAGGTCGGCCAGCAACGGCACCTGCAGTTCCAGGTAGGCCTCGTTGAGCGAGTAGTTGCCGCGGGTCGGCTGGCCGCTGGTGCCGGCGATCTCGCCCTTCTGCACCTTCATGTCCGGCGTGTAGCTGGCCTCCTCGCTGCGGTGCTCGAAGCCCATCGCGGCCAGGATGTCGCCGGCCGGCAGGGTGAACAGCGAACCGGAGATGTTGCCGCTGGCGACCTTGGTGGTGCTCTGCATCTTGTCGACGAAGCGGGTGAACAGGTAGTCCTGCACGTCCTGGTTGCTCAGCGAGCCCGGGCCGGTGTAACCCATCGGGGCAGCCGGGTTCCACGGCACGCAGCCGGCGATCACCGCGCCCGGCGCACCGCAACGGGCCACGTTGCCGTCCATGAAGGACGGGCCGACGGCCAGGTTGACGTGCGGCTGGTACATGCTGCCGGTACCGATGCGCTCGCCTTCGTTGCGGTTGTACATGTAGTTGATGTTCCAGTCCCAGTACCGCGAACCGGTTTCGAAGCTGCCTTCCAGGCCGATGCTGGCGCGCTTGGTTTCCAGGTTGTTCTCGGTGCCGCGCGGCAGTTCCTCGGTGCGGTGCGCGAACAGCGCATCCTGGCCCCACAGGTTGAACGCGCTGTCCTTGGACAGGGCGGCACGGCTGCCATTGCGGGCCTGCGCGGCGCTGACCGAGTACGGGTAGCCGGCCAGGTGCTTGGTCGACTCGCGCTTGCTGTACAGCGCGTCGGCGACGATGCGCAGGTTGTCGGTGATCGAGAAGCCACCGTTGGCGAACACCGAGGTGCGCTCCAGGCCGGTCAGCAGGCTCATGTTCGACTTGGTGTTGGCACCATCGGCCGGGTCCGGCGCATGGAAGTTGCCGGCCTTGCTCGGGTCGCCGCCCGGACCCACGGTCAGGTTCTTGCCACCGACGGTGACGTAGCCCCACGGCGTGTTGCCGTTGAGGCCATCGTTCGGGTGGCGCGGGCCGTTGGTGTAACGGCTGAACTCGCGGTCCTTGCCCAGCACCTCGTCTTCCTTGGTGCGCTCGGCGCCCACGCTGAACCAGCCGCGCTCGAAGGTCTTGCCGAAAGTTGCACTGTATGCGCGCTTCTGGCCGTCACCCTGGCCGTACTGGCCGACATAGACGCTGGCTTCGCCACCATCGAAATTCTTGCGGGTGATGATGTTGACCACACCGGCGATGGCATCGGAGCCGTACAGCGCGGAGGCGCCGTCGGTCAGCACTTCCACGCGCTCGACGATGGACGACGGGATCGAGGCCAGGTCGGAGTAGCCGCCGGCGCTGACGCCCATGCGGCGGCCGTCGATCAGCACCAGGCTGCGTTCCGGGCCAAGGTTGCGCAGGCTGACGTACATGCCGCCGAAATCGCGCGAAGAAGTCAGCGACGAGGCGCGGCTCATGCTCGGCGCCCCGGCGGCAGGAATGTCCTGCAGGATGTCGGCGACGTTGACGTAACCCTTCTTCTCGATCTCGGCGCGGTTGAGCGCGACCACCGGCTGTGCGGTTTCGACACTGGCCTGGCGGATGCGCGAGCCGGTGATTTCGATGCGGTCGAGGTTGGTCGGGGTATCGCCGGCGCTCTGTGCGAAGGCGGGGGTGGTGCAGCTGGCGGCCAGCGCGATGACGATCGCGTTGCGCAGCGGATTGGTTTTCAGGGACATCCGTGAAATCTCGTGTTTCAGTAAAAACATGCGCCCGTTCTATGGGCGCGTGGGGTGCTGCAAACCAACGTGGGGGGCGCGATTCTAGAATGTTTCCATTCGTACCTGTTTGTCTCGACGCCGCTGGAAGTGCGCGAAGATGAATCGCAACCAACAATCCACAGATGCACTGTGCGCAGCGTCACGCGCACTGCGTTTGCGATGAGTAGAGGCATCGATAGCGGCACAGAACCGCCACGCTTGAGCGGTTGCGGCAACACGCCGCAGTGCGCACTTGTACGCAGGTGCCTATCCGTTGCGATGCATCCACCCGCATGAAATGCTCTTCGCGCTGTCATCGAAAACAAGAGGCGAAGGAATGATCCAGCTCGACGAAGCACGCCGTCGCGTGCAGGCTGCACTTGCCAGCGACGATGAGCCGGTTGCCATCACGCACGAGCATGAGATGGTCGAAGGCTGGCTGTTCTGCTTCCAGTCGCTGCGCTACCTGCAATCTGGTGAGATCTCGGACGCGCTGGCCGGCAATGGCCCGATCTTCGTCGACAGGCATACGGGTGAGCAGCACGCGCTGGGCACGGCGTACGCGCCGGAGGAGGCTGTTCGCCGGCATTTGGCCCTGCGGCACCCACCATCCGATGTTGCGGCGATGGATGCCTGAGTTCAGCAACGGAAAAGGGACGGAGCCTTCGCTCCGTCCCCCTGCGTGATGCGCAGTCCACCGCTGCATGATGCTCAGGTTTCGCGCAGCGCCGTAGTGATCGGCAAACGCGCCGCGCGCAGCGCCGGGAACAGGCCGCCGACCAGGCCGATGCCCAGTGCCCATTTCAGGCCGGTCCACAGCAGTTCCGGTGATACGTGGAACTTGAACACCACCGCGCTGAAGTTGCTGCCGATGGTGGACACGCTGTAGCCATTGAACAGCAGCCATGCAACCGCACAGCCGAGCAGGCCACCGAGCAGCGCCAACAGCATCGTTTCCAGCATCACCGCCGTCACCACCGGCAGGCCGCGGAAGCCGATCGCACGCATGGTGGCGATTTCGCGGGCGCGCGTGGCCACGGCCGCATACATGGTGTTGAGCGCGCCGAACACCGCACCGACCGCCATGATCGTGCCGATCACCTTGCCCAGGATGTCGATCAGCTTGGTCAGCCCGCCGCCCTGCTTGCTGTAGTAGACGCGGGTGGTTTCCACGTCCAGCTTCAGGCGTGGGTCGGCAGCGACGGCCGCCTTGAACTGATCGAAGCCGGCCTTGCCATCGGTACGCACGCTGATCGACTGCCAGGCACTGCGCTGGTAGGTGGTGGCCAGCGTATCGGCGTCGGTCCACAGTTCCGAATCATGCGCATCGCCAGTGGCGAACACGCCGACCACGGTCCAGGTCTGGTTGCCCAGCGACAGCGTCCTGCCGACCTCCATGTCGCGGAACTGGCCCTTGGCGCCCTGGCCGACCACGATCTCGCGCAGCCCGGTGGCGAACTTGCGGCCCTCGACGATCCTGACCTTGTCATGCACCGCCCACGCCTGCGGGCCGACGCCGCGGAACTGCGCGTTGACGTCGGTGCCGTCGGACTTCGATACCAGGTTGACCACCTGCGACAGTTCCGGTGACAGCAACGGCCGGCCCTGCGCATCGCGGCTGATGCCGGGCAGGGTGGACAGCATCGGTACCTGCTCGCGGGTGATCACCGAGTTGGTCTCGGCCTGCGAGCCACCGCGCAGCACGATGGCAGTGGTGTCATCACCGGTGTTGTTGAGCGTGGCCTGGAAGCCTTCGCCCATCGCCAGCATCGCCACCAGCACGCCGACCACGCCGGCAATGCCGACCACGATCACCGAGGACGCGCCCCAGCGTTGCGGCAGGCTGGCCACGCCGATGCGGGTGGCGGCCAACGCCAGCCGTCCACCGCGGGTCAGCAGCAGCCACAGCGTTACCAGCACGGCCACGGCCAGCACGCCAAACCACGGCAGCCCGATCCACAACACCAGGCCGATCGCAAGCAGCAGCACGGTTACGCCGTTGCCCAGCCACTTCTTGAGCTTGTTCATCTGCAATCCTCCTCAGCGGCCGGCCAGTGCATCGACGATCTTCAGGCGCTTGGCACGCAGCGCGGGCAGCAGCCCGACGATGATGCCGATCACTACGATCAGGCCCAACCCCATCAGCCAGGTTGGCGTCGGCACGTGCGGCGGCAGCATGCCCATGCTCTTCGGGCCGATCGCCGGCAGGATCAGGGCGGCCAGGCCCATGCCGATCAGGCCGCCCAGGCCGATCAGCAGCACCGACTCCACCATCACCAGGGTCAGCACGGTGCTGTCCTTGAAGCCCAGCGTTTTCAGCGTGGCCAGCTCCGGCACGCGCTCTCGCACGGCCTGCGCCATGGTGTTGCCGGTCAACAGCAGCAGGGTGAAGAACACCGCGCCCATGATCGAGGTGACGATCATGCCGATATCCGCGAACTGCTTGACGAAGGCCTGCTGGAACGCCGATTCGGTCTGGGTCTTGGTCTCGTGGTCGGAGTTCGCCGAGATCGCATCGATCGCCTGTGCGACCCGCGAAGAGTGGTCCGGGTTGTCCAGCGTCACCGTGTACCAGCTCACCTGGTTCTTGATGTAGTCGTTGGATTCGTCGAAGTACTTCCAGTTCATCATCAACTGGCGTTCTTCGTTGGCGGCCAGCGCGCGGTCCTTGGAGCGGTAGATGCCCTTGAGCACCAGTGGCCAGTCATTGCTGCCGCCACGCGGGAAGATCGTCGCCTGCAGCGGGATGGTATCGCCGATCTTCCAGCCGAACTGCTTGGCCAGGGTTTCGCCGACGATGGCGCCAGTGCGGGTCTGCTTCCAGTCCTCCAGTTGTGCCGGATCGATCTGCAGCTCGCGGTAGACATCGAAGTAGTTGGGTGACACCGAGAAGTTCGGGAAGAAGTTCTTCGGGTCCTGGTAGATGCCACCAAACCACATGCCATAAGCCACGTCACGGACACCGGCTACCTGGCGCACCTGTGCTTCCAGCCGGATCGGCAGCGACTGGGTGATCGACAGCCGCGAGGCCACGATCAGCCGGTTGGCACCTTCCACGCTGCCACCCGACGAGAACGCCACCCGCACCGAATCGAGCATGCCGAACAGCAGGAACGCGGCCACCACCGACAGCAGGGTCAGCAGGGTGCGGGTACGGCTGCGGAACAGCTGTGCCCACACCAACGAGAAGTATTTCATCGCTGTGGCCTCCGTCAGTGGGCCAGCGGCGCGTCGGCCAGCTCGCCCTTGTCCAGGTGCACCGTGTGCGTGGCGTACTCGGCGGCCTTCGGGTCATGGGTGACCATGATGATGGTCTTGCCGTGCTCGCGGTTGAGCTGCTGCAGCAGGCCGAGGATCTCCTCGGCCGATTGGCGGTCGAGGTCGCCGGTCGGTTCGTCGCAGATCAGGAAGGTCGGGTCGGAGACGATCGCGCGGGCGATCGCCACGCGCTGCTGCTGGCCGCCTGACAGTTCATTCGGGCGGTGGCTGCGGCGGTCGGCCAGGCCGACCAGGGTGAGCGCGATCTCGGCATTGCGGCGGCGCTGCGCCGCGCTGAGGTGGGTCAGCAGCAGCGGCAGTTCCACGTTCTTCTGCGCGGTCAGCATCGGCATCAGGTTGTAGAACTGGAACACGAAGCCGACATGGTGGCTGCGCCAGGTCGACAGCTGGCCGCCACTCATCTGGTCGATGCGCTCGCCCTCGATGCTGATCTCGCCGCCAGTGGGGCTGTCCAGGCCGCCGATCAGGTTGAGCAGGGTGGTCTTGCCCGAACCGGACGGGCCCATCAGCGCAACGAAGTCGCCGCTGGCGATGTCCAGGTCGATGCCGTGCAGCACCTGCACTTGCTCGGGGCCACGCTGGTAGGTCTTGGTGATGTTGCGCAGTGAAACCAGGGTCGACATGGGTGGTTCTCCACGGGAAGCGGGAAACGGGGAAGCGCACCTGCGGTGGCCGCAGGCGTGCGTCGAGCGATGCTGCCGGCCGCGCCCACGGGCGCCAGGCCGTTACTGCGCTTGTTTCTGTTGCACCTTGGCGCCATCGCGCAGGGTGTCGGGTGGGTTCACCACCACCGGCTCACCTGCGCTCACGCCCTTGAGGATCTGGCGGTCCTTGCCCATCGCCTGGCCGGCCTCGACCGTGCGCTGCTGAACGCGGTTCCCGTCACCCAGCACGAAGGCCACCGAGGCACCGTCGCGCTGGACCACGGCGCCGCCCGGCACGCGCACGCCCTGCGGCTTGGCGGCCGCCTGCGGCTGCGCCTGTTCCAGGAAGCTGACCCGCACGCCCATCTCCGGCACGATGCGCGGGTCTTTCACCTTCAGCGCCACGCGCACCTTCACCGTGGCCTTGCCGCGGTCGGCGGTGGGGATGATGGCGATCACCTCGCCGGGAATCTTCCATTCCGGGTAGGCGTTGAGCGTGGCTTCCACCGGCATCTTCGGCTGCACGCGGCCGATGAAGGCCTCGCCGACCTCCACTTCGATCTCCAGCGAGTCCATGTCCACGATGGTGCCGATGCCGGTACGGGTGAACCCACCACCCGCCGACAGCGGCGAAACGATCTCGCCGGGCTGCGCCGCCTTGGCGGTGACCACGCCGGAGAACGGCGCGCGCACGATGTTGTTGTCCACGCCCAGATCGGCGATGGCCAGCTGGTCGTTGGCAACCTTGACGTTGCGCTGCGCGGTATCCAGCTGCGCACGCAGGCTGTCGCGCTGGGCCACGGCCTGGTCGTACTGCGAGCGCGAGACCAGCTGCTGGCCAACCAGCGCCTGCAGGCGGCTGGCTTCGGCGGCGGCCTGCCTCTGCTGCGCCTCCAGCCCGGCGACCTGGCTGCGTGCGGCCTGCAGCTGCGAGGCGTACAGGCTGCGCTGCGCGTCGGCATCGATCGGGTCGAGCGTGGCCATCACCTGGCCAGCCTCGACCCGCATGCCTTCTTCGATCATCACCTCGCGCACCTTGCCGGTGATCTTGGCCGATACCGTGGCCATGCGCCGGGCGACCACGTAGCCACTGGCGTCGAGCACCGAGCTGCTGGTGCTGCCCTGCTGGATGGCCACGGCGGGAGCGGTTTCCACCTCTACGGCCGGTGCGCGGCCGAACAGGTAGGCCACGGCCGCGGCGACCAGCAGCACGACCACGATGATCGCGATCCACAACCCGCGGCGGCCACCGCCATTGCCTCCGGCGGCCGGCGGCGGCGACTTGCGGTCGATACGGAGTTCCTTCAACAGCTCGGCAGAAGCGTTCATTCGTTCCATCACATGCGTTCGGGCGGGTGTGGCCGGAAGCGCGGACGACGGCGGTTCCGGCGGTGGAGCGTGCGGCACAGCATGAAGGCAGGCACAGCGAAGACGGCAGTGACAGCTGTCATCCGATGACACTGACGGCGGCAACTGCGAAATGTGACCACGGCGGCACAGGATGGCAACGTTCCCGCTACCGGTACTGCCCATGGATCCGATCGCCCCATTGCCGGCCCGCCGCAGCGGCGCCGCCAAGCGTACCGTGATCTGCGCCCGGTTGCGCCGGTGCCGCCCAGCCGACGGTGGCGCCTGCGCGCAGGCGGCTGAACTGGCATGATCGGCGGCGATCGTCCCCGCCTGGAACCGCCCGTGCCGTCCATCTGGCTTGCCTCGCTGCTGCGCCCCGCGCCGGACTCGGCGGTGGCCGAGACGCTGCGCCGGGGAAAGTCCCCCTGGGGCGAGGCAATCCACCTGCTGTGGTCAGTGTGGATCTTCCTGACGCCCTTGCTTGGCCATGGCTTCACCCTGCGCTGGCTGCTGTTGACGCTGGCCAGCTATCCGGTGTTCCTGCTGCTGTACGCCAAGGTGATGGTGGCGCCGCGCCATCACGCCCCGCGCTATGCCCTGGGCCTGATCGCGATGTCGCTGGTGCTGCTGCCCTGGTACCCGTCCGGGCTGACCTACTTCGTGTTCGGCTGCGTGCTGCTGCGGGTGAGCGGTCGCGGCGGCTGGTGGCAGTATCTGCTGCAGCTCACTGGTCTGAACCTCCTGTTCTGCAGCCTCGCCCTGCTGTTCCAGTACCCGTGGCAGAGCCTGGTCTGGATCCCCGCCGTGTCCTATATCGTCGGCCTGGTCGTGAACGTGGAGGCACTCAACCAGCAGAAGGATGCGGCACTGCAGCTTTCACAGGACGAGGTGCGGCGGCTAGCAGCCACCGCGGAGCGCGAACGCATCGGCCGCGACCTGCACGACCTGCTCGGCCACACCCTGTCGCTGATCACGTTGAAGCTGGAACTGGCGCGCAAGCTGCAGGACCGCGGTGATGCACGCGCGCGGCAGGAGATCGGCGAGGCCGAGGCCATCGCCCGCGAGGCGCTGGCGCAGGTCCGAAGTGCGGTCACCGGTATCCGCGCCAGCGACCTGGCCGGCGAGCTGGCATCGGCGCGGCTGCTGCTGGAGTGCCAGCAGGTCCACCTTCAGTACGCACCACCACCGGCGATGCCGGTGGATGTCGAACGCGGGCTGGCACTGGTGCTGCGCGAGGCCGCGACCAATATCGTGCGCCATGCACAGGCGACGCAGGCACGGGTGGAGTTCATGCTGGAGGGAAGCATGCTGGCGATGCAGATCCGCGACGATGGTCGTGGCGGCGTGCAGGCCGAGGGCAATGGGTTGTGCGGCATGCGCGAACGCGTGGCCGCCCTGGGTGGAAGCCTGCAGGTGCAGTCCGCAAAGGGCGAGGGCACGGTGTTGATCGTGCGCGTGCCACTGGCCGCTGCGACCACACCGCTGCCGCCAGGCGTGCCGCCGTCGCTGGTGCAGGACGGTGCCGCATGATCCGCATCCTGCTGGCCGAAGACCAGGCGATGGTACGCGGCGCACTGTCGGCGCTGCTGGGCCTGGAAGCGGATATCGAAGTGCTGGGCAGCGCCGCCGACGGCGAAACCGCGTGGCGCATGCTGCAGCAGCTGCAGCCGGACATCCTGGTGACCGACATCGAGATGCCGGGCCTGTCCGGGTTGGAGCTTGCACAGCGCATCGCGCGTCACGAGCTGCCGATCAAGGTGGTGATCGTGACCACCTTCGCCCGCGCAGGTTTCCTGCGCCGCGCGCTGGAAGCCGGCGTGCTGGGCTACCTGCTGAAGGACGCACCGGCTGAGAACCTGGCCGAGGCACTGCGCAAGGTCAAGCAGGGCATCCGTGCGATCGACCCGCAGCTGGCACTGGATGCGTGGTCGCAGGCCGACCCGCTGACCGACCGCGAGCGCCGCGTGCTGCGGCTGGCGGGCGAGGGCCGTACCGCCAGCGAGATCGCCGAGCAGTTGGGGCTGTCGCACGGCACGGTGCGCAACTATCTGTCCGAGTGCATCGGCAAGCTGGGCGTAGCCAATCGCATTGAGGCGTACCGGCTGGCGCGGCAGAAAGGGTGGCTGTAGGGGCGGCCTGCCTTTCCTGGTGATGTCGTTTCCGCGACCGCGGGTGGGTGTCACTTTCTTTGCTCGTGCACCACGCTGCAGGAGCAGCGTGGAACGGCGTAGCCGGCCCGTAGGGTGGCGCACATGGATGTGGGCCATCAAGAAAGTAACCAAAGAAACGCTCCGCCGGCCGCGAGCCGGCGTGCGTCGCACGCCGGTGCCCTGCGCTCCTCGGTCCGTCGAGGGACGGCGCGGGAACTCGCTGCGCTCAAACACCGGCGCCTCTTCGCCCTCGCCGGACCTGCGGTGCTCGGCTCGCTCAAGGCGGACTGGAAGGTCAAGATCAACGGCAACAGCAACCACGCATGGCGTGGATCTACTGGGTGCAGCTGTCGCTCTTGATGTTGGGTCCGCCTTGAGCGAGCCGAGCATCGCGGGGGAATCAGGGGCGAAGAGGCGCCGGTGTTTGAGCGTAGCGAGTTCGGCGCCGTCCCCTGATTCACCGAGAAGCACAGGGCACCGGTGCGCAGCACCGGCTCGCGCTCTGGCGGCGCGTTTCTTTTGGTTACTTTTCTTTTCGCGCGAAAAGAAAAGTGACACCCCCCCCGCGGTCGCGGAAACAATCCGCCGGGAACGCCCGGCGAATCCTTTCAATCCTTCCCGCGCGCCATCGCCTGGAACACCCCGTCCCGCCGCACCCACAGGTGGAACAACGCCGCACCCACATGCATCAGCACCGTGGCGAACAACACATAGGCCAGCAGGCTGTGCGCATTGCGCAGCGCGGCATACAGCGCCGGGGTGTGCGGAACGATCGATGGCAGGTGGAATCCACCCCACAGCACGATCGGGTATCCGCCGGCCGACAGCATCGCCCAGCCGATCAACGGCATCGCCAGCATCAGCGCGTACAGCACCCAGTGCGAGGCCTTGGCCGCTACCCCCTGCCAGACCGGCAGGTCGGCAGGCAGCGCCGGTGGGCGATGGCGCAGCCGGTTGTACAGGCGCAGCAGCGCCAGCAACAGGATCGCGATGCCCAGCGGGCGGTGCAGGTCGATCAGCGCGGGACGCAGGTGCAGCGAGGCGACCATGGTCACGCCGATGAACAGCATGGCGACGATCATCAGCGCCATGGACCAGTGCAGCACCCGCGCCAGCAGGTTGAAGTGGCCGTTGCCGGTGCTCATCGTGCGGCCTCCTTCGGTTGTTCGACATTGCCGGCGGCGCGCTCGCGTTCACGGCGGTTGAAGGACTGCGAGTACACCGCCGAGCGGGCCGCCAGGATCGGATCATTACTGCCGCGCACCCCACTGGGCAGGATCAGCGGATCGAAGTTGATCTGGCCGCAGGCGCCTTCTTCCTGCGACTGCATGCGGTCCAGGCTGAGTACGCCCGCCACTACCTGGTCACGCGACTCGGGCCACGGTACCGACGGATCATCGATGGCATCGCCGGGCTCGGCGGTGGTCACGACCAGGTTCCAGCGTACCGGGCCGCGGGCCAGGCGCTGCTGCAGTTCCTGGCTGAGGAAATCGACGCTGGCCTGCTTGCGCGCTTCCGCATCCATCTCCACCACCGGCGCCAGCGGCTGCCAGCGCCAGCGCACCGCACGCTTCTGGCCCTGCGCATTGGTGAACCAGAAACTGTTGACGCTGTTGAAAGTGGTGTCGGCCCAGCTGCTGGTCCATGGCGCTGTCTTCGCCCACTGCTGGAACGCCTGCGCACTGGGGTATTTCGCCAGCACTGCCGCCATCTTCTGCGGGTCCGGCTTGCCGGTGGCCGGGTCGGGAATCGAGGCGCGCGTCTGCTCGTAGAACGCCTCGGCCGTGGGTACCGCGAAGAACGGGAAGCTGTTCATCGCCATGCGCCATTCCTGGCCATCATCGCTGACCATCTGCACCGCCAGGCTGCGCACGCGTGCGGTGTTGTCGGCGCCGTAGGGGTCGCCGCCACCGATTGACAGGCGGCCCATCACCGGCACACGTGTCTGCGAGAACACCCGGGCACTGGACAGGGTAGGGGCCTGCGCGCTGGGTTCGAACCAGCCGCTTACGCAGATGCCCTTGCTGTGTGCACGGCGGAAGCCCGGATGGGCCGGGCCGGTGGCCTCGATGGTGTCGGTGAAGCGCTGCGCGGTGAGGCGGTCGCCCATCCAGCCGGCCAGCCAGGCGAAGGCCAGCGCCACGGTACCCAGGATGAGCGCGATCAGCGCGATCCAGAGCAGGGGGGAATGCTTGCGCGGTGCGCCCGGCGTCTGGCCGGCACGGGTGTAGCCGAAGAGCGACATGGTCGGAGTCCTGCCTTCACGGAGCGTGTGGGTGGTCGACCCACACATCCTCGCAGAACCCGGCCGAGGCCGAAATTCAATTTTTCGTCAGATTTGCCGGGGACAGCGTGCCGACCAAGGTCGGCACCCACCCGATCAGCTGTAACGCGCCTTCAGCATCGCCCAGGCCGAGCGCAGCGCCAGCGCTTCGCCACCGGCCGGACGGCCCGGGCGTTCGCCGTCGTTCCAGGCGTACACGTCCAGGTGCGCCCAGCGCTGGCCGTCTTCCAGGAAGCGCTCCAGGTACAGCGCGGCGGTCACCGAGCCGGCCATGCGCGAACCGGCATTGGCCAGGTCGGCAATGCCGCTGCTCAGATAGCGCAGGTAGGGGCGCCACAGCGGCATGCGCCAGACCGGGTCACGGGTTGCGTCGCCGGCCTGCAGCCACTGCTGCGCCACCGTGTCGTCGTTGCTGAAGAGCGCCGGCAGATCCGGACCCAGCGCGATGCGTGCGGCACCGGTAAGAGTGGCGAAATCCAGCACAAGGTCCGGCTTCTGCTCACCGGCGAAGGTCAGCGCGTCGCACAGGATCACGCGGCCTTCGGCATCGGTGTTGTCGATCTCCACGCTCAACCCCTTGCGGGTGGCGATCACTTCGCCGGGGCGGAACGCATCCGGACCGATCGCATTTTCCACCGCCGGCACCAGCAGCGTCAGCCGCACCGGCAGTCCGCGCGCCATCACCAGGCCGGCCAGGGCCAGCGCGTGCGCGGCGCCGCCCATGTCCTTCTTCATGTTGCGCATGCCGTCGGCCGGCTTGATGTCCAGGCCGCCGGTATCGAAGCACACGCCCTTGCCGACCAGCACCAGTGCCGGGTCGGTTTCCTTGCCCCAGCGCAGCACCACCAGGCGCGGCGCGCGGTGCGACGCGCGGCCCACGGCGTGGATGGCCGGGAAGTTCTGCTTCAGCAGTTCATCGCCGGTGATCGCCTCGACCTGCGCACCATGTGCATCGGCCAGTGCACGCGCGGCGTCTTCCAGCTGCTGCGGCCCCATGTCTTCGGTCGGGGTGTTGACCCAGTCGCGCACGCGCAGGCTGGCGGCGATCAGGTCGGCCACTTCGCCGGACGGTGCGGCCACCAGCTGCGCCGGGGCGCGGTTGCGCTTGCGGTAACGGTCGAAGCGGTAGCTGCCCAAGCCCCAGCCCAGCTGCAGCAGCGCCTGTTCGGCGGCAGGCAGTTCATTGGCCAGCTGCCAGACACTGCCTTCCGGCAGGGCGTGCGGCGCATGCGCATAGCTGTAGGCATCGGCGCGATCACCGACACCGATCACCGCGCCGGCCAGGCCCTCACTGCCGGGCAGCAGGGCCACGCTGTGCGCACCGGCAGTGAAACCCTGCGAGGCCAGCCAGGCCTGGGTCGCGGCCGGTTGGCCGTCCTTCCAAGCGGCGAACTGCTCGCGGTCCAGCACGTACAGCGGCAGCGCCGCGGTGGTGTCGGCGGTGAAACCAGTGATCTCGCTCATGCGTCAGGTACTCCGGGATGCGGCGGCGTCGAGGTTGGCGTCCAACCAGTCGGCCAGGCCGGTGAGGGTGTCAAACTGCAGGTCCGGCTGCAGTTTCGGATGGGTCCAGGTGGCTGCTTCGCGGTTGATCCAGCACCCGCGCAGGCCGGCGGCGATCGCCCCGGCCACGTCCATTTCGGCGTGGTCGCCGACATGTAGCACCTGTGCCGGCGCCACACCCAGGCGGGTGCAGGCGGCGTGGAAGATGCTTGCCTCCGGCTTGGCCGCGCCGTGTTCGCGCGCGCCCAGCTGGAAGGCGAAATGATGGGCCAGGCCGATCCGCTCCAGATCGGCGTTGCCGTTGCTCAGTGCTGCCACCGGCACCCGCGCGGCAATCCTCGCCAGCGCATCGATCGCATCGGGATAGCACTCGACCTGATTGCGCGCGGCGTAGAACGCTTCGTACGCCGGCTCCAGCAGATCGAGGCTGGCGCCACTGGCGTGCAGCGCTTCGTGCAGGGTCAACCGACGCAGCGCGCTCAGGTCGTGGTGGAGGTGCGGATGGGCGTGGTACAGGCGCTCGCGCAGTTCGCGCATCGCCGCCACCGGATACATCGCGGCGGTGGCGGGGCTGTGTTCACGCATCCACTCGTGCAGGACCAGGTCGATGCGGGCGCCAATCGGAGCGAACGGCCACAGCGTGTCGTCAAGGTCGAGAGTGATGGCTTGGACGGGGAAATTCACCCCTCCATTCTACGCCTGCCCGCGCGGGCTTTCATTCCAGCAGCCGTGCCCAGCCCTGCATGCCTTCCAGCCGTGCCAGCACCAGCTTGATGCAGACCAGCAGCGGCACCGCCAGCAGCAGGCCGATCATGCCCCAGGCCCAGCCGAACACCATCAGCGCCAGGATCAGCACCAGCGGCGACAGCTTCATGCGCCGGCCCAGCACGATCGGGGTCACCATCTGCCCTTCCAGAGTGTGCAGGGCCAGGTACGCGGCCGCCGGCAGCAGCGCCTGCAGCGGGTCGCGGAGTTCCACGAAGCCCATCAGCAGCATCAGTGCCACGCCGATCAGCGGACCGACGTACGGGGCAAAGTTCAGCAGCGCGGCCACCGTGCCCCACAGCAGCGCCTCCTGCAGGCCGATGCCGAGCAGCATCAGCACGCCGGCGAACACCAGCCCGACCAGGGTGTTGATCACGCTGATGGTCAGCACATAGCGCGAGACTTCGCGCTCGATCGACCGCAGGATGTCGGCGGTGAAGCGCTGCTGCTGGCGGCTCGGGAACAGCGCGATTGCCGCGCGCTGCAGGCTCTGCCCATAGATCATGAAGAACAGGGTCAGCAGCACCACGGCCAGCACCGAGGCGGCAAGCCGTGGCGCGCGGGTCAGCATGCGGTACGGGTCGTCGAGCTGGGTGCGGATCACCTGCACCTTGTGGTTGCTGTCACCACCGGCCACGCGGGCGAAGTTCTCCGCCGCCTGGTTGGCCTGCTGCACCGGCTTGGTCAGGTCCTGCACCTGGCGGGCGACCTTGCGCAGCTGCTGCGGGGCTTCCTGCGCCCATTCCATCGCCGGGCCGATCAATTGCACCGCCAGTGAACCGGTCACGCCCAGGCCGGCGCCGAGAATCAGCAGCGCGCCCAGCGCGCGCGGAATCCACAGTTTCTGCAGCAGGCGCAGGATCGGGTTGCCGACCAGTGCGAAGAACATCGCCAGCAGCACCGGCAGGATGATGTCCTGCGCCGCCCACAGCGTGTAGCCCACCGCCAGGGTCGCCAGCACCACCAGCGACATCGGCCCGCGTGGGCGAGACGGAGGCGGCAGCGGTGCCTCCGGGTCCTGTGGATCGGCTGGTGACGGGGACAGGGAGGACTCGCTCATCGACGCATCAGCCGGAAAGGGGAGCGCATTATCCGCCGGCCGCCATCGGCGCGGCGGATTCCATGGATCAACGTTCGGACAGTTCGGTGGCCGCCTCGGCCGGGCGCGGTTCGCGCAGGTCCGGTTCCGCCTCCGGCACAGCTCGCGCCGCCGCTGCGGGCCGCGCTTCAGCGGCGGAGGCCGCTGCGTGTGCCTGTTCGCTGGCATCGCCGGCTTCTTCGGCCGCATCGTCGGCGGTGGCCGCCGCCTGCGCCGCCATCGCCGTGGCGAACGCTGCCTGCGCACTGGCGAACAGGTTCGAGACCGAACCCACCATCTGCAGCCAGCGCGCACCGTTGACCTTGCCCGGCATTTCCAGCTTGCCGGCAATGAAGCCACCGGCCAGGCCCACTACCACGATGCGTAGTGGCGACCAGCCCTGGCGCCAGACCTGGCTGAGCGTGGACCAGTGGTCCTGGGTCTCGACCAGGCGTACGGTCACCACCTGTTCGCAGCGCTTCACCCGCCGCTGCAGCGCACCGAACTTCATGGCTTGCCCTCTGGCAGCTGCACATCGGCATCGGGGTCGTCTTCGCTGGGCTCGTCGAACAGGCCCAGGCGGGACAGCTGGCGCCGGGTGGCGTGCATGCCGGTGTGGTGGAAGAAGTAGGACACCCGCCAGATCGCATAACCGGTGACGGCCAGGCTCAGCAGCGAGGTGATCAGCAGGGCCTGCAGCCAGCTCAGGCCCCAGCTCTGCAGCAGGGCGATGAGGGTGGCGGCCATCAGCAGCCAGGCCGACGCTCCGAATACGATCGCTACGCCGGCCCAGGCCAGCGCGCGGCCGAAGGCACTGCGTGCCAGCGCGAAGTCGGCCGAGGCCAACCGGCGCAGCGAACGCAGCGAGTGCTTGGCCGAGTCGGCAGCGGCACGACCGGCCGCGCCGACCTGGCGGATGCTCTCATCCAGCGGCGGGGTAGCCGCCGGATCAGGGGCTTGCGCGTTGTCTTCGCTCACGCCGCGGCTTACTTGTCGCTGCTGCCGCGGGCCAGCTTGGCGATGATCCAGCCGGCAGCGAAGGCCACGCCGAACGAGGCCAGCGGACGTTCGCGGATCAGCTCGGCGGCGCTGTCGATCAGGTCCTTGCCCTTGTCCATCAGCGCATCGACCTGCTCCTTGGCGGCGGCACCACCAAACTCGGCAGCGGCCAGGCCGGACAGCGCGCTGTCGGACAGTTCAGCCTTGACGTTGGCCTTGCCGATCCGCAGTTCGTCGGTGGCCGCACCGGTGGCGCCCTTGATCGCACCGCCGGCGGCGCTGGCGGCCTGCTTCAGGTGGGAACCGGCTTCACCCAGGTGTTCCTTCAGGTTCTCGGTATTGGTGGGGCTCATCGAATCACTCCTGTTGCGATGGGGGAACGGGCGTCGGCGGTGCCGACCTGGACTGACAGCAATAGCATTGCCGGGGTATAGGGGGTGTTACGGCAGGGCGATCAGCGCATCACGAGCTGGCCCTGCTGCTGGCCATTGTTGCGCAGCACGCGCACCACCAGGGTCGGCGGGCGCTGCTGGAAATTGGCACGCCAGCTGGCCAGGTCGGCGAATTCGCCCACGGTGGCGTCGGTGATGATGTCGCCCTGCTGCAGGCCGTTGCTGGCGGCGCGGCTGCCGCGCTTGACCTCGCTGACCAGCACGCCGCCGACGCCAGACTGCCGCAGTGACTCGGGCAGGTCGACGAAGGTCGCACCGGTCAGGCGCGGGTCCAGGCTCTCACCGGTGACCGCGCGCGCCTGTTCCTTCAGCGTCGCCTTGATCTGCAGTGGCTTGCCTTCACGGCGTACGTCCAGCGTCATCGCGCTGCCGACGGCCGCCAGGCCTTCCACGTTGTGCAGGGCCTCGGCGCTGTCCACGCGCTGGCCGTTGGCCGACACCACCACGTCGCCCGGCTTCAGCCCGGCTGCGGCAGCGGCCGAACCGGCCAGCACGCGGGTGATCAGCGCACCGCGGGTTTCGCCCAGGCCCAGGCCCTGCGCGATCTGCGCGGTCAGGTTCTGGCTTTCCACGCCCAGCGTGCCGCGCACCACAACGCCGTGCTTGACCAGCTGGTCGACCACGCTGCGCGCCAGGTTGGAAGGAATCGCCAGGCCCAGGCCGATGTTGCCGGCCATGCTGCCCTGCGGGTTGAAGCTGGCGGTATTGATGCCGACCAGCTGGCCCTGCAGGTCGACCAGCGCGCCACCGGAGTTGCCCGGATTGATCGACGCATCGGTCTGGATGAAGTTCTGGTAGCCCAGCCCGCGGATGCCGCTGCGGCCCACCGCCGAGACGATGCCGGACGTGACCGTCTGGCTGAAGCCGAACGGGTTGCCGATGGCCACCACGAAGTCGCCTACGCGCAGCTGGTCGCTGTTGCCGAGCTTGATGTCGGTCAGGTTCTGCGCCGGAATGCGGATCAGCGCGATGTCGGTATCGCGGTCCGAACCGAGGAACTCGGCCTTGACCGTGCGCCCGTCCGCCAGTGTCACCTGGACGTCATCGGCGTTGTCGATGACATGGTGGTTGGTCAGCACCAGCCCCTCCTTGGCGTCGATGATCACGCCCGAGCCCAGCGATTCGTTGATGCGTTCCTGTGGGATATCCGGGAACAGGCGGCGGAAGAACGGGTCGTTGAAGAAGGGATTGCGTACGCGAATCACCTGCTTGGTGTTGACGCTGACCACCGCCGGCATCGCCTTCTCCAGCATCGGTGCCAGCGACGGTACCGCCTGTCCGGCCACCGAGGCCGGCAACGCTGCAGTGGTCGGCAGGACCGCCGGCAGCGGCGCGGCGTCGGCACGGTTGTCCATGTGGGCGTTGATGCCGGTGGCAACGAAGCCACCGAAGGCGGCGGCGATTGCGAGCGTGAGCAGGGTAGGAAGCGGTCGCATGGGAGTCGGTTCGCTGGCGTGGGTGGGGGCGGTACGGCCCTACGGTAGAACAAGCTGAATGAGTGTGTCGCGATCTGGATAAATGCGCCATGAAAACGGGTGCCTCGAAGGGGCGAGCGCGGGGGCCAGAACGCGCTTGTGGCGACACCCGGGCAGGTGATGGGTGCGCCATTCAAGGCCAACGCGCGCCGCACTGGCGCAGGCGGATACGTGCGCAGTTCCGCGCAGGCGGGTGCCGCAATGCGCCACGACGGATGCCGGACGCTGCCTCCGTGCACGTGCGCGCGGCGACGGCCAGACAATGCTGGGTTTGCGTAGCGCAGCACTGAAAAAAAGGGGTTTGCTGCGAACCGCAGGTGGCAACAGGGGCTGCTGCGTACACCATCGGCGTCGCAACAGATGCGATTGCCGGCACATGCCCCGTTCCACGATCGTCAATGTCGGTATAGCATCGCCCCGTTTTGATACTTAAGGCCCGCAGGAGGGCAACATGAGCAACGGTAATGGTGTGTCGGTCGTGACCGACGCTGTCGAGAACGTGAAAGAAGCCGCCACCAACGTCGGCGAGACCATCGCCCACGCCGCCGAAGACGCAGTGAAGTCGGTCAAGAAGACCGTCAAGCGCGCCAGCAAGGCTGCCGGTACCCGCGTTGCCAAGGCCAAGAAGGCCGTGGCCAAGGTCGAGAAGACCGTTGCCAAGAAGGCCGAGAAGGCTGCCAAGTCGGTCGGCAAGACGGTTGCCAACGCCAGGAAGAAGCTGGAAGCGGCCAAGAAGAACGCCAAGGCCGAAGCTGCTGCCCTGAAGAAGGAAGTGGCAAAGAAGAAGGCGGCTGCGGGCAAGGCCGTGACCAAGAAGGCCGCCGCTGCCAAGAAGACCACCAAGGCCACCACCAAGGCTGCCGGCAAGAAGGTCGCCACCGTGAAGAAGGCCGCCACCAAGAAGGCTGCTGTCGCGAAGAAGACCGTTGCCAAGAAGACTGCGGCCGCCAAGAAGGTGGTTGGCAAGAAGGTCGCCACCGCCAAGAAGGCTGTGGCCAAGAAGACCGTCGCCGCCAAGAAGGCCGTGGCTGCGAAGAAGGTTGTCGGCAAGAAGGTTGCCGCCACCAGGAAGGTCGCCACCAAGAAGACTGCCGCCGCCAAGAAGGTTGTCGGCAAGAAGGCTGCTGTCGCCAAGAAGGCCGTTGCCAGGAAGACCACTGCTGCCAAGAAGACTGTCGGCAAGAAGGTCGCTGCGACCAAGAAGGTCGTCGCCAAGAAGGCTGCACCGCTGAAGAAGGTCGCCGCCAAGAAGGCTCCGGCCAAGAAGGCTGTTGCCAGGAAGGCCCCGGCCAAGGCCGTGCGCAAGGTCGCCAAGCGCAAGTAATCGCGCCGTGACCGAAGGCCCTGCCGCCCACCGGGTGGTGGGGCCTTTCGCGTTTTCGGGGCGCGGTCTGGGGCAAGATGCAGATTCTTCCCGCCGGAGCCCCAGCATGCGCGGTATCGATTTCAGTTCCTGGCAGGGTGTGCTGTCCACGTTGGCCGGCCTGGTCCTGATCACCCTGCTGGGCGTAGGCATCCGCCTGCTTGTGATGCAGACCCTGCAGCAGCGTCGCGAGCGCGAGAACCGGCAGATCAACGAGCGGCTGCGCACACTGATGGCGGCCTACAAGACCCTGGGCGGTTCATTCACTGGTGAACTGGGCGTGGATCCCAGCCATCGCCGCGATCTGCGCCAGCGCGAAGCGGCCGAAGGCATCGCCGAACCGCGTTCGGATCGAACGCGCCGCATCCGCGATGCGGTCGAGGCCGCGCTCTCGGACATCCTGTTGCTGGGCACCGACGAACAGGTGCGGCTGGCCGCCCGCGCTGCCAACGATCTTGCACAGGGGCGACCGGTGCATACCCACGAACTGGTGGTCTCGCTGCGCGACTTCGTGCGCGAAGCGCTGGATCTGGCGCCGATTCCTCCCGACCTGCGGATTCCGCCGCAGGGGCCGACCCGCCCCGCTGCCAGCGGTGGCGGCAAGGGGCGCAACGATGGCGATGCCAAGGGCGGCCGTGCGGGTGGTGGCGGAGGTGGGGGCGGCGGAATGGGCGCTGGCATGGGCGGCATGGGCCTCGGTGCCGGCGCCGCACTGGGCGCCGGCCATGCCACTGCCAGCGATGAAACGGACGCGCGCTGAGCACGTCCGCCGGGTTCAGCGGGTCAGATCGTAGATCGGCACGAAGCCGCCGTAGATCATCCGCGCACCGTCAAACGGCATCGGATTCTTCGTTGGATCAAACCGCGGGTCTTCCATCATCTTCTTCATGCCGGCGTCGCGGGTCGGTTTGTCGGGCCATTCGATCCAGGAAAACACCACCGTCTCGTCCGGCGTGGCTTTCACCGCGCCGAAGAAATCGGTGGTCTTGCCGTGCGGCACGTCATCGCCCCAGCACTCGACCACGCGCAGTGCCCCGTACTCGATGAAGACCGGATCTCCTGTGCGTGCATGGGCGAGGAACTTCTCCTTGTTGGCGGTGGGCACCGCCAGGACGAAACCATCGATGTAGCTCATTGCCAGCCTCCGGATGGACCGTGCCACATGCACGGCCTTCAAGTACACGACGAACCAGGGGATCGGGGATCGACAGCGCTGGATCGTGAAGAAACCTGAAAATGCACGCGCGCCGCGCGCGTATGCCAGATACAGCCTGAATCAAGCCAGAAAATTCAGCAATGCGAAGACTGCTGTTTTCAGGGAGCGTTGTGGCGAATAACGGAGAATTTACATTCCCGATGCGATGGCGCCCTGGCGCTGCTGCACACCATAAGAAAGTAAAGGTGTACCCCCATGAAGAATTCGCTGATTGCTCTGGCCCTGGCCGCTGCCCTGCCGTTCACCGCCTCGGCTGCTGAAAACCTGTCCTACAACTACGCCGAAGCCAACTACGCCAAGACCGACAACGACGCGTTCAAGTCCGACGGTTGGGGCGTGAAGGGTTCGTACGGCTTCCTGCCGAACTTCCACGCTTTCGGTGAGTACAGCCGTCAGGAATTCGACCACACCAACGTCAAGCTGGACCAGTGGAAGATCGGTGCAGGCTACAACGTTGAAATCGCTCCGAGCACCGACTTCGTTGCCCGCGTTGCCTACCAGAAGCTCGACCCGAAGCACGGCCTGGACTTCAACGGCTACAGCGCTGAAGCCGGTATCCGCACCGCCTTCGGTGCCCACGCCGAGGTCTATGGCATGGTCGGCTACGAAGATTTCTCGAAGAAGCACGGCGTCAACCCGGAAGGCCAGTGGTACGGCCGCCTGGGTGGTCAGGTCAAGCTGAACCAGAACTGGGGCCTGAACGGCGAACTGAAGATGAACCGCGACGGCGACAAGGAATACACCGTCGGCCCGCGCTTCAGCTGGTAATTGCAGTTCCGGCGCGCCTGCGCGCTGGAGAAGTCTCGACAGGCCCGGCTCTTGCCGGGCCTGTTGCGTTTGTGGCGGCGCGAAACAAAATGCCGTCTGACTGGTGGTGCACGCGGGCCGAGCATTGCAAGGAATTGGATTCCGCCGCTGCGGGCACCGGCCTACGGTGGATGTTCCATGTTGCCTGGACAGGCCGCGATGCCACCGACACTCCCGCCCCTGCGGCCTGATCGGCCACGACGCCTGGCGCTGCTGGATCCGCACCCGGTACTGCGGTTGGGCGTGGAAGTTCTGCTCCGCCAACACAGTGGTGTGCAGGTGCGCGTGAGCCTGTCCAACGAGGCGCGCCTGCTGCAGTTGCTGGAGCGCAGCCCGAGGTGTGTCGACCTGCTGCTGATCGATGCGCTGCCGATGGGCGACCTGGGCGATGGGTTGGCCCTGCTGCGCGTGCTGTCGCAGCGTTGGCCGGCGCTGCCGGTGCTGGTGCTCTCGGCGCACTGCAACGCCAGTACGGTGACCACCGCGATGCGAGCCGGCGCGCGCGGCTTCCTGTCCAAGTCGATGCCACCGGAGACGTTGCTGCGCGCCATTGACGTGGTCGCCCGTGGCGGCCGCTTCGTGCCACCGGAACTGCGTGAGGAGCTGAAGCTGCCACGCACACGCCGGGTATCTGCACCGGTGCTGACGCCGCTGAGCCAGCGCGAGCGTGAAGTGCTCGGGTTGGTGCTGAAGGGCGTCAGCACCAGTGAAATGGCCCTGCGCTCAGGGCGCTCGGCCAGCACCATCAGCTCGCAGAAAACGTCGGCCTACCGCAAGCTCGGCATCCGCGGGGATGGTGACCTGTTCCGCTTCCGCCACCTGCTCGAATGTGGCTGAGCGGCCTTACTCGCCCTGGTACTGCTTCTCTTCCACCAGCGCCGAACCGGCCACGCGGTTGATCTCGTTCTTCACCTGCACGCGCTCGCCATTGGTGCCATAGACACCGCGTGCCAGCTGGATGAACGCATCGTCGAACACCTGGGCCGCTTCCTTGTCGCGCAGCTGGTCCTGGATGTCCCACATGCGTTCGTTGATCGCCTTCAGCTGCTGCTTCAGCGCGTCCAATGCCGGCTGCGCCTGCAGCTGCTGCTGCAGCAAGGGCAACAGGCCATCCAGTTCGGTGCGCACGTTGGCCAGCTTGGCAGCATCATCGATGCGCTCGGCCTTGATCTCGAGAATGGTGATCTTGTCGATCAGCTCGCCGATCGATACCGGGGTCAGGATGGCGTCCACGTGGTTGGTTCCTGGAAACGAGGCGCCATGATACCGCGCGGCTGGCGCGTAGCCTCCATCGACGGGATTTACGCCGAATTTGCGCCGCAGGCCGGGCAGCACCCTCGATCCGTTACGGCGGCGCACCCGACACTGCCGTCCCGGCGGCGCGACCGCCTTCGACGAGGAACACAGTGCAGTGAACAGCAAGGGGATGATGGCGGCGCTGGTGGCCGCCCTGGCAGGGCTGCTCGGGATCGGCAGCGCGCAGGCACAGGTGCAGGCCAGTGGCAGTGCTGCATTGACCAGCGACTACGTGTGGCGTGGCAGCTCGCAGAGCGATGGCGACCCGGCGGTGCAGGCCGGCGCGAAGGTCTCGATCCCGTCGGGATGGTACGCCAGCGTGTGGGGTTCGAACGTTTCGTTCAAACCGGACAATGGCGCGCGCAGCGAGTTCGACCTGGTGGCGGGCTGGTCCGGCGCACTGGCACCGGACTGGAGCCTGGATGCCAACCTGACCCGTTACGTGTACCCGGGCACCGGCCGCGCGCTGGACTGGACCGAGCTCAACACCACGTTGACCTGGAAGCAGCGCGCCTGGCTGCAGGTCGCCCATTCCAACGATGCGTTGGCCGGTGGCCATCGCGGTACCTATGCCCAGCTGGGTGTGCGTGTGCCGTTGCACGAACGCCTCCGCCTGGAAGCAGCGGTGGGCCAGTACTGGCTGGCCACCGCGCAGGGCCCGGACTACCTGCATGGGCAGCTCAGTGCCATCGCCTCGCTTACCCCGGCATGGGAACTGCGCGCCACCGTGCATGGCACGGACAACGCAGCCAAGCGCCTGTTCCCCGGCAACGCCGGTGGGCGATGGGAGCTGGCGCTGCAGGGCAGCTTCTAGTCGGCCAGCGACGCCTGGCGCGCACGCAGCGCGCCGGGCAGCCACAGCAGCAGGGCCAGCACGGCCACGGCGGCACCGGCCACGCAGACGCCGGTCCAGCCGAAGCGCTGGTAGACCTGTGCAGACAGCAGCGAGCCCAGCGAGCCGCCGATGAAATAGCCGGTCATGTAGCCGGCATTGAGGCGGTTGCGTGCTGCCGGTTGCAGCGCGTAGATCAGGTTCTGGTTGCTGACGTGCAACAGCTGCGCGGCCAGATCCAGCACCACCACGCCCAGCAGCAATGCCAGCAGCGAGTGTGCGGACAGCCCCAGCGGCAGCCACGACAGCAGCAACAGCGCCAGTGCAATGGCGGTGGCACGCCCGGTCTGGCCACGGTCGGACATGCGACCAGCCAGACCCGCCGCCAGCGTGCCGGCCGCACCGACCAGCCCGAACAGGCCGATGGTGGCGTCGCTGTAGGCGTACGGCGGTTGTGCCAGCAGGAATGCGAGCGGGGTCCAGAAGATCGCGAACATGGCGAAGCTGCAGGCGCCCAGCAGCGTACGCTGGCGCAGCACCGGTTCCTGCACGAACAGCACGCCGATCGAGCGCAGCAATGCGAAATAGCCAAGGCCGGCGCTGTGGTGGAATCGCGGCAGGCCGCGCTGCAATGCCAGTGCGGTCAGCACCAGAGTGGCAGCGGCGATCGCATACACCAGGCGCCAGTCGCCCAGGCTGGAAAGCAGGCCGGCCACGGTACGCGCCAGCAGGATGCCCAGCAGCAGGCCACTCATCAATGTTCCGACCACGCGGCCGCGGTGTTCCGGCGCGGCCAGCGTGGCGGCGAACGGCACCAGTACCTGGGCCACCACCGAAAACAGGCCGGTGATCGCAGTGCCCACCAGCAACCAGGTCAGCGACGGTGCGCAGGCACTGATCACCAGTCCGCCCGCCGACAGCAGGCTCATCACCACGATCAGGCGGCGGCGTTCGAACAGGTCACCCAGCGGCACCAGCAGAATCAAGCCGGCGGCATAGCTCAGCTGCGCGGCGGTAACCACCATGCCGACCTGGCCGAACGGCACGCCGAAGGCGTCGGCGATGGTGTGCAGCAGCGGTTGCGCGTAGTAGTTGCTGGCCACGGCCACACCGGTGGCGACCGACATCAGCAGCACCTGCCAACGGTGCAGAGGGGGAAGGGACGGGCTCACGCGATGTTCCAGGAAGCGGGGGCACAGTGTCCGCCTGCTGCGAGCATGATGGAAATGAATCATCATCATCCATGCCATCTGAAAACAAGATAGTTGTATGAACCTCAAGCAGCTCGAGTTCGCCGTGGCGCTGTCCGAAGAGGGCAATTTCACCCGTGCCGCCGAGCGCTGCCACGTGGTGCAGTCCGCGCTCAGCCACCAGATCGCCCACCTGGAACAGGAACTGGGTGCCACGCTGTTCGAGCGCCTGCCGCGCCAGGTGCGGGCCACCGCCGCCGGCGAGGCGTTGCTGGTGCACGCACGCCAGGTGCTGGCCAGCCTGCGCCACCTGCGCGCCGACGTGGCCGCCGTCAGTGGCGAAGTGCGTGGGTTGCTGGCCATCGGGCAGATTTCCTCGCTGACCGGAATCGACGTTGTGGCGATGCTGGCGGCGTTCCAGCGCGTGCACCCGCAGGTGGAGTTCCATTTGCGCGTGGACAAGAGCGAGGACCTGATCGCGCAGGTACAGTCGCGCGCGCTGGATGTGGCACTGGTCGGCCTGGCGCCTTCGGCAGCGCTGGACGGTGTCTGCCATCAGGTGCTGCAGGAGGAGGATCTGGTAGCGGTACTGGCGCCATCGCACCGGCTGGCCGGGCGCAAGCGGCTGCCATTGGCCGCACTGCAGGATGAAGCATTGGTCGACTTCCCGCGCGGCACCGGCGCACGCCGTCAGACCGATGATGCTTTTGCCGCAGCCGGACTGCCGCACACGGTCCGTTTCGAGGTCAACCTGATGGAACTGGTCGAGCGCTTCGTCCGCCATGGGTTGGCGGTCGGCATCGTGCCGGCATTGATCGCCGATGGGTTCCAGGGCGTGGTGCAGATTCCGCTGCAGCCGACCCCGACCCGGCGCGTGCACCTGGTCTGGCAGCGCCTGCCGACACCAGCGGCGCGGGCGTTCGTCGACGCCGTGCTCAGCCGCGCAGGCGCAGGCTCAGGCCCTTGAGGAAGTTGCGCAGCATCTGGTCCAGGCAACGCCGGTAGTTGGCGTGCCCGGGTTGACGGAACAGCGCGCCCACTTCCGACTTGGAGACATTGAAACCTGCGCTGGCAAAGATCTCCATCAGGTCCACGTCGCGCAGCTGGAACGCCACGCGCAGCTTCTTCAGCACCAGGTTGTTGTCGATGCGGGTTTCCACTGCGCGCTGCGGCTGGCTCTCGTCACGGCCACGCAGGTGCACGATCAGGCCGTCGAGGAAGTGCGCCAGCGCGCTGTCGTTCATCGCCTCGAAACCGGCTTCGTCCTCGCGGCGCAGCCAGGCCTTCACCTGCCCGGTATCCACGGCAAAGGCCGGGTCGGCCATCTGGCACAGGGCGACCACGTGCTGGTCACCCAGGTCCAGGGAATAGCGCACGCTGCGCAGGACATCATTGTTGATCATGGCCCATTGTACCGGCCCCTGGCGTGTCACCGGACTGTCATCGAACTGCAGCATCGTGAGCACTCGTTCGCTGGGACCCTTGCATGCGCCGGTATCTGTTTTCCGCACTACTGCTCGCCGGCAGCTTCGCTGCCTTTGCCCAGGACCGCTTCGTACCCGTCGAGCGGCGCCTCAGTGCATCCCAACTGGCCGAGGTCGGGCTCAGTCCAGCGCAGTTGCAGGCGTTGAACCGGGTACTGCGCGAGGCAGAGAGCACGGCCGCCGCGTCGACGGCAGCGGTGGCCCCGGTCGCTGCGCCGCTGCCTGCCAATGTGCCGGCACCGCCAGCAATGCATCTGGGCCTGGATGACGAACCGGTCAGTGCCCGTGTGGTCGGAGAGGTCGCAGGCTGGCAGCCCGGCACGCTGTTCACCCTTGATAACGGCCAGCAATGGCAGGTGATGAAGGGACAGATGAAGCTGCGCAAGGTGTTGCAGTCGCCGCAGATCGCCGTTGTTCCAGGAATTGCCGGGCGCTGGTTCCTGCAGGTCGACGAAGACCTGCCCAAGGCCAGAGTGTTTCGCGTGCGTTGAGCCGGGGGGACGACTGGACGGCGGGCACCTCAGGACGGGCCGGGAATGCCAGAATGGGCGTCCGGTTTTTCCCCCTGGAGTTGCCTGATGACCCGCACTGTCCTGATTACCGGCGCCACGTCCGGCTTCGGCGCCGCCGCCGTCCACCGCTTCGCCCAGGCCGGCTGGAAAGTGATCGCCACGGGCCGCCGCAGCGAACGCCTGCAGCCGCTGGTCGAGCGCTACGGCAAGGACGTGGTGCACGCCGCCGCCTTCGACATCCGCGATGCGGTGGCGATGGAGGCGGCCCTGCTGGCGCTGCCGCCGGCCTTTGGCGAGATCGACCTGCTGGTCAACAACGCTGGCCTGGCGCAGGGCACCGCGCCGGCACAGAGCGCCACGCTGTCGGACTGGACCACGATGATCGACACCAACATCACCGCGCTGGTGACCCTGACCCATCGCCTGCTGCCGCAGCTGGTGAAGCGCAAGGGCGCGATCATCAACATCTCGTCGGTGGCCGGCGTCTACCCGTACCCGGGGGGCAACGTCTACGGTGGCACCAAGGCCTTCGTCAGCCAGTTCTCGCTGGGCCTGCGTTCGGACCTGCACGGCACCGGCGTGCGCGTGACCACGATCGAGCCGGGCATGGCCGAAACCGAATTCACCGTGGTACGTACCCATGGCGATCAGAACGCCTCGGACAAGCTGTACAGCGGTGCCAACCCGATGACCGCCGAAGACATCGCCGAGCAGATCTTCTGGGTGGCCAGCCTGCCGCCGCACCTGAACATCAACCGGCTGGAGCTGATGCCGGTCAGCCAGTCGTTCGCCGGATTCCAGGTCGCCCGCGAGGGCTGACCGGAGTCGTAATCGCTTTTTGTAGAGTCGAGCCATGCTCGACTCTACAGAAACAAGAAAGCCGGGCACTGCCCGGCTTTTTCATTCACATCGGCAGGCTTACTGCGCCTTGATCGCCATCGCCTGCAGGCCGGTGCCATCCAGCTTCTGCTTGGCTTCGGACAACTCGCCGGCACTGCCGTACGGGCCCATGCGCACGCGGTACACGGTCTTGCCGTTGATCTGCGCCGACTCCACGCGTGCCGCCAGGCCCATCATGGCGAGCTTGGCCTTGGTGGCTTCGGCGTCACCGGAAGCACCGAAGGCTCCTGCCTGCAGGATGTAGCGGGCGTTGTCGGCGGCCGCCGGTGCAGCAGCGGATGCCGGCGGTGCCGACGCGGCGGGCGCGCTTTCCGCGCGCGGCGCTGGAGTGGCGGCCGCCGTGCTGGCCGACGGGGTTGCCGCGGTCGGGCGCTCGTTCAGCGGTGCCGGCAGCGGACGGTTGGTCGCGGTTACCGGCGCAGTGCTTGCGACGCTGGCCGTTGCGGTCGGTGCCGGCGTGGCCGTACTGGCCGGCGGTACCGGCTTGCCCTCCAGCGCGGCCTGCGCGCGCGACGCTTCGGCCTTGGCCCGGCGCTGATCCTCGGCGCGCGCGCTGGCGGCCAGTTCGGCGTCGGACATTTCCACTTCCTTGCCCGGCAGCAGGGTGTAGAAGTCGTACTGCGTCGCGGCGGGCTTCTCCGGTTCGGCCGGCTTCGGCGTGGCCGGCTGCGCGGCCGGCTGGCTGCCGACATCGCTGTCGGCATCAGCGACCGGGGCCGGCTGCGCGTTCGGGTTCGGCTGCGGACCGGCACGCAGGAAGCCATCGCCTTCGCCCTTGAACAGGTTCGGCGCCGCCAGGAACACCACGGCGGCGATCGCCACACCGGCCACCAGCCACACCCATCCGGGGGTGCCCTGGCTGCTGCTGTTGCGTCGTGCCTGGGTTTTGCCGCGTCGTGCTGCCATGTGTACTGCGTCTCCTGATGCTTACATTTTTTCCGGGGCACTCACGCCCAGGAGTTCGAGGCCGTTGGCCAGCACCTGGCGCGCCGCGCAGGCCAGGGTCAGCTTGGCGTTGCGATCGGTGGCGTCGTCCACCAGCACCGGCGTCCCGTGATACCACGTGTGGAAGGCATGCGCCAATTCACGCAGGTACTGCGCCACCAGGTGCGGCTCCAGCGCCACGCCGGCCGCTTCCACCACTTCCGGATACCGCGAGATCTCGTTCATCAGCCCCAGCGAGGCATCGTCGGCCAGGCGGCCCAGATTGGCCAGGCCATTGCCCTGCTCGTACACAAGACCCTTTTCCTGGGCCTGGCGCAGCAGGCTGCAGACGCGGGCGTGCGCGTACTGCACGTAGAACACCGGATTGTCGTTGCTCTGCTGGCGGGCCAGGTCGATGTCGAAGGTCAGCTGCGAATCGGGCTTGCGCGCGATCAGGAACCAGCGGGTCGCATCGCGGCCGGCCTCCTCGATCAGGTCGCGCAGGGTGAAATAGCTGCCGGCACGCTTGGACAGCTTCACTTCCTCGCCGCCGCGCATGACGGTGACCATCTGGTGCAGCACGTATTCCGGCCAGCCCTGCGGGATGCCCACTTCCAGCGCCTGCAGGCCGGCGCGTACGCGCGCCAGCGAGCCGTGGTGATCGGCACCCAGTTCGGTGATCGCGCGCTCGTAGCCGCGCTGCCACTTGGACAGGTGGTAGGCCACGTCCGGTACGAAGTAGGTGAAGGTGCCGTCGGACTTGCGCATCACGCGGTCCTTGTCGTCACCGAAATCGGTGCTGCGCAGCCACAGCGCGCCGCCTTCCTCGTAGGTGTGCCCGGAGGCCTGCAGCTTGGCCACGGCCTCGGCGACCTTGCCATCGGTGTACAGCGAGCTTTCCAGGAAGTAGATGTCGAAGTCGACGCCGAAGGCGGCCAGGTCCAGGTTCTGCTCGTTGCGCAGGTAGGCCACGGCGAAGCGACGGATCGACTGCATGTCGTCCGGGTCCTTGGCGCCGACCACCAGCGTGCCTTCCAGGTCAACGCTGGCGCCGGCCATGTAGGCGCGGGCAACATCGGCGATGTACTCACCGCGGTAGCCGCCTTCCGGCCAGCCTTCCTGGTCCGGCGCAATGCCCTTCACGCGGGCCTGCACCGACAGCGCCAGGTTCTCGATCTGCACGCCGGCGTCGTTGTAGTAGAACTCGCGCTTGGCGTTCCAGCCGTTGGCATCGAGCACGCGGGCCACGCAGTCGCCGATCGCCGCCGCGCGGCCATGGCCGACATGCAGCGGGCCGGTCGGGTTGGCCGACACGTACTCCACGCCCACCGTGCGGCCGTTGCCGGACAGGTTGCGGCCGTAGTCGTGGGCTTCCTTGATGACCGACGCGGCTTCGCGCTGGTACGCAGCCGGAGCCAGGTGGAAGTTGATGAAGCCGGGGCCGGCGATCTCGACCTTGCTGACGTCCTCGCTGCGCGGCAGCGCCTCGACCAGCGCCTGAGCCAGTGCGCGCGGATTGCTGCGCGCGGCCTTGGCCAGCAGCATCGCGGCGTTGGTGGCGAAGTCGCCATGGTCACGGGTCTTCGGGCGCTCGACCACGAAGTCCGGCGGCAGGGAGTCGGCGGGCAGGGTGCCATTGGCGCGCAAGGCTTCGATGCCTTGGCTGATCAGGGCGCGGAGGAGATTTTTCACGAGGCCTGCTGTGAGAATGAGCGGCGGAATCGCCCATTTTAGCGCAGATACCCGCGCCCACGCTGACCAGAACATGCCTGCGGGGGTTCCTGCCCGGCCCTGGTCAGGCCCGCTCAGCCGAACAGGCGTGGCTGGGGCGGGGACAGCAGGCCCCGTTCAGCAAACGAAACGGGGCGGCCTTCGCCGACCACGAAGTGGTCCAGCAGGCGTACGTCCACCAGTGCCAGCGCCTGCTGCAGTTCATCGGTGATCCGGGTATCGGCGCCGGAGGGTTCCGGGTCGCCGGAGGGGTGGTTGTGGCTGAGGATCACCGCTGCCGCATTGTGCAGCAGGGCTCGCCGCACCACCTCGCGGGGGTAGACCGGGGCGGCATTGATGGTGCCCTGGAACAGTTCCTCGCAGGCGATCAGCCGGTGGCGGTTGTCCAGGAACAGCGCCATGAAGATCTCGCGGGCCTGGCCGCGCAGGCGGTGCTGCAGGTAGCGGCCGACCGCGGCCGGGTTGTTGCCGACCGCCTCGCCCTGCTGAAGCTCGGCGGCCAGGTAGCGATGGGCCAGTTCCAGGCCGGCGGCCAGTGCACAGCTTCGTGCCGGCCCCAGCCCCGGCAACCGGGCCAGCTCGCGGGCCGGGCGGTCCAGCAGCACGCGCAGCGGGCCATGCGCCTGCAGCAGGTCGCGGGCGGTCTGCACCGCGTCGCGTCCACCGAAGCCGGAGCCGAGAAACAGCGCCAGCAGCTCTGCGTCGGACAACGTGGCGGGGCCGCGGGCGATCAGCTTCTCGCGGGGACGTTCCTGCTCGGGCCAGTCATGGATGGGCATGCCTGCATCATCGCCAGCGCGGGTGATGCGTCCCATCAGGGCAGGACGCACGCCCGGGTAGGCTGTTGCCTCAGTCGCGTCGCGACTGCAGATAGGCGAACAGCTCCTGGTTGTTCTGCAGCCCCAGCTTGCGCTTGGCTTCGGCCTTCTGCCGGCTGATCGTTTTCGGGCTGCGGCCGCAGTGGACGGCGATGGCGTTCACTTTCAGCCCGGCGGCCAACAGGTCCAGCACTTCCTGTTCGCGGGCCGACAGCGCCGCCGGCTCACGCGCGAACATCAGGTCGCGCGCCTGCAGGTGGTCGCGCAGCTGCTGCGAGACGAACACCTGCCCGGCCATGGCCGCGTTCAGGGCCTGCGGCAACTCGCCGAAATCGGCGCACTTGTCGACCAGGCCACTGACACCTTCACGCAGCAGGCCATCGAGCAGGCCGGGGTGACGGGCGCCGGTAAGCACCACCACGGGCATGCCCGGGTGGCGTTCGCGCAGCTCAGCGATCAGTTCCGGGCCATCCGGGCCGGTGCCCGGCATGGAGAGGTCGGTCAGCACCGCGTCGCAGCCGTGGTGCTCGACCAGCTGCAGCAGCTGGGCGCCGTCACGCGCGCTGCCGACGACCTCCATCAGATGGGTCTGCAGCACGATGCGGATGCCGTGCAGGACGACGGGATGGTCGTCGGCGATGATGATGCGCGGGTGCACGCGGAATCCTCGAAAAGCGAAGCGGCACACCTGCGGTGGCCACTGACGATTCTGCAAACGTGGCCGGCCAACAGGTATAGGAAAGTTCCGAATCGCAGTGTCTTGAACCCCGGAAGCGTTGTGGCGCAAGTCCCATCTGCTGATAGCCGCCCGCTATGTGTGCCGTGTACCGGGACATTGCCGACCATCGGGTAAGCTAATGCCCTCGTTTGCACAGGAATTCCAGGTGGCTGACTCCCCCAACGCTTCCCCCGCGCCGGCCCGCGCGCTGGAAGGCCAGAAACTGCTGTTGTGCGTCGGAGGCGGGATCGCGGCCTACAAGGCCCTGGAGCTGGTGCGGCGCCTGCGCGATGCCGGTGCCCAGGTGCAGGTGGCGATGACCGCCGGTGCCCAGCAGTTCGTCACTCCGCTCAGCTTCCAGGCCCTGTCCGGGCAGCCGACCCGCACCACGCTGTGGGACAGCGCCGCCGAGCAGGCCATGGGCCACATCGAGCTGGCCCGCTGGGCCGACCGCATCGTGGTCGCGCCGGGTACCGCCGATCTGCTGGCGCGGCTGGCCCAGGGCCATGCCGATGACCTGGTCAGCACCCTGTGCCTGGCCAGCACCGCACCGCTGACGATCTGCCCGGCAATGAACCACCGGATGTGGCTGCATCCGGCTACCCAGGCCAACATCGCCCTGCTGCGCCAGCGCGGTGCGCAGGTGATCGGCCCGGTCGATGGCCCGCTGGCCGAAGGTGAATCCGGTCCCGGCCGGCTGGCTGAACCGGGCGACATCGTGGCCGCGCTGGTGGCCAATGGCGGTACCGCTGCGACGGTTGCCGCGCCGGAAACCCGTGCCCTGCAGGGCTTGCGCCTGCTGATCAGTGCCGGCCCGACCTACGAAGACATCGATCCGGTGCGCTACGTCGGCAACCGCAGCAGCGGCAAGATGGGCTTTGCCCTGGCCGCTGCCGCCGCCGCGCTGGGTGCGCACGTGGTGCTGGTCAGCGGCCCGGTCCAGCTGCCGACGCCACCGGGCGTGCAGCGCATCGACGTGCGCTCGGCCGCGCAGATGCGCGATGCCGTACTGAAGTCGCTGCCCGCCGACATCTATATCGGTGCCGCCGCAGTGTCCGACTACACCCCGCGCCAGGTCGCCGCGCAGAAGCTGAAGAAGACCGCCGACAGCCAGTCGCTGGTGATCGAGCTGGTGCGCACGCCGGACATCCTGGCCGAAGTCGCCGCGCAGACGCAGTCGCTGAAGCTGGTGGTCGGCTTTGCCGCCGAGACCCACGACGTGGAGAAATATGCACGCGGCAAGCTGATCGACAAGCGCCTGGACCTGGTGATCGCCAACCAGGTCGGCATCAGTGGCGGTGGTTTCGAGAGCGACAACAATGCCGCCACGGCCTTCTGGCAGGACGGTGAACAGGTATTCCCGGCCACGTCCAAGCGCGAACTGGCCGAACAACTGCTGGCGCTGATCGCGCGGAGACTCCAGGCATGACCCAGGCATCCCTTTCCCGGCCGCTGCAGGTCAAGCTGCTCGATCCGCGCTTTGGCGACAGCTGGCCGCTGCCGGCCTACGCCACCGAAGCCAGCGCCGGCATGGACCTGCGCGCGGCGCTGGATACCGCACTGACCCTGCAGCCGGGCGACACCGCGCTGGTGCCCAGCGGCCTGGCCATCCACATTGCCGACCCGAACCTGTGCGCGGTGATCCTGCCGCGTTCGGGGCTGGGCCATCGGCACGGCATCGTGCTGGGCAATGGCACCGGCCTGATCGATGCCGACTACCAGGGGCCGCTGCTGATCAGCGTCTGGAACCGTGGCCGCGAGGCCTTCACCATCGAGCCCGGCGATCGCATCGCGCAGCTGGTGGTGGTTCCGATTGCCCGCGTCAGCCTGCAGGTGGTGGATACTTTCACCGACAGCGTGCGGGGCACGGGTGGATTCGGCCATACCGGGGTGCGTTGACAGGGGACATCGATGAGCGGCATCGGGGAAGGACAGCGGGGACGGTCGTTGGGTCGCAGTGCACCACTACTGGGGGTGCTGCTGATCCTGCTGGCCGGCTGGTTCGGATGGAGCGCGGTGCAGCAATGGCGGCAGGAGGCCAACGGCCAGGCGCTGGAAGAAGCGCGCGACCAGGCCGTGCAGGGCCTGCAGCAGGCCGCTGCTGGCCAGTTGCAGCAGCTGCAGCAGCAGTTGAAGAACGATCGCGTGCAGCAGGCGCTGCAGGCCGGCGATGCCGCTGCAGCGGCGCTGGCCGTGCGCGAGAGCTGGACCGGGGTTGAGCAGGTCGAGGTGCTGACGGCCGATCTGGCCAACGCCTATGCCGATCCGGCCACCTTCGGGTATGCACGCCTGGCCCTGCTGGAAGCGGCGGTGGCTGAGGGCAAACCCAGCCTGCGCGTCGTCCGCGATGGTGGCAGCAATCGCCTGGGCCTGGCTGCGCCAGTGCAGCTGGGCAGCCTGGGGCCGGCCGTGATCTATGTCCGCCAACCGCTGCTGCGGCTGACCTCGCCGCTGGACCAGGTGCGTGCGCCGTCCGCAGGCTTCCTTGGCCTGCGCCAGGGTGGCTTCGATCTGGTCACCCAGGGCGACGCGGGCCTGTCCGAAAGCGCCGAAGCGCTGGCGCGCCCGGTTGCAGGCACGCCGCTGCGACTGGTCGCGTCGGTACCGAATGTCGACGCCGGTCCGCTGGGCCTGGGCGCGCTGGCCAGCGCCATTGTGGCGTTGCTGCTGGCGTTCATTGCCGTGTTGCTGGTGGTGGGACGTGACCGACTGCCGAAGTCGCTGCCCTTGCCACGCCGCGCCGCAGCGTCCGAGGCCGACCATGGCCCGACCCTGAGCGAGAGCCTGCAGCAGGCGCCGCCACCCGTGGCCGCTGTGACCGGCAGTGGCGATGCCGCGCCACCGCCGCCACCGCCGGTGCCGGCCGAGGAGCTGGCCGCCGGCATCTTCCGCGCTTATGACATCCGCGGCGTGGTGGGCAGTGAACTGACACCGAAGACCGCGGCGCAGATCGGCCAGGCCATCGGCACCGTGGCACTGGAGCAGGGCCTGCGCGAGGTGGTGATCGGTCGCGATGGCCGCCTGTCCGGTCCCGAGCTGACGGCCGGGCTGGCCGAGGGCCTGCGCCGTGCCGGCTGCGCGGTGATCGACATCGGCCTGGCGCCGACCCCGCTGGTGTACTACGCCGCCTTCCATCTGCGTACCGGCACCTGCGTGGCAGTCACAGGCAGCCACAATCCGCCCGAGTACAACGGCTTCAAGGTGGTCATTGGCGGCGAGACGCTGTCCGGCGATGCCATCACCGATCTCTACCAGCGCATCGTCGAGGGCCGCCTGGCGCAGGCCGCCGAGCCCGGTGACTACCAGCAGCGCGATGTCAGTGCCGACTACATCCAGCGCATCGCCGATGACGTGCAGCTGGACCGCCCGCTGAAGGTCGTGGCCGATGCCGGCAATGGCGTGGCCGGTGCGCTGGCGCCGCAGCTGCTGGAAGCGATCGGCGCCGACGTCATTCCGCTGTACTGCGATGTCGACGGCACCTTCCCCAACCATCATCCCGACCCGAGCGAACCGGCCAACCTGGAAGACCTGGTGCAGACGGTCAAGCGCTTTGGCGCCGATCTCGGCGTGGCCTTCGATGGCGACGGCGACCGGCTGGGCGTGGTGACCGGCGAAGGCCGGATCATCTACGCCGATCGCCTGCTGATGCTGTTCGCTGCCGATGTGTTGATGCGCAATCCGGGCGCGATGGTGATCTACGACGTGAAGTGCACCGGCAAGCTGTCCGACCATGTGCTGCGCAACGGTGGCAGCCCGCTGATGTGGAAGACCGGGCATTCGCTGATGAAGGCGAAGATGCGCGAGACCGATGCCGAGCTGGCCGGCGAGATGAGCGGCCACTTCTTCTTCAAGGAACGCTGGTTCGGTTTCGACGACGGTCTGTACGCCGCTGCGCGATTGCTGGAGATCCTGGCCCAGCGCGAGGAAACCCCGGACGAGGTGCTGGGCGAACTGCCGGAAATGGTCGCCACGCCGGAGCTGAAGGTACCGGTGGCCGACGGGACGCCGCATGCCCTGGTGGCGATGCTGGTGGCGGCGGCGCAGTCGCCGGACAACCCGTATGTGGGTGGCCGCATGTCGACCATCGATGGGCTGCGCGTGGACTTCGCCGATGGCTGGGGCCTGGTGCGTGCCTCCAATACCACGCCGGTGCTGGTGCTGCGGTTCGAAGGCAACGACGAGGCCGCACTGGAACGCATCCAGGCCCTGTTCCGCAGCCAGCTGCAACCAGTGCTGGGCGACACCCCGCTGGGGTTCTGACCCCTTTGGAAGCTGCAGCAGAATGGGTAGTGCCGGCCGCTGGCCGGCAAGCCCATGAACCTCACACACCCTGCAGTTGCCGGCCAGCGGCCGGCACTACCCCTTGAACCGCAACCCCACGCCCGGCTCGGTGAACAGGTAGCGCGAATCCAGCGCCGAATCGCCCAGCTTGTGCCGCAGCTTGCCGACCAGGATGCGCAGGTAGTGGGTGTCGTGCTGGTGGGTCGGCCCCCAGATCTCCTGCAGGATCTGCGGCTGGGTCACCACCCGCCCGGCATTGCGCAGCAGCAGCGACAGCAGCGCGTATTCCTTGCGGGTCAACGCCACCGGTTCACCCTGCAGGGCGACTTCGCGACGCACCAGGTCCACGTGCAGGTGGCCATCGTCGAACACCGGCGGCGTGCCATCGGTCGGCACGCTGCGCGTGCGCAGCAGCGCCCGCACGCGCGCCATCAGCTCCTGCGTGCCGAACGGCTTGGTCACATAGTCGTTGGCGCCGGTATCCAGTGCGCGCACCTTCTCGGCTTCGCCGGCGCGCACGGTCAGCATGATCACCGGCACCTGGCTCCACTGGCGCAGCTGTTCCAGGACCTCATGGCCTTCCATGTCCGGCAGGCCAATGTCCAGGATCACCAGGTCCATGTCTTCGCTGGCGGCCAGCTGCAGGCCTTCCTGGCCGGTGGCGGCCTGCCGCACCTGGTAGCCCTGCGCGCGCAGGCTGATGTCCAGGAACCGGCGGATCTGGGTTTCATCGTCGATCACCAGCACGCGTGCGGCCGGCACGCTGGCATCAATCGGGGTCGGGCTCATCGTGGGAGGCTGGCTTGAGCAGGGGCAGGGTGATGCGGATCAGGGTACCGCGACCGTCGCGTCCGGGCAGCGCCTGCACGCTGCCGCCATGTGCGCCGATCATGCCCTGGCAGATGGTCAGGCCCAGGCCGGTGCCGTGGCGGCCCCGGTCGCCACGCTCGACGCTGTAGAACATGTCGAAGATGCGCGCGCGCTCGTCATCGGGAATGCCGGGGCCGGCGTCGATCACGTCGATGCGCAGCTGGCCGTCCAGCTCGCGCGCCTGTACCTGCACGGCGGCGTCGGGCGGCGAGAACTTGGCCGCGTTCTCCATCACGTTGAACACGGCCTGTTCGACCAGCGCCGGGTGCACCCAGATCGGTGCCAGCGTGGCTGGAATGTCCAGCTCCAGCCGCACCTTTGGCTGGTAGCGCTGCAGGCGCCGTGCTGCCGAGCCGATCAGCTCGTCCACGCCGATCCAGTCGCGGTTGATCTTCAGCCCTTCGTGGCCGAGCCGGGTCATGTCCAGCAGGTTCTGGATGTAGCGGTCCAGCCGTTCGCCCTCGACCAGGATGGTGTCCAGCAGGGCGCGGCGATCAGCGGTATCCATCGCTGCACCGTAGCTGGCCAGGCTGTCGGCCGACCCGATCATCGCCGCCAGCGGCGAGCGCAGGTCGTGCGACACCGAGGAGAGCAGCGCCGAGCGCAGCCGCTCGGTCTCGTTGCTGACGTGTGCCTGCTCCAGTTCCGCCACCAGCCGGGTACGCAGCGCGGCCTGTGCGATGTCATCGACCATCGCTTCGGCCAGCTGCCGCTGTTCGGGCAGCAGGCGCGCCTGTGCGCCGGGCAGGTACAGGCCGGCCACGCCGATCGCACGGTCTTCTCCGTCCAGCAACGGCAGGAACCACCATTGCGCACCGGCCAGGGTATCGGTGAAGCGCCCACTGGGCTGGCCGTGGCGCAGTGCCCAGTCGGCGGCAGCCAGGTCGGTATCGCCAGGCTGGTTGCGGCCACCGGCGGCGGTATCGGTGCCGATCCGCAGCCACGCCGGCACGTCCAGGGCCTGCTCCAGCGCATGCCGGCCCGCCTGTGCCACCTCGCCGTTGCCGGCCGCGCTGGCCAGCTGACGGCCCAGCTGCTGGCGCGCACGCGCATGGCGGTTGGCCGCACGCAGCGCAATCACCTGCATGCGCAGACGCGAGGCCAGGCGCCCGGCCACCAGTGCCGCGGCCAGGAACAGGAACACGGTGATCACGCCCTGGCGTGCACCGATGGCGAAGGTGAAGCGCGGCGCGATGAACAGGAAGTTGTAGGCCAGGAAGCACAGGATCGCGGCCATCACCGCCACGCTGGCGCGCGTGCGTGCAGCCACCAGCACCACCGCGACGATGAACACCATCGACAGGTCGGCCATGCCCACCCAGTGTTCGGCCAGCCACGCCACCGCACAGGCCAGCGCGGTAGCGATCAGGGCTTGTGCCGGTTCATGACTGATACCGCGCATTGGCGGCAGCAGGCTCTCGCGGCGCGAGCGTGCGCGTGCCTGCGGCGTGCTGATGATGGTGATCTCGTAATGCGCGCCACGCTGGATCAGCTGCTGGGTCAGGGTGCGGTTGAACATCCGTGCCAGTGGACGTTCGCGGGTCCGGCCCAGCACCAGGGTCGACACGCCGTTGTGTGCGGCATGGTCGAGCAGGGCATCGGCGATGCTCGATCCATGCAGCAGTTCGGCGTCGCCGCCCAGCCGCCTTGCCAGCGCAAAGGCCGCATCGATCTCGCGCCGGGTCGCCTCGTCCTGGCGCCGGCCCTGCACGGTCACTACCGTCCACGGCGCGTCACGGCGCTCTGCGATGCGCCGCGCCACGCGCACCAGGTATTCGCTCTGGCCGCCCCCGTCGATGGCCACCAGAACGCCGCGACGCAGGGGCAGATTGCCTTCGCCACGCGCGGCGCGGGTTTCGCGCAGGCTGCTGTCGACGCGGTCGGCGGCTTCCTGCATCGCCAGTTCGCGCAGCGCGGTCAGGTTGGCTGGTGAGAAGAACGCCTGCAGTGCCTGCGCGGCCTGTTCGGGCACATAGACCTTGCCCTGCTGCAGGCGAGCGATCAGTTCGCGCGGCGGCAGATCGACCAGCACGATGTCGTGCAGGCGGTCGAGCACGCCGTCGGGCACGGTCTCGCTGACGCGCACGCCGGTGATCCGCATCACCACGTCGTTGAGGCTTTCCAGATGCTGGATGTTGACCGTGGTCCAGACGTCGATGCCGGCGTCCAGCAGCTCCATCACATCCTGCCAGCGCCGCTCATGGCGGCTGCCGGGCGCATTGCGATGGGCCAGTTCATCCACCAGCACCAACGCCGGATGCCGTGCCAGCACGGCATCCAGGTCCATCTCCTGCAGGGCATGGCCGTGATAGGCCACGTCCTTCAGCGGCAGCTGCGGCAGGCCCTCCAGCAGGGCCTGGGTATCGGTGCGTCCATGGGTTTCCACCAGGCCCACCACCAGGTCGACGCCGCGGCGCAGCTGTTCCTGCGCGCGGGTCAGCATGGTGTAGGTCTTGCCCACGCCCGGCGCCGCACCGAGGAACACGGTCAGCTTGCCGCCGGCTTCGCGTTGCAGGCCTTCAACCAGGGCATCGGCCTGGCGGGTACGTGCATCAGTCATGGGGGCCGCTGTCATGGCTGCCATTGTGCGCGCAGCCGGTGCCGACCGGCATCACGGTGCCTTGGTTGCATGGTCCAGCGCGAAGTTCAGCGTCACCACGTTCACCCGTGGCTGGCCGAACAGGCCCCACTGGCGCCCTTCGGTATGCGCCTGCACCAGTGCCTGCACGCGCTCCACCGACAGGCCACGGGCACGCGCTACGCGCGCCACCTGCAGCTGCGCCGCCGCCGGCGACAGCTGCGGGTCCAGGCCACCGGCGGACTGGGTGACCAGGTCCGCAGGCACCTGCGCCGGGGCAACGCCTTCGCGTGCGGCCACCGCAGCGGTGCTGGCGGCGACGCGCTCGGCCAGCGTGGGGTTGCTGCGCGCCATGTTGGAACCGGCCGCAGCCATCGGGTCGTAGTTGGCCGCCGACGGACGCGCCTGGAAGTAGCCATCACCGGTGAACGGCTGCGCCAGCCACGCCGAGCCGCGCACCTGGCCGTTGCCGTCGCGCAGCAGGCTGCCCTCGGCCTGGGTCGGGTAGGCCAGGCCGGCGAAGCCGGTGGCGATGCCGGCGTAGACCGCGCCGGCCAGCAGCAGGGTGGCCAGGCCCAGGCCGATCGCCGGGCGCCAGCTTGCGCCATCCTGCAGGCTCGCCACGCGGGCCTCGGCTTTCTGTTCGCGGGGAAGGGAAGACGAAGTGGAAACAGTACGGTTCATGCGCCGAATACCAGGACAAGAAGGAGGTCGATCGCCTTGATCGCTGCGAACGGCAGCAGCACGCCGCCGAGGCCGTACACCAGCATGTTCCGGCGCAGCAGCGCGGTGGCGGTGGCCGGGCGGAAGCGCACGCCACGCAGGGCGAGCGGAATCAGGGCGGGAATCACCAGGGCGTTGAAGATCAGCGCTGCCAGCACCGCATTGCGCGGGCTCGACAGCTGCATCACGTTCAGTGCAGCCATGGCCGGAACCGCAGCGGCAAACAGCGCCGGCAGGATCGCGAAGTACTTGGAGACGTCGTTGGCCAGCGAGAAGGTGGTCAGCGCGCCACGGGTGATCAGCTGCTGCTTGCCCACCTCCACCACCGCCAGCAGCTTGGCCGGGTCCGAATCGAGGTCGACCATGTTGCCGGCCTCCTTCGCCGCCTGCGTGCCGGAGTTCATCGCCAGGCCGATGTCCGCCTGGGCCAGCGCGGGAGCGTCGTTGGTGCCGTCGCCGACCATCGCCACCAGGCGTCCACCGGCCTGCTCCTGGCGGATGCGCGCCAGTTTGTCCTCCGGGCGGGCCTCGGCGATGTAGTCATCGACGCCGGCTTCGGCAGCGATGGCAGCGGCGGTCAGCGGGTTGTCGCCGGTGATCATCACCGTGCGGATGCCCATCGCGCGCAGCTGCGCGAACTTCTCGCGCATGCCGTGCTTGACCACGTCCGACAGCTCGATCACGCCCAGCACGTGGCGACCCTCGGCCACCACCAGCGGGGTGGCGCCATTGCGCGCCACCTGCTCGACGCGACCGGCCAGTTCCGCCGGCACGTTGCCGCCCAGCGCCTGTACGTGGGCGCGGATCGCATCGGCGGCACCCTTGCGGATCTGCCGGCCATGTTCCAGGTCCACGCCGGACATGCGGGTCTGTGCACTGAACGCCAGGTACTCGGCATGGTCCGGCTCGGCGGTGGCGCAACCCTGCTCGCGCGCCAGGCGTACGATCGACTTGCCTTCCGGGGTCGGGTCGGCCAGCGAGGACAGCAGCGCCGCTTCACGCAGCTGGCTGGCGTCGATGCCGGCCAACGGATGGAAGTGGCTGGCCTGTCGGTCGCCGTAGGTGATGGTGCCGGTCTTGTCCAGCAGCAGCACGTCGACGTCGCCGGCCACTTCCACCGCCTTGCCCGACTTGGCCAGCACGTTGGCAGCCAGCGCACGGTTCATGCCGGCGATGCCGATGGCCGGCAGCAGCCCGCCGATGGTGGTCGGGATCAGGCATACCAGCAGCGCGATCAGCAGCAGCGGATCGACCTGCACGCCTACCGCCGCGCCGATCGCCGGCAGCGTCGCCACCACCACCAGGAAGGTCAGCGTCATCGCTGCCAGCAACAGGGTCAGCGCGATCTCGTTCGGCGTCTTCTGACGGTTGGCACCCTCCACCAGCGCGATCATCCGGTCCAGGAAGCTGTACCCCGGCTCGGCGGTCACCCGCACGATGATCTGGTCGGACAGTACTTTGGTGCCGCCGATCACGCCAGAACGGTCGGTACCGGCCTCGCGTAGCACCGGGGCGGATTCGCCGGTCACCGCCGCCTCGTTGATGGTGGCCAGGCCCTGCACGATCTCGCCATCGGCCGGCACCAGCTCACCGGCACTGACGATCACATGGTCGCCCGGGCGCAGCTCGGCGGCAGGTACCTGGGTTTCCGCAGCCCCCGGCTGCGGCGCGGCCAGGCGGCGCGCCACCAGATCCTGGCGAGCGCGGCGCAGCGATGCGGCCTGGCCACGGCCACGCGCCTCGGCCACTGCTTCGGCGAAATTGCCGAACAACACGGTCACCAGCAGGATCGCGGTCACCGCCAGGCCGAAGCCCAGCGGCGCATTGCCGGTCAGTGTGACGATGGCGGCGACGATCGTGCCGGCCATCACCACCGCCATCACCGGGCTGCGCACCAGGTGCATCGGCGATAGCTTGCGTACTGCTTCGACCAGCGCACGGCGCAGGCCGGCGCCATCAAGCAGCGCAGGGCGCGGGGCAAGGGAACTACGGGTGGAACTTGCGTGGGTACTCATCGGGGTGTCCTTAGTGCAGTCCCAGGCTGAGGTGGTCGGCGATCGGGCCGAGTACCAGCGCCGGCATGAACTGCAGCACGGTCAGGATGACGATCACCGAGACCAGGGTCAGGGCGAAGGTCGGGGTTTCGATCTGCAGGCTGCCGGCAGACTCCGGCGCCTGGCGCTTGGCGGCCAGCTGCGCGGCCACCACCAGCGGGATGATCAGCAGCGGGAAGCGGCCCAGCAGCAGCACCAGCGAGCAGCTCAGGTTCCACCACAGCGTGGCGTCGCCCAGCCCCTCGAAGCCCGAGCCGTTGTTGGCGTAGGCCGAGACGTACTCGTAGAACACCTGGCTGATGCCATGGAAGCCCGGGTTGGAGGTAGCGGCCAGCCCGGGCACGGCCAGGGTGATCGCGGTGAACACCAGCAGGGTGATCGGCTGCAGCAGCACCAGCAGGGCCAGCAGGCGTACCTGTGGCGTCTCCAGCTTGCGGCCGAACAGTTCCGGCGTACGTCCAGTCATCAACCCGGCCAGGAACACGCCCAGCAGCAGGTACACGATGAACTGCTGCAGGCCACAGCCGATGCCGCCCCAGATCGCGCTGACCAGCATGTTGACCATCGCGATGCCGCCACTCAGCGGCGCCAGCGAGTCATGCATGCCGTTGACCGAACCGTTGGAGACCTGGGTGGTCACCGCCGCCCACAGCGCCGTGCCGTCGGCGCCGAAGCGCACCTCCTTGCCTTCCATCAGCAGCGGCGTGGCGGCGCTGGCACTGTGCCCTTCACTCCACATCATCGCGCCGGTGGACAGCAGCGACATGCCCAGCATGCAGCTGAACACCAGGGCGCCGAACCGGCGCCGGCCGGTGAACGCACCGATCATGAAGTTCACCGCCATCGGCACCAGCAGGATGCCGACGATCTCCAGCGCGTTCGACAGCGGGGTCGGGTTTTCCAGCGGGAAGCTGCTGTTCGGGCCGTACCAGCCGCCACCGTTGGCGCCCAGCTGCTTGGCCGCGACCATCGCCGCCACCGGGCCGAGCGGCAGCTTCTGTCCGGCCATGCCGGCGCTGGCATCGATCGGCGTGGCCTGCGGGCCACCGGCCATCGTCGACGGCACGCCCTGGCTGGTCAGCAGCAGGGTCCACACCAGGCACAGCGGCAACAGGAAGCGCACGCACAGGCGCACCACGTCCACGTAGTAGTTGCCCACCGCCACCTGGCGGTCATCGCCGGTGCTGGTGGCCGCCGCAGCCTGCGGCGCACGCGAGAACAACGCGCGCAGCGTGGCCACCGCCAGCGCCAGGCCCATCATCGGTGTCACCACCTGCAGGCCGGTGATGCCGGTCATCTGCGAGAGGTAGGACAGCTGCGCCTGGCCCGAATAGTGCTGCTGGTTGGTGTTGGTCAGGAACGAGATCATCGTGTGCAGCGCGGTGTCCCAGCGCATGTTCGGGATCTGGTCCGGGTTCAACGGCAACCAGGCCTGGGTCATGAACACCGCCTGGGTCAGTACGGCGACCACCGCGTTGCTCAGCACGAAGGCCAGCACGTAGCCGCGCCAGGACATCGCGCGCGAGGGATCGACGCCGAACACCTTGTACAGCGGCTTCTCGATCCAGTTGAACAGCACGTCGGCCCTCATCGGCGTGCCGCGCATCACCCGCGCCAGGTACAGGCCCAGCGGCCACGCCAGCAACAGGCTGGCGGCAATAATCACAAGCATCTCGGTCATGGCAGGCTCCGCTCAGAACGACTCGGGCCGCAGCACGACATAAAGGAGATAGGCGGCGGCGACCAGCACCAGCACGCCACACAACAACGACAGCCAGGGGGACATTGCAATAGCGTCCTGGTGGAACCCCTCCACCTCAGGCCGTCATCGTCGTCCTGCCGCCCATAAACGCACTACGCGCCGGACCGTGCCGACGCGTAAAGAGTGCATAAATTCCGTGGGCCAAGCCGTAACCAGGCGCCGCCTACTGTAGAGCCGGGCCCATGCTGGGCTGCTCTTTCCCAAGGTCACGCGGAGCCGAGCATGGGCTCGACTCTACAAGCGAATCACGGTGCCTGGCTTGCTGGCGCCACGCCCTTCAGCTCGCGATAACGCTGCAGGGTGCTTTCAATTTCCGCCTTCAGCGCCTGCTGCTGCTGCAGGAACCCGGCCTGCAGGCGCTGCTGCGCCTGCAACTGCACGTGCCGCTGACGGATCGCCTCGGCCTGCTTGTCGGCGACCTTGCCACCGGCCAGTTCTCGGTCACCGGCGGCCGACAGCAGCGCCACCAGTGATTCGCGCAGGCTGGTGACGTTGTACTCGGCGGTCTTGAGGTTGTTGTCCAGCACTTCCTGGCGCTCGGCAAACACCCGGCGCAGGTCCTCCTCGCTGCCATAGGTGGACAGCATCGCCTGCTCGGTACGCTGGCGGGTCTGCTCGGCCATCAGGTCCAGCTGCTGCTGCTGCGCCTGGGTGCTGGCCGCGGCGCGCTCTTCGTCGGTCAACGCGCGCTGGACCTGCGCATTGCGCAGGCCGCTCTTCGCGTTGAACTCCTCGCGGGCGTGATTGACCGCATCGGCTGGCAGCGAATCGCTGCAGATCCGCTCCTTGCCCTCGTTCCAGCAGTACAGCTTCTTTTCCACTTTGCCGCCGTCGCGCGACTGCGCCGGCACGGTGGACGGCACGGCCAGCAGCAGGCCGGCAAAGAGAACGGCAGGAACTCGGGACATGACCTTTCCCCTGGGTCGGTCAGCGGATCGAACGGACGCCGTACTGGGCCCGGTAGGCTTCCAGCGGCTGGCGGTAACCCACAAGTTCCGGGTTGCCGGAGGCGAAATCAAGCAGATCGGCCAGCGACGCCACGGCGATCACCGGAATCCCGGCCTCTTCGGCCACCGACTGCGCCGCCGAGCGGCGGTCGGTTTCCGAGGCGATCTCCTGGCGGTCCAGGGCTACCACGATGCCGGCCGGGGTGCCGCCGGCAGCGCGGATGATGCCCAGCGCTTCGCGGATCGCGGTACCGGCGGTGATCACGTCGTCGACGATCAGCACGCGCTTGGCATTCATGTCAGCGCCGATCAGCTGGCCACCTTCGCCGTGGTCCTTGGCTTCCTTGCGGTTGAATGACAGCGGCAGGTCGCGGCCGCGCTGGGCCAGCTCGCAGGCCATCGCGGTGGCCAGCGGGATGCCCTTGTAGGCCGGGCCGAACACCACGTCGTACTTGATCCCGCTGGCATCGATGGCATCGGCATAGCAGGCGCCGAGCTGGGACAGCAGCGAACCGGAGTCGAAACGGCCGGCGTTGAAGAAATAGGGGCTCAGCCGGCCGGACTTGAGGGTGAACTGGCCGAAGCGCAGGGCGTCGGCGGTCAGGGCCAGCTGCAGGAAACGGTGGCGGTGGTCGCTCATCAAAACTCGATTCATCTTCATTTGGAGCACAAATCCTAATCCAGCTGGGCGTTTCGCGCTCGTCCGGCCCCGCGTGAAGCCTGTCGCGGCGTTGCCTGGCGGACTGCGCAGCCCCACGGGCAACCGGTATGCTTGCCCGGTTTCCCGCCGCAGGTCCCCGCATGCGCATCATCAGTTTCAACGCCAATGGCATCCGTTCCGCCGCGACCAAGGGCTTCCTGGACTGGTTCCGGGCCCAGGACGCCGACGTCCTGTGCATCCAGGAAACCAAGGCCCAGGAAGACCAGCTGACCGACCCGATGTTCCGTCCGGATGGCCATCACTGCTTCTACCGCGACGCCATCACCAAGAAGGGCTACAGCGGCGTGGCGATCTACAGCAGGCGCGAGCCGGACCAGGTCATCACCTCGCTGGGCTGGGCCCCGTTCGACGACGAAGGCCGCTACATCGAGGCGCGCTACGGCAATCTCAGCGTGGTCTCCTTCTATATTCCCTCCGGCAGCTCGGGTGACCTGCGCCAGGGCTTCAAGTTCGAAGTGATGGAATGGCTGCGCCCGATCCTGGAGGAGTGGGCGCGCAGCGGCCGCGACTACGTGCTGTGCGGCGACTGGAACATCGTGCGTTCGGCGCTGGACATCAAGAACTGGAAGTCCAACCAGAAGAATTCCGGCTGCCTGCCGGAGGAACGCGACTGGCTCAACGCCCTCTGCGCCGACCACGGCCAGGCCACCGATGTCGCCGCCGGCCGCGGTTGGGCCGATGCCTACCGCCTGCTCAATCCCACCGGCGAGGACTACACCTGGTGGAGCAACCGCGGCGCCGCCCGCGCCAACAACGTCGGTTGGCGCATCGACTACCAGTTCATCACGCCGGGCCTGCGCGACAAACTGCGTAGCTGTTCGATCTACCGCGACGAGCGCTTCTCCGACCACGCCCCGTTCACCGTGGACTACGACCTGTGACCGAGGCCGCCACACCGGTCAGCTACAAGGGCTGGGCAGGCATCAAGCGCGCCTTCGGTACCCCGTCGGCGCTGACCATGGCCATGCTTGGCTTCGGCAGTGGCCTGCCGTTCCTGCTGATCGCTTCGCAGACGCTGTCCACGCGCCTGCGCGACGTCGGCCTGGACCTGGGCAGCATCGGCCTGATCAGCCTGGCCAGCTTCTTCTACCTGCTCAAGTTCCTGTGGGCGCCGCTGCTGGACCGCTATGCATTTCCGCTGCTGGGCGCGCTCGGCCGCCGCCGTTCGTGGCTGCTGGTATCGCAGGTGCTGGTGCTGGTCGGCCTGGTCGCACTGGCCTTCGTGCGGCCGGAAGAGGGCGTCTGGCCACTGGTGATGTGGGTGCTGGTGGCGTCGTTCGCTGGCGCCACCCAGGACTCGGCGGTCGATGCCTACCGTATCGAGATCGCTCCGCAGACCGCGCAGGCCGCGCTGGCGGCCACCTATACGCTGGGCTACCGGATCGGCCTGATCCTGGCCGGTGCCGGCGCGCTGTACCTGGCGCAGTTCGAAGGCTGGATCGTCGCCTACCTGGCGATGGCCGCGCTGATGCTGCTGCCGATCGTCACTACCCTGCTGTGCGCCGAGCCGGAGCGCCCGGCCACGGCGGTGCAGCGTCGCATCGATATCGCCGAAGCCTTCGTCCAGCCCATCTCCAGCTTCTTCAGCCGTAATGGCGTGGCGTTGGCATTGGTGCTGCTGGCCTTCGTCGGCCTGTTCAAGTTCCCCGATCAGGTGATCGGCGTGATGGCCGGGCCGTTCTATCTCGATTCGGGGTTCGACAAGGCCGACATCGCCACCGTGTCCAAGCTGTTCGGCGTATGGATGGGGATCGGCGGTGCGTTCCTGGGGGGTATTGCGGTGGCCGCATTCGGCTTCCGGCGCATGCTGCTGGTGGCCGCACTGGGCGTGGCGATGTCCAACCTCGCCTTCCTGCTGATGGCGCACAACCCAGGCAAGCTGTGGGCGTTCTATGCCGCGCTCAGTGCCGACAACCTGTTCCAGGGGTTCGCCGGCACCGTGCTGGTGGCCTTCATGTCGTCGCTGACCGACCGCAACTTCACCGCCACGCAGTACGCATTGCTGGTATCGCTGGCCAACCTGCCGGGCAAGTTCATCGGCGGTGTCTCCGGATACATCGTTGAGGCGACGTCCTACAGCACGTTCTTCATCCTCAGCTCGGTCACTGTGGTGCCGACCCTGCTGCTGCTGGCCTGGCTGTGGCCGCGGATCGCCGACCGCGGGCCGCCACCGGTCGCCTGATTGCCTGCCCGCCCGGACTGCGGGATCATCGCCCCCGACGCGCCGAGGGGGCGGTGCCTTGCGAACGGGGAAGTGAGCATGGCCGACGTTGTGCTGCGGGACCTGGACCCGCTGCTGCTGGAACGTATCAGACGTGTCGCGGTCGCCCGCGGCTGGACCCATGAACAGACCTGCGCCGCCTTGTTGGAGCAGGGCCTGTTCAGCAGTGAACTGGAGGTCCGCTCCGGTTTCGGCGATCCCGAAGTGGACGCCCTCTCCGATGCGATCGCCGCCTTGCAGGCCTTGCCCGCAGGGCAGGGCTTCGATTAGCGGCTTTGTAGAGGTAGAGCCGAGCCCACGCTCGGCTGCCCGGTGAATCCACGCCCTGCGTGGATGGCGCCACCTCACGCCAGGTGGATTGCCCCCAGGATCCGCGGCCCCGTCGCCCCGGTCACGCTCGGCAGGTTGCCGGCCAGCCCGTCCATCGTCCGCTGCGCCAGCCAGGCAAAGCCCATCGCCTCCACGTACTCCGGGTCCAGCCCGTGCAGCGCGCTGGACTCCACCTGCACCTCCGGCAGCCGCGCCGCCAGCCGCTTCATCAGCTGCCGGTTGCGCACGCCGCCGCCACAGACCAGCAGGCGCCGGGTCTGCGGCTGCTGCGCCAGCAGCGCGTCGGTCACGGTCGTCGCGGTCAGCTCCAGCAGGGTGGCCTGCACATCGGCAGCGGCATATTCGCCTTCCCCCATGTGCGCCTCGGCCCAGGCCAGGTGGAACTGCTCGCGCCCGGTGCTCTTCGGCGGCGGCAGCGCGAACCACGGGTCCGAACGCCAGCCGGCCAGCAGGCCCTCGTCCACCGCGCCACTGGCGGCATACGCGCCATCGGCATCGAAGGTACGGCCGGTGTGGCGCTGGCACCAGGCATCCATCAGCGCGTTGGCCGGGCCGGTATCGAAGCCGCGCACCGCGCCTTCGCGCGGGATCAGGGTCAGGTTGGCGATACCGCCCAGGTTGAGCACGGCACGGTCCTCGTCGGCGGCGCCCAGCATGCCCAGGTGGAAGGCCGGCATCAGCGGCGCGCCATGTCCCCCGGCCGCCACGTCGCGGCGACGGAAGTCGGACACCGTGGTGATTCCGGTCAGCTCGGCGATGCGGTTGCCGTCGCCCAGCTGCACGGTGAACGCCGGATCGGCCAGCGGGCGGTGGCGCACGGTCTGGCCGTGCGAGCCGATCGCGCGCACCTGGCTGCGATCCACGCCGGCTTCGGCCAGCAGCTGGTTGGCAGCCTCGGCGAAGTTGATCGCAATCCGCGCGTCCAGTTCGCCCAGCTCCTCCAGCGAATCCAACGGGCCACCTTCGCCCAGCGCCACCAGCCGCGCGCGCAGCACCGGTTCCCAGCGGGCGGTCAGGCCGTGCACGAAGCGGCAGCCACCGCCCGCGGGAAACTGCACCAGCGCAGCGTCGATGCCGTCGGCGCTGGTGCCCGACATCAGGCCAAGGTACAGGGGGGCGTCAGCGTCGGCAGTGGTGTTCATGGCGGGCATAAAAAAGGACGCGGCAAGCTTGGGCTGCCGCGTCCTTGTTCGTCAACGCAGCGCGCTCAGCCGCGCTTGCGGCCGGTCGACTGCTTGTCCTTGGCGCTGGCCACCTCGGCGGCGGCCTCGTCGCGGCTGGTCGGTGCCGGGCTGGCATCGGCGTAGATCAGCTTCTCCATGCCCTGGATGCGGGCCATCGCCGGCGCGGTCTGCGCGCGGAAGGCGACCAGCTCGGCGCCCTTCAGCGGCTCCGGCGGCGGCATGGTCACGGTCAGCGGGTTGCGGTGCTCGCCGTTGACGCGGAATTCGTAGTGCAGGTGCGGGCCGGTGGCCAGGCCGGTCGAGCCGACGTAGCCGATCACCGTGCCCTGGGCCACGCGCTGGCCGGTCTTGATGTTCGCAAAGCGCGACATGTGGCCGTACAGGGTGGTGTGGCCGCGACCGTGGTCGAGGATCACCACGTTGCCGTAGCCGCGCTGCACGCCGGCGAACTGCACGCGGGCGTCGCCGGCGGCCATGATCGGGGTGCCGGTGCGCGCGGCGTAGTCCACGCCCTTGTGCATGCGCATCTTGCCCAGCACCGGGTGCTTGCGTGCGCCGAAGGTCGAGCTCAGCCGCGCGAACGGGATCGGCATGCGGATGAAGCTCTTCTTCAACGAACGGCCGTTGATGTCGTAGTACTCGGACTTGCCGTTGCGGTCGAAGCGGAAGCCGGAATAGGTCTTGCCCCCGGTGGTGAAGGTCGCCGCCAGGATCTTGCTGGTGTCCACCTTCTCGCCTTCGCGCCAGGTCTCGTCCATCACCACGCTGAAGCGGTCGCCCGGCTGCAGGTCCTTGGAGAAGTCGATGTCGTACTTGAAGATGTCGTCGGTCATCGTCGCGATCGCCGACGGCGACAGCCCGGCCCGGCGGGCCGCGGCATACAGCGAACTGGTGATCTCGCCGCTGGTGACCACGGTACGCGTGGAGGTCTCGCGCCGCGTCACCTTCTCCTTGATGTCATCGCCGGTCAGGCTCAGTTCCACCCGGTTGTCGGCGTCGCGATCGAAGCGGATGCTGCGCAGGTCGCCGGACAGCGGCATGTCGAAGGCGATCTCGGCGCCCGGGCGCAGCTTGGTCAGCGCCTCGCGCGCACCGGGGTGCTCCAGCACCCGGTGCAGGGTGCTGGCCGGAATGCCGGCTTTGTCGAACAGGTCGCTCAGGGTCTGGCCGCGCTGGATGCGCAGCACCTGCCAGCTGTCGCCCGGCACCTGCTGCTGGCGGGCCATGGTCAACGGCGGCAGCGGCAGCGCCAGGCTGGTGTGGCTGTCCGCGTAAGGCGCATCAATGGTGTGCGAGAAACCGGGGACGATCGTCGCCACCAGGGCGCCGATGGTCGCAAACAGGCTGGCGTGCATCCAATGGCGGCGGGTCCAGCGCTCATTGAAGGCGGCGGGAAGGTGTTGCCTGAGCTTCCGATGCAGGGCGTTGTCGTGCAGGACGTGAAGGCGTTCCTGGAAGCGCTGCTTGCGTGCGCGCCCTTGTTCGGAATTGTGCATCGGCGGTCTTTTCCTGGCGGCCCGGGAGCGCGGGCCTGATCGGCGGTTACCATAGACACCTGAGAAAACCGCGTCAAACCCTTGTGCCCATTGGCTTTTGTGAAGCCAATCGGGTTAACTTTGCTTTAACACCCCACACAAGAATCGGCGTTGCCGGGAGTAGTCACGTGTCCTCGATTGAAGAAGCCCTTGCCCTGATCGGCCGCGGTGCCGACGAGATCCTCAAGCTCGAGGATCTGCGCGCGCGCCTGCAGGAAGGCCGCCCGCTGCGGATCAAGGCCGGCTTCGACCCCACTGCGCCCGACCTGCACCTGGGCCACACAGTGCTGCTGAACAAGATGCGCCAGTTCCAGGACCTTGGCCACCAGGTCATTTTCCTGATCGGCGACTTCACCGGCATGATCGGCGATCCCTCGGGCAAGAGCCTCACCCGCAAGCCGCTCAGCCGCGATGACGTGCTGGCCAACGCCCGTACCTATGAGGAACAGGTGTTCAAGGTGCTGGACCGCAGCCGTACCGAAGTCCGCTTCAACTCGGAGTGGTTCGGCAAGATGGGCGCGGCCGACATGATCCGCCTGGCCGGGCAGCACACCGTGGCACGCATGCTCGAGCGCGACGACTTCGCCAAGCGCTATGCCGCCCAGCAGTCCATCGCCATCCATGAGTTCCTGTACCCGCTGGTGCAGGGCTACGACTCGGTGGCCCTGGAGGCCGACGTCGAGCTGGGCGGTACCGACCAGAAGTTCAACCTGCTGATGGGCCGTGGCCTGCAGGAACACCATGGCCAGAAGCCGCAGGTGGTGCTGACCATGCCGCTGCTGGAGGGCCTGGACGGCGTCAACAAGATGTCCAAGTCGCTGGGCAACTACATTGGTATCAGCGAGCCGGCCATCGACATCGTCACCAAGACCATGAAGGTGGACGACACCCTGATGTGGCGCTGGATCGAGCTGCTGTCCTTCGACATCAGCCAGGCGGAGGCCGTGCAGCTGCGCGAGCAGGTGACCAATGGCGACCTGAACCCGCGCGTGGTCAAGCTGCGCCTGGCGCGTGAGCTGGCGACCCGTTTCCACGACGCCGTGGCGGCAGAGCAGGCGATTGCCGGCTGGGAAGCGGCGGTGACCGGGCAGGGCGACATCACCCAGTTGCCGCTGCAGGATGTGGCGATCCCGGCCGAAGGCCTGCGTATTGCCGCGTTGCTGACGGCGGCCGGCCTGACCCCGAGCAACTCCGAAGCCAACCGCAAGCTCAAGGAGCGCGCGGTGAAGGTGGACGGTGAAGTGGTTGAAGACGGCCAGCAGGTGCTGCAGCCGGGCTTCGAAGGCCTGCTGCAGGTCGGCAAGCGCACCTTCGCCCGCGTGCGCCTGGTTGCTGGCTGAGAAGAAGGAAGGGCCGGCGCCAGCCGGCCCTTCCTTCTGCTCTTGTAGAGCCAAGCCCACGCTCGGCTGCTCTTCACGGGTTCCTGCCGCAGCGCGGCGCATGAACAGATGCAACATCCGGTGAAAAAAATCGCCACACCCCCTTCACAAATGATGGGAATGGGGACATACTTCTCCTCCCCCGTCGCAGGGGTCGCCACCAAGGGGCTTCAGCGACACCAGGGCGCCCACCACCGTCGAACGAAATAATCGAACGAAGGTGTTGACGGACTGAAAAAGTCTGGCATAATGGGCGGCTCGCTACGAAGGAAACTTCGCGGCATACGGGAACGGCGCTGAGGCCACTTCCCCGGATCTTTGAAAGTATGCGCAGGTATCTTGTGAAGGCGCCTGCAGGAAGGATGATTGTCCATCTTGCAGACGTTT